>NZ_QTNF01000030.1:0-38406 GCF_003603455.1 Bacteroides sp. AM37-9 | reverse complement strand
TGTTCATATCGAAAAGCAGTCCAATGCGTCGGGAAGCCAGCTGTTTGGGCATACGGCTTTTCTTATCGTAGGCGGCACGAAGCTTTTTCATCTCCTGCGTAATACGTACATATTCTTCACCGCCCGGAGAAAGAGTCACCCCATCGGTCATTATCATGCCGTAATGATATTGCTCACTGCCTTTCAGAGGTTGACGGAAACGGTAATTGCACACAAACTTCCCACCACCTGCAAAAACGTGATACACCCACATACGCACAGCGCCGGGTAAGGGTTGAGGGTTATACACTCCCCAGTTTACTTGACCGGGCTGTAGTTCCATCACTCCGAATGTTTTGCCGACACGGTTACGAAACTGGTCATTTGAAAATCCGAGATCTTCGGGAATCCCCATCCGGAAACCTTGGCTACCTATTCCCTGATTATGTCCAGTCACCAGATAGCGGGTGTAGGTCAGGAAGTCCGTATGATCGATCCGTACCGGATCAACCGGATTGAAAACAGGAATCAGGTTGGTAGTGATCCATTGGTCTTTGTGGATATGCCGCCGGAGGATGTCTGCCTGCATATTAACAAAGCCCGCCAATTCGTCCGCCATAAAACGGTTCAGGTCGAGCATGGCATGAGGATTGGGCTTTTCAGGTACCTCCTGCTGGTTGGGAAGGCGAACCTGCTCGAAGTTCTGATAGGTTTCGCTCCAGAAAGAGGTGCCCCATGTATCATTCAGTTTGTCGATGGTGCCGTATTTCTTCTGTAACCAGACACGGAATTTTATTTGTGCATTTTCACTGTAATCCACTACTCCGTAATGTCCCGGCTCGTTGTCAATCTGCCAGCCGATAACAGCAGGGTGATTGCCATAACGCATTGCCAGACGGGAAACAATGTTTTCTACATAACGACGGTAACGGTCGCTACTCCAGGAAGCATGCTGACGCCGTCCGTGTTGAATAGAAACTCCATTATCCCGCTGAATCAGTATGTCGGGGTACTTTTTTGACAGCCAGACGGGAGGTGTGGGAGTAGGAGTACACATAATTACCTTCAGACCATATTTCTCTGCTAAAGAGACGGCACGATCCAGCCACTCAAAATCATACTTTCCTTCTTCCGGCTCCATCATGGCCCAGGCGAACTCCGCAAAATGGGTGAACTTGATTCCCATCTCCGACATTTTCTTCAAATCACGTTCCCATTGGGAGGAATCCCATTGCTCGGGGTAATAGTAAGATCCTAGAGCAAACAACTCTTCCGGAGGAAAAGATTTATCGACCGGAGATTGAGCAAAGGATACCAATGAAAACAATAAAGCTAAGACTAATAAGGACTTTTTCATGGATATTATTTTAAGTTTCATCGCTATAATAAATAACTGGTTAGCGCAATGGTCTGGCTTTTATTCCGCCGGAGGTCATTTTTACAGGTTTGATAGTACCGTTTTTATTAAAATACATTCGGTCAATGCAAGTAATGCGGTAGTTCCCATCGGTTTCACCCAAAGGGCGGCGATGATAGACAATATACCATTCATCCTTTCCCGGACCTTTGATAATGGAATGATGTCCGGCACCATTAGCTATTTTAGTGTCCTGCTCCAGAATCTTTCCGACTCTTTTGAACGGACCAAAAGGCGAATCCGCAATGGCATACGCTACACAATAATCGGGTCCTGTCCAGTCGCCTTCTGACCACATGAAATAATATTTGCCATTGTGTTTAAGCATAAAAGGTCCTTCTATATAATTTTCCGGAGTCACTTCTTTATAAGTTGTTCCGTCTTCAAAAGGTACGATACTGATTAGATCAGATCCCATCTTCACCATATTGCAATGTCCCCAACCGCCGTAATACATATAATACTGACCGTCATCGTCCTTGAATACAAACTGGTCAATAGGTTGCGCTCCGTTCACGATCTTGCCGATCAGCGGCTTTCCGAGCGCATCCTTGAAAGGACCTTCCGGACGATCGGATACAGCCACACCTATACCTCCCACTTCACTCTCATGATATATGTTGTTTGCTCCAAAATAGAAATAATATTTCCCATTTGCTTCTATCACGGCAGGTGCCCATAAAGCATTCCTTAACCAGCTGATATTTTCGACAGAAAGGACTTTCGGGTGTTTTCTCCAGTGTACCAAATCTGGGGAAGAAAAGGCATCCATGTACAATTGTTGTTCGAAAGGAGCTGAATAAGTCGGATAAATCCAGTATTTATCACCGAAAACGACTCCTTCGGGATCTGCATACCAACCGTCAAAAACCGGATTAGTACTTGTCTGTTTTTTGCCCGTATTTGTTTGAGCAAATAAGGTTACTGAACAGCAACACATAATCATGAAAAAGAATACTATTTTGGAATTCATGTCTATAAATATTAAAGTTATGCCACAAAAATGATGAAAAATCAATGAAATAAAGGTTGATTATTTGCCAATAAATAGCGAGAATCAACCAAATTGCCGGAAAAATAATTATTTCATATATTGCTGCTTGTAAAGGGCTGTTTTGATTTGTTTTTTCACTTTCTTTGTTTGCAGGTTCAACACTTTTGTTATATATTGCCGTCCCATTTTCGTTGTATCTGTCTTGAATTTCTTAATTGGTCATTTAACAGGCTATTATTTATATATATTATAAGTATTACTATGCGAATTTTATTGTATTTTCTCCTTATTCTTTTGGTGGGTTGCTCATCCGGTCAGAATAAAAAAACACATGAGCGGGTAGACCTCGATTCCGTACCTGTTTATACGAATCCGCTTTTGTCAAGAGGAGGAGACCCATGGGCGGTATTCCATAACGGAATATATTATTATACCCAAAGTATGAGCGACCGCATCACTTTATGGGCAACAGATGATATAACCCGGTTGGCGGAAGCATCCCAGAAAGATGTGTGGGTACCTCAAAATTCGTCAAACGCATTTCATCTTTGGGGACCTGAAATACATTACATTAATAATAAATGGTATATTTATTGTTGTGCGGATGATGGAAATATTGATAATCGTCAGATTTATGTGCTTGAGAATGAGTCTGCTGACCCGATGAAAGGGGAATTTGTCATGAAGGGAAGAATATCAACTGATGAAGATAATAATTGGGCAATTCATGCCAGTACTTTTGAACATGGAGGAAAGCGTTATTTAATCTGGTGTGGATGGCAGAAACGTAGAGTTTATCAGGAAAATCAATGTATTTATATTGCCGAAATGGAGAACCCATGGACACTGGCTTCTGACCGTATTTTGATTTCCGAACCAGAATATGAATGGGAATGCCAGTGGATCAGTATAGATGGTAATAAAACTGCCTATCCGATTCGTGTCAATGAAGCACCGCAATTCTTCTATTCTTTGAAGAAAGATAAGTTATTGATTTATTATTCGGCAAGTGGTAATTGGACTCCTTACTACTGTGTAGGACTGCTGACTGCCGATACTGACAGCGATCTGCTGAATCCGGCTTCTTGGAAAAAGGCACCGGAGCCTGTGTTTAAGCAAGCACCGGAAAATCATGTATATGGACCCGGTAGTATCTGTTTTATTCCTTCACCTGACGGTAAGGAATGGTATATGCTTTATCACGCCCGTAAGAGTTTGTATGATATGCTTGTTTTGGATAGCCGGACGCCGCGTATGCAGAAAATAGAGTGGGATAAGGAAGGAATCCCTGTTTTAGGAATTCCGCAGAAAGAAGGATTCCCGCTTCGCAAACCGTCAGGCACTCCTGAACGCAAATGAAAATAGGGGGCGTACTTTTTGCAATACGCCCGTTTTATTCAAAAAGAGCCCGTTTCTTTCTTTTCTTATTTAAATGGTCTTCTTTTTCACGAAAAGAAAAATTCTCATCTTTTATTGAATGTTTTTTTTCCTTTTTTTTAGTGCGTATTACTTATGTTTGCAACGTAATCTATTAAATAAATCAACTAATGTAAAACGCGCAATGAGAAATGAAAATCTATTGTCCTTTCTTCTTATAAAGAGAAGAATTTTAAAATTACTGGCTATAAAATATGCATACAGTTTAATTGTTTTATGCGGAATTAGTTTTATGGCATGTTCAGATGATGATCCCGTAAAAAAGAATCCTTATCTGCAAACGAGCACCCGTGCTATGCTGAAAGAGGTAGTGGAAGTGGTGTTTAACAATATCGACAGTAATACTGACGTTACTGTCGACTTTGGTGACGGAACAGTCAAGGAAGGGAAAGCAGCTACGCCTATCACTCATGCTTATACACAAAGTGGTGACTACACGATGTTAGTGACAGCGGGTGAGCATGCAGTACAGAAAAGGATCCGTATTTACGACTTATTGGCACTGACAGAAGCCATGAAGCAATTCAGGGATGCAGATAACAAAATGGTATGGGCTATGACGCATCGCTCTCATACAACAGACAAGACTATTCCCGAAAATTCGGTATCTGCTGTAGAAGCTGCCATCAATGCAGGAGCGGATGTGATTGAATGTGACACTCATCTCACAAGCGATGGAGTAGTTATGGTGTGCCATGACCAGACAATCAATGCTACGACTAACGGCACAGGGGATATTACGAAAATGACTTATGCTGAAATTCAGCAATATAATCTGTTGGACCGGAATGGAAGGGTGACCGATGAGAAGATGCCCACATTGGAAGAGTTTCTGAAAGCAGGGCGTGGAAAAATATATTTCAATCTGGATTATTCTCCACGTACAGCCTCTACCCAAGAGGTGATGAATGTTGTCAAGGAACTGGATATGATGGAACAAGTCTTTTTCTATTGTAACAGTAGCCAGAAAGCAGAAGAAGTGTTGTCTATTTCTAAAAAGGCACACGTGTACACATGGGCACAAAGCGCTTATAAACCTCTGGTAGGACTTCCGGGTAATTACTTCGTGCAATATTCTTATGCTCCCAACGGACAAAGTACTCCTATAGGAACTGCCGTCAGTGAGGGAATGATTCCTACAGTCAATATGCTTCATGTATTATCCGGATTAATACCTGAATATGATATAAATACGACTTATCTGGATGAGCTTCTTCAGATTTATCCTGAAGTACGTATGATACAGACAGATGCACCGGAAGTATTAATCTCCGCTTTACAAGCAAGAGGATTGCGTTAACTTTATCATCTAACATAAAATCATTTATTTATGAAGAATATTCATTTCAAAACGTGTACCTGTCTGTTAGGTATATTGCTGATACTGTTTTCCGGTATACAGGTAAAGGGAGCTTCTTTGGAAGTTCAGCAGGAAAGTAAGGTATCAGGTACGGTGACGGACGAAAAGGGCGAACCAGTTATTGGCGCTTCCGTAGTAGTCGTAGAATCGAAGCAGGGTACTATTACAGATATAGACGGTAAATTTCTGGTGAACGTACCTAAGAATGGACACCTGAAAGTGTCTTATATCGGTTATGAAACACAAGAAGTGGCTGTTAAAAACGGCCAGTTATTGAAGATCGTATTGAAAGAAGAATCGACCGCTTTGAATGAAGTGGTAGTGGTGGGTTACGGTACGATGAAACGGAAAGAAATGACTTCGGCTATTTCGCATATAGGTGCGAAAGATCTGAATCAGATATCCAGCCTCGATGCCTCCATGCTTTTGCAGGGGAAAGTTTCCAGCGTTTCGGTTTCTAACACAGCTCTGGCCGATCCGAACAATCAAGGAAGTATTCAGATTCGTGGTGTCTCTTCCCGTAATGCAGGTTTAGGACCGTTAATTGTGGTAGACGGAGTGCCGGGAGGTGATATGACGAATATTAACCCTGCCGATATTGAATCGATTGATGTATTGAAAGACGGTGCTGCTTCTGCGATCTATGGTACGCGGGGTAGTAACGGGGTTATCCTGATTAATCTAAAGAAAGGGACCAAAGATGGACAGGTTCATACAACCTATAGTACTTCCGTTACTTTTAATAAAGCTAAAAAAGAACTCGACATCATGAATGCGGAAGAATACCGTGCTTATCGCACAGTGTCTAATCCGCTTTCCGATATGGGAGCTGATTCAGACTGGTTTGATGCCGTTACTCAATTGGGGGTGACTCACATGCATACATTGACATTTTCCGGCGGTAATGCGAGAACCAACTATCGGGTGACCGCCGACTATCGTAATGCCCGTGGTATTGATTTGCGTTCCGACCGTCGTGAATATGGAGCACGTGCCAATATTAACCATACAACCAAAGACGGGCTATTCACGTTCTCTGCTAATATAACTCCTCGTGTTATCGACCGGAACAAATCAGCCAATGTATATAGCAATGCTATTAAAAACAATCCGACAATGCCTATTTATGATTCGGAATCGGCTAATGGGTACTATCGTTTTCCCAGTGGAACGGAAGGTTCTAATATCGTAGAGCAATTGAATGAAGAAGAGAATGGTACGGAAATTAAGTTGCTGGAATGGAATGCTACGGCTGCCGTTAATCTGCTGCCTCTGTTTAATCCGAAGAATCCGGACATGGTATTGAAGTCGCAGGTCACTATTTCTCAATATCAAGTTGATAAATTTAACGGATGGTTTACACCGTCTACTTATGGTTCTAACGTAAATGATGGTGTCACCGGAAAAGCCAGCCGTGACTTCGACAAAAGTACGACTAACAATCTGGAATGGGTAACAAATTTCTCTACACGTATCAAGAATCATCAGATCCGTGCAATGGTGGGGTATAGCTATAATTATGGTGTAAATTCCGGAATGTCTGCTGAAAACTGGAATTTCTCTTCGGATGGATTGACGTATAATAATCTGGGTTCCGGGCTGGAAGCGGCAAAAGATGGAAAAACAATGATGGGCTCCTATAAGAATGACCATAAGTTAATCAGCTTCTTCGGACGTGTTAATTATGATTGGAAAGAGCGCTACCTGTTTACTTTCTCTTTACGCCACGAAGGGTCTTCCCGCTTTGGCGAGAATCATAAATGGGGCAATTTCCCGGCTGTATCTGTCGGTTGGCGTATCTCGGATGAGAAGTTTATGAAAGGACTTTCATGGATTGATGACTTGAAAGTACGTTATGATTATGGGGTGACAGGTAATCAGGAAATAGGAAATTATAATTCTCTGGCTACTTACCGGGCTTTCGGTTGGTATCAATACAATGGTAACCGTTTTCATGTATGGGGACCGAGCAAAAATACGAACTCGGAATTGCGCTGGGAGAAGGGACATAATCAGAATGTGGGTTTGGACTTCTCACTCTTCTCACACAAAGTGACCGGTTCATTTAACTATTTCCATCGTAAACAAAGTGATTTGCTCGGAGATTATTCTGTACCGGTACCACCTAACTTGTTCTCCACCATCTATACCAATGTAGGTACATTGCGTAATACCGGTTTCGAACTTGATGTTACAGTAAATGCTGTCCGGACAAAGGATTTCACTTATAGTTTCACATTAGTGGGGGCTACTAATAACAATAAGTTTGTTAGTTTTTCCAACGATATATATAAAGGACAAAAATATTACTCTACCTGTAGCATGGCGAATCCGAATAATCCGGGATATTTGCAGCGGATTGAAGAAGGGGAACGTATTGGTAACTACTTTACATATCGTTATGCAGGAGTGGATAAAAAAGGTGACTGGCTGATTTATGATAAAAAGGGGAATGTGATTCCTGTAGCCCAAGGTACGGAAGAGGATAAGTCTGTGACCGGAAACGGTTTGCCGAAATTCACCGGCTCTATGACGCATAACTTCACTTATAAGAACTTTGATTTGTCTGTTGCCCTCCGTGGTGCTGCCGGGTTTGACATATTCAACGTGCATGATTTCTATTTCGGATTGCAGAGCATGACTACCAACCAGTTGACGACCGCTTATTCGAAGAATGCACATATCACGACAGGTAAGAATGTGATTACCGACTATTTCATTGAACCGGGTGATTATCTGAAGATAGACAACGTCACTTTAGGATATACCATGAACCTGAATAAGAAATATATTGAAAAGATACGTTTGTTCGGTACGGCCAACAATCTTTATACGTTTACGAAGTTTACCGGTGTAGATCCTTCTACCTACGAAGTGAACGGACTGACACCGGGTACTTTCGGAGGAGGATATAACTATTATCCGTCTGCTTTTCAGTTTATTTTAGGATTACAAGTAAGTTTCTAATAAAAGACGATTATGAAAATAACAAAATATATCATTGGATTAGGGATAATGGCAGGTACAGTCATTAGTTTGCCATCCTGTACAGATCTGTCGGAAACGGTGTATGATCAGGTCATGTCTCAAAACTATTATAATACCAAACAGGATGTTATCAACGCCGTTTTTCGTCCGTTTGAGCATATCTATGAATCCATTGTCAGACGTCATGAACACGAAGAACTGACAGGGGATCAGTTGATAACGCCTACTCGGGGAACTTGGTGGTATGATGGCGGTAAATGGGAAAAATATCATTATCATCAATACGATGACATTAATCAGGAAGACTGGACAAACGAGTGGGAAGGCATGTATGGCGGTATCGGTCAATGCAATCTGGTGTTGGATGATTTGTCTCAATTGAATCCTTCTAAATTTAATTTAAGTGACAGTGAGTTTGATAGTTTTAAAGCGCAACTACGTTGTATGAGAGCTTATTGTTATCTTCGCCTGCTTAATAGTTACCGTAATTGTATCTTAACTACGACTTCTGACCAAGCGGTCAATGAACAGCCGGAAAACCGGAAGCAGGTATCTCCACAGGTTATGTTTGATTTTATCGAAAGTGAGTTGAGAGATGTCTGTCTGGTAGCTTTACCTTCCAAAATCGGACAATCTGGTAATGGCGGTCAACAAGGACAATTTACCAAGGCGGGAGCTGCTGCATTGCTGGTACGTCTTTATTTGAATGCGGAAAAGTGGATTGGACAGCCCAAATGGCAGGAATGTATCGATATGTGTGAGCGTATCACCGGAGGAGAATTCGGTTATTATGCAATCGCTAATAACTGGTACGAACCTTTTGACTGGAATAATGAAATGTGTAATGAAGTAATTCTCGGTTTTCCCGGTTCTTATGGATTGACTAGCTGGCATCTGCAAAATGACAAGAGAACTGTTTACGGACGGGCCCTTCCTTATGGTTGTGAGAAATACCTGAAAATTGAAGGAAATGGCAGCCGAAATCCCAAATATGCACTTTCGCCAAGTTATAATAACCAGCAACCACGTGCATTGTTTGATTATGAATTGGGCATGGTTACGCAGAAATTCGCCAAATATGCAGGCGATAAACGTTATAAACAATATGTAAATACGAGTAATAATACACGGGAAGGTATGTTCTTCATGGAAGGGAAAATAGCTAATTCCAGTATTAGTGGGGGATATGCCAAGAATCCGGATAATCAATATGTCCTTTACCTACTTGATCAAGTGGGACGTTTTGAAGGTAACGCAGAATCCGGTTATATTGCCAACCCGAATTATCAGGAGTCTAAACTGGGAAACGGAGATTTCAACTCGGGGCTTTACTGTGTGAAGTATCCTTTCTATCCGTTTGATGGAGGATATTTTATAGAGTCGGATTATACGGAAATCCGTTTGGCGGAGATTATTTATTCGCAGGCGGAATGCCTTCTTCGTCTCGGACAGGCAGGCGAGGCCGGCAAGCTGTTGAACAGCGTGCGTAAACGCAACTATGAAAACTTTACTGCAGATATCGCTTATCAGCCGGAAGGTAACGTGGTACTTGATCTAAAAGAAATGCTTGATGAATGGGGGCGGGAATTTCTTGCGGAGAGCCGTCGTCGGACGGATTTGATCCGCTTCGGAAGATTTCAGGATGCATGGTGGGACAAGAAACGGGATGCAGATACTCATTATGAATTGTTTCCGTTTTCACAGACCCAATTGGAGCAGAATGAATATCTGAAACAGAATCCCGGTTATCCGGATATTGCCCGTTAAGCGGTGAACTGTAGTTATTTCAATTTAGTGTACAAGTTTAAAATGAAGAAAAATGAAAAATAAGTTGCTCACAATATCAAAGATTGGGCTTCTGGCCTTCACTATTTTAGTGAGCCAGGCGTGTCAGGAAGATTATGAGATGGTTGATCCTCCGATGATTACTGATTATGATGATGATCTGGATGAAGAAGTTGTCTTGCAAAAAGGACTGGAAAGTTATTTTGTAACTCAATTCGGTGAAGGGGACATGGATGGTACTTCATGGGATCAGGCAATGGATGTAGCTGGTTTTCGCAAATTATTGAGTGGATCTATCGATCTGTCCAAGAGTACTATTTACATGAGCCAGGGAAAATATGTGATGTCCGAGACCGGAGGACTCGGGGTGATTATCCGCAAAGACATTAAAGCGATCAAAGGAGGATATAGTTTGTTGAGCGAAGGGATGGATCTGACGAAGCGTTCTATTGATACTTATAAGACAGTGATCAGCGGAGATGTAAACGGTAATAATCAGGCTGATTCCGGTGATTGCGGATTATTGTTGGTGAAAGGGGGGATTATTGGGATTGAAGGAGTTACTTTTCAATATGGGTACCTCTCTAATAATGATGCCAAGTCTAACGAGTGTGGTAGCGGAATTTATATCAATGGTAATGCCAATAGTACTTCTGTCGAATTAACGGATTGTATCATCAGGGATTGTAAAACGGAAGCTGTCAACGGGCAAGGGGGAATAGCGGGAGGTACAGCTATTCTTATTGCTTCCGGGAGCTCGAAACTTAACAATGTGAAGTTTCTGGATAATGCGGCGGATAGCCGTGGCGGAGCAATACGGTGTAACAGCGATAAGGCTGTTGTGTTTATGAATAATTGCCTGATAACAGGCAATTCAGTAAGAGAACTTTTTGGAGTCGGTATTCAGGTATCATCGGGACATATTTGTATGAATAATACAACCATTGTCGGAAATTCGGGAAAAGGTGCTGCTTTAAACGGGGGAGGTAGTTTCATGCTCGCTAATAGTACGATTGTAGGGCATGATATTGATCAGGAGTATGGCGCCTTCCGATGTGAAACCTCTATTGATGGTGATACTAAGTTTATTAATAACCTGTTGATTTCCGAGAATTCTACTGCTCCGAGCTTCATTTTGAATGGAGCAAATAAAGAAGCTTATTCAATGGGGTATAACTTATATCAGCGAGTTAATAATTTTACGATGAATATTCTTGATACAGCTTATCCTACCCTTGTGAATGGTAACCTGGCAGAAGAGGGTGTTTATAAGTGGGATATTAATCAGATCGGACAGGTGACTGGCTATGCTACCAAACAAGCTGTGGTTAATGCTGTGAAAAGTTTCAATCCTGCTGCTTCTCCTGTGGTTAATTTAGGTGAAGTCTTTGTGGAATGGATTGGTGAAGATGCTTTCGGATTGGATCAGCGTGGCGTGACACGCAATCCTGATAAGATGCAAATGGGAGCTTATGATGCTGTATTGTCCAACTGAATCTTTAAAAAGTAATTGTGATATGAAAAACAAATTTTATATAATGACCGCTTTGGTCATTAGTCTGACAGGCTGTTCAAACATTGAAGACGGGACGCAGCCGACCGGCAACTTTCCCGAAGATCATATAATCCGTATTGTGACAGAAGTGAATGCGCCTGTGTCGCGTGCCGGATATGATGCAAGTAATCTGGAGAGTTTTGGACTGATCATTCATAACAGTGAAAACATTGCTTATGATTATAATTCGCAAATGGTAAAATCTAATAATGACTGGAATACGGCGGACGGGCAACAAATGCTTTGGGATAATGCAAGAACTCCGGTAACAGTAGTGGCGTATGCTCCTTACATTTCGGAAGCTAGTTTAGACACTCCGTTAGCTATCAACATACAAAGCAACCAAACTACTGAAGAAAATGTGATTGCTTCTGATTTCCTGTTGACTAAATCAATAGTTGATCCGAAACAGGATCTCACCGCAGATGGTAGATTGAAAGTTACTTTGGATCATGCCATGAGCAAGCTGATTATAAAAGTGACGGTAAATAATGGTATGGAAGATGCGGCGATCAGTAAACTGGGCGATATGGCTGTAAATGGTACAATAGCGGGTGGTATTTGTGATTTGTCAGTGCCGGAACCGGTAGTCATTCCACGGGAAGATGCTGTAGCTACAACTATCGCCCCCTATAAGGGTACGGATGGGTATGAATGCATTCTTCTCCCGCAAACAATAATAGAAGGCTTTTCTGTCAATTTCAGTTATGACGGAAAATTGTATATATGGACTGCCGAAGAGCCCATTGAGTTGCAAAAGGGAGTAGAGCATACGCTGACACTGAATGTAAATGAAACGGCACGGTTGGCTACCATGCAAATGAAATATCGGGCAACCGGTCAGATTATCGATCAGAAATAAAAAGGAGGAGATGAGTTATGAAAATTACTAAACATATATTGGCTGCATGTATATTAACGGGTATGGCAGCTTGTGATACGGATAAAGAGATAGCCGTGTTCAATGAAGACTCCGGTGCAATCAAGATCAATGCTGTTATTGATGCTGCATATACCCGTAGTAATCCTACAGGAACAAATGAACAGCAAATGCAATTTAATAATGGAGACCAGATTCTGTTGAGTTGCGAAGATGGTAGTGTGACTTATATGTTGTCTGGAGGGCAATGGGCTCCTACGGATAACTATTATCTTAGGTGGGGAAATGAACCTGTTACTTATTCTGCCTTTTATCCGGTGACTGAAGGAACAAGCGTAGCCAACTTCTCTCTTCCTATTAATCAGCAGAGTTTGGAAAATCTGGCGAGCGCAGACTACATGACTTGCACAGTAGAAGATGCTATAAATGAGGGATCAGGTGTCCTTCATCTGAATATGAACCGGAGAATGGCGAAAGTTATCATGACATTGGACGATATAGACTCACAAAGTAAAGCTCTAGGAGTTAAAATCGGTTCCTATCAGGGATATACGGACGGAAATGTTTCATCGGGAACTGCACTTGTTTCACCGTATGTCACCATTCCTGAAGGAGGGAAAGCCGGACAAAGCGGATGTAAATATACGGCGATCGTAGCTCCGGGAACTGCAAATCCTAATAGTACTTTCGTTTCTTTAAATTACAAGGGGGAAGATCTGGTATTGCCGGGCATTCCTGCAATAAAGGCCGGATTTTGTTATGAATTTACTTTGAAAGTAGAAGGTTCGGTCATTAGATTGAGTGAACCGATTGTCACTCCATGGGAGACTGGTACAATCAATGGGGGAGATGCAACGGAATTGCAATTGGACGCTTATTATGTGAAAGAGCATGCTACAGGGAATGCTACCGGTATGGATTGGGATAATGCAATGGGAGTAGACGGGTTACGCAATCTATTGAGAACTAACACTAACAGTGCGATCACGACTGCGAATGCTAAGAAATTGGATGGTAAGAATATCTATGTGGCAGGCGGTACCTATTTGATAGCAGATCAGGAAGCCGGTCTGAAAATAGAGTATAGCGGATATAGTAAACAAGTCGAAATAAAGGTTGTGTGTGGATATGATCCTCAAAGTACCCGGAAGGATTTAAGCAAGCGTGATCCTGTCCGGTATCTGACTACTTTCACAGGAGATGCAAATAATAACGGCATTGCGGATGCGGGTGATTATTCCTTGTTTACATTAGGAAACCAGATAGATATTACATTTGAAGGTTGTACGTTCTCTTGCGGTTATCATCCCAATGAGAAAATAAATGGCTATAGTGGTGGATTCCTGATTGCGAATGGTAGCAGTGGCAATGCAACATTACAGTTGAATCATTGTATCATTGAAAAGTGCTATAATGCGGGAGTAAATGGTTCAGGTGAGGCTGGTGGTTCCGGTATATTCATGTATAAGGGGACAGCCAAACTAAATCATGTGCAGTTGAGAAACAACAAGGCATCTTCGCGTGGAGGCGCAATTCGTGTCAATGACAGTGGGAGTATTCTTTTTATGAATAATTGCTCCATTACAGGCAATGAAGGCGGACAGTTCGGTTATGCTATTCAAATGTCAAACGGTCATTTATGTATGAATAATACAACTGTTACCAATAATAGTGGTAGAGATGGAACCATTAACGGCGCGGGGAGTATGTTGATTGTAAACTCTACCATTATCGAGGATGGTGCTCAAAATAGCGGGGCTGTTATTCGTTGTGAATCCTGGCCGGCCCGGCAATCATTCTTGATGAATAATATCATCCTGAATAAAAATGCAGCTAATCCGGTTGTTGAAATGTCCGGTGATGATACTCGCCATTTGACATCCAAAGGGTATAATCTGATGGGCGGTACGATCATGCCTGCATCAACCAACAAGTTTACAACATCAGAGTTTGATAAGTATAACAGTACGATTAGCTCTTTAAATGTCGTATGGGATGCCAATCGTTCTGTCTATACTTGGGACGGGAATGTGAATGAGTTTACCCGGACTGCTGCCGACGCTGTTAAGAATGCGATCACAACCGGCTTTAAACCGGATAGTTGTCCTTTCCAGAATTTAGGTGAGGAGTTTGGAAAATGGTTGGATGAGATGGATGCTTTTTCCACTGACCAGTTGGGGAATCCGCGTGATAAAAATGCGATGTGGCCGGGAGCTTATCAAGAATAATGATACAATTTATTTAAACGAATGACAATGAAAAACTACAAACTGATATGGTTAGGGATATTCTGTTGTTTGCAACCTCTTATATTGTTTGCGCAACGGGGAGAAATGATCCGTAAGGCATTTTTAGATCCGAAGTCCGATCAGGTGTTAGTCGTGGCACACCGGGGGAACTGGCGGAGTGCACCGGAAAATTCCGTAGCGGCAATTGATAGTGCCATACAAATGGGAGTGGATATTGTGGAGATTGATATTCACAAGACTAAAGACGGACAATTAATATTGATGCACGATGACCGTGTAGACCGGACAACCAATGGTAAAGGATTGATTAAGGATTATACATTGGCAGAAATCAAGAAGTTGAAACTGAAAGATAAGGATGGAAATCTGACAGAACATATTGTTCCAACATTGGAAGAGGCATTGTTGGCAGGCAAAGGTCAGATTATGTTTAACTTGGATAAGGCGTATTCTGTGTTTGACGAGGTATACGCTGTGCTCGAGAAAACCGGAACTGCCAGTTTGGTGATAATGAAAGGAGGCCAGCCGGTGGAAACTGTCAAAAGTGAGTTTGGAGATTATCTGGATAAAGTGATTTACATACCGGTGATAGGACTTGACGGAAAGGATGGCGAAAAGAAGGTCAGGGACTATATGACACAGCTGCATCCTGCTGCCTTCGAATTGGTTTATTCGGATTCTTCCAGTCCTTTGCCTCGAAAAGTGAAATCGATTATTCTGGGAAAGAGTCGGATTTGGTACAATACGTTGTGGGCTTCTCTTGCGGGAGGACATGAAGACGATCAGGCTTTAAAAGATCCGGATGGAAACTATGGATATCTGATTGAAGAGCTAGGGGCACGGATTCTCCAGACTGATCGTCCGGGATTCATGCTGGATTATTTGAGAAAAAAGGGATTGCATGATTAATCGTCTGAAGACAATGAGGTAAATGTATTGTTTGGCACACAGATAACGTCGATGAGATCAATAGACGTTATCTGTGTTGTTTTTATCTATTCTCCAAGTGAAAATAATTTTGAGATTTGGCTTGGGTTACTAAAATAGCTATATTTGACTCGCTGAATCGACATGGGTATATAATATGAAAAAAGCAATAATAGCATTTATCAGTCTTATTATTTTTTGTATTGAGCCATTAATGGCATCTGCAGAGTTTTCTTTTAAGAAATATCAAGTAGAAAACGGATTGTCTCATAACACAACTTGGTGTGCAATTCAAGATAGTTATGGCTTTTTATGGATAGGTACGAGTAATGGGTTGAACTGCTATTATGGTAGCGGAAATAAAATTTATCGGAATGTTCTAAATGACAAATATTCTTTAGGGAACAACTTTGTCGGTTCTTTGATGGAAGAGGGTGAAGACCTTTGGATAGGAACAAGTTCCGGGCTATACATTTATGATCGCTCTGACGATCATTTCTTGTATTTTGATAAGACAACTAAATATGGAGTATTCATTAGTTGCGAAGTCAAGAAAATCGTAAAAACTAAAAATGGTTTGATTTGGATAGCTACTTTGGGACAAGGCATCTTTATTTATGATCCGGTAAAAGACGTTCTGACTCAAAATAGTATCCGGACTTTTTTTGCCTGGGATATTTGCCAAGGTACGGATTCTCTTGTCTATGTCTCTTCTATGCAGGAGGGATTATTGTGCTTTGATGAACAAGGAACTTTTCTGCAAAGTTATCCGGTTTCATTCGAATTGAATATTGGCAATCAGAGGATTAACTGTCTCCATAGTATTGATCATGAAATTTGGTGCGGTGTGGGGACGAATTCGTTAGGGTGCTATCAGGAAGGAAGTCAGGAATTAAAAATATATAATACGTCTGCAGAGAGTTTCAGTTCTATTCTTTGTCTGATGGACTATAACGGGAAAGAAATGCTGGTTGGTACAGACAATGGCATTTATTTATTTGACCGTGAGCGTAAGACATTTCGTAGGGGAGACTCTCCGTTTGGTTTATGGGCTTTGAGCGATCCGACTGTACACGCGATGATGCGGGATAATGAAGGTACACTTTGGGTAATGACTAATTCCGGTGGAATAAATTACATGTCTAAACAGTCGAAGCGTTTTTCTACTTATTCTCTGTCTTTGACGGGGATGGAAAAAGCAGATAAGGAGATAGGACCTTTCTGTGAAGATCGGGAGAAGAATGTTTGGGTGGGAACCCGGAATGGATTGTGGTTTTTCAATTCACAAACTCATTCTTTTCATGAGTATTTTTTGAAGAAATCAAATATAAAATACGATATACGTAGTTTGTTGTTGGAGGGCGATAATCTTTGGGTAGGAACTTATGCTGAAGGATTGCATGTGTTAAATCTGAAGACAGGGAATATTAAAAGTTATACTTATTCCCGTGATATTCCGAATACACTTTGCAGTAATGATGTATTAAGCCTTTTTAAAGATCGTAAAGGAGAAATCTTTGTCGGAACAAGCTGGGGATTATGTCGTTATAATCCACAATCGGATAATTTTATAACTGTGATAAATGTCGGTGCTATGGCTTCTGTAACTGACATCTATGAGGATATGTACAATAATCTTTGGATTGCGACTTCAAATCGCGGCGTTTTCTGTTATAATACAGTTGGTGAAGAGTGGAAACATTTTGAACATATCCGGGAGGACCTGACTACTATTACGAGTAACTCCGTGATAACATTATTTGAAGATAGGAAAGGTACGATGTGGTTTGGGACCAATGGTGGAGGATTATGCTCTTTTTCCAAAGAAACAGAAACTTTTGTTGATTTTGATCCGGAAAATATATGGTTACCGGATAAGGTTATTTATTCGATAGAGCAGGATCTGGCCGGCAACTTTTGGATTTCCTGTAATTCCGGGTTATATCAGTTTAATCCTGCAGATAAGAATAAGAACTGTCTTTTTACTATAAATGACGGTTTGCAGGGGAATCAGTTCACAGCGCAATCTTCATTAGCTTCATCGACTGGAAAGATGTATTTTGGAGGAGTGAACGGATTTAATGTTTTTGAACCGAAAGAATTTACAGATAACACCTATCTTCCTCCTGTTTATGTTATAAATATCAGTTTCCCTAATTTGAATAATGAGCGGGAAGTGAGGCGGTTGCTCCGGTTGGATAAGCCTTTTTATACTGTTGATAAAATAAAATTACCTTATGAGAATAACAGTTTTACAATTCGTTTTGCGATACTTAGCTATGAAGATCCTCTTAGAAATCGTTATGCGTATATCTTGAACGGAGTAGATAAGGAATGGATTAACAACTCTTCTAATAATACAGCTTCCTATACCAACCTTCCTCCGGGAGAATATGAGTTTTTGGTTCGTGGTTCAAATAATGACCATTATTGGACTGAAAAGGCAATTTCTTTATGGATTGTGGTTACTCCTCCCTGGTGGCGGACTACTATTGCTTATGTGGTATATGCATTGTTGTTACTTGCTGCTATCGTATTTCTTGGTTGGCGTTGGAATTTGTATGTCAGGCGTAAGTATAAACGTCGGATGGAGGAGTATCAGACTACCAAAGAAAAAGAAATGTATAAATCGAAAATCAATTTCTTTATTAATTGGGTACATGAAATACGAACTCCGCTAAGTTTGATTCGTTTGCCGTTGGAGAAATTGAGAGAAGAGGAAATCAAAGGGAAAGAGAATAAGTATATTTCTGTAATAGAAAAGAATGTAGATTATCTATTGGGAATCATCAATCAGTTACTTGATTTTCAGAAGTTGGAAAGTAGTGCTTTGCAGTTGAATTTGAAGAAATGCAATGTTAATGCATTGGTCAGTGATATTTTTAATCAATTCTGCGGTTCTGCGGAGTTGAGAGGACTGACATTACATCTTTGTTTGCCTCATGAAGAGATTAACATGATGATTGATTCGGAAAAGATGAGTAAGATTCTGGTAAATTTGATAGGGAATGCGATGAAATATGCGAAATCCAGAATTGAATTGAAGGTATTATCAGTAGATGACGAGGTGAGGATAGAGGTCACTGATGATGGTCCCGGTATTCCGGAGGACCAACGCGATAAAATATTTCAAGCTTTTTATCAATTGCCTGATGATCCTGTGGCATCATCTAAGGGTACTGGGATTGGTTTGGCATTTGCAAGGTCTTTGGCAGAAGCCCATCATGGAAGTTTGTTTCTGGAAAATAGTTCCGAGGGCGGTGCTTCATTTGTATTATCTTTACCATTGGGAACTGTAGAAACAGAAGATGTATCTGATGAATTGACTGAAACGGATGCTGTAGATGTTGGAGAAGAGGTGACTTCTGTTTCTGAATTTGCTAATAGGAGATTCACTGTTTTATTGGTGGAGGATAATCTTGAATTGTTAAATCTAACTCGGGAAGCTTTAAGTACTTGGTTTAGGGTGATACGTGCCGGTAATGGAAAAGAAGCATTGGAAATACTCACACGCCAGAGTGTGGATGTTATTGTCAGTGATGTTATGATGCCTGAAATGGATGGACTTGAACTTTGTAATCATGTAAAATCCGATATGGCTTATTCTCATATTCCTGTTATTTTGCTGACTGCAAAAACGACATTGGAATCTAAAGTGGAAGGACTTGAAAGTGGTGCTGATGTATATCTTGAGAAACCGTTTTCTGTTAAGCAGCTCTATAAACAGATCGAGAATTTATTAAAACTGCGATTGGCGTTTCATAAACAGATGACGGACATCACAATTGGTTCATCTTCTTCACTTTCGGATTTTGCTATTTCTCAAAAAGATGTAGAATTTATAGACAAGATCAATGCAATTTTATCGGAGCAGGTTATTAATGAAAATTATTCAATTGATATATTGGCAGATCAAATGAATATGAGTCATTCTAATCTTTACCGGAAGATGAAAGGTTTGTTTGGTATGCCTCCTAATAACTATGTGAAGAACTTCCGCTTAAACAAAGCAGCTGAATTAATTGCAAATGGTG
Source organism: Bacteroides sp. AM37-9 (assembly GCF_003603455.1). Classification (NCBI taxonomy): domain Bacteria; kingdom Pseudomonadati; phylum Bacteroidota; class Bacteroidia; order Bacteroidales; family Bacteroidaceae; genus Bacteroides; species Bacteroides sp. AM37-9. Next base: position 18,801 of record NZ_QTNF01000030.1, on the reverse strand, counting down.
TTCGCATAGCTGAGGCAGCAGAACGGTTAGGCTTTGCTTCTTCTTCCCATTTTGCAAAATGTTTTAAAGAGAAGTTCGGAATGTTGCCAAAAGATTATAAATAACAAGTCTTTTCATGATGGGAAAAATGATGGGAGGGTAGATGAAGTTTAAAAATGCAAGAAGTATACCGTAGTAATATTTTTTATCCATTCGTTTTATATTCTTGACTCCGGGAAAATCGTAATTGCACATAAACCAGTCACTTTTGCCCCTCGAATTTGCAGCGTTTTTGAATCTCCCGCATCTAAACTAACGTGAGTTCGATATAATTTAGAACATTACAAATTGTCCATAGTTCTTTGTATATATTATAGAACAATGATTACTAAAAAGCGTTAAAGGATTCTTTATGATGTCATCTGGTTTATTGTTCGTTTGCCCCTCTTGTGCTAAACGCAAGACTGAATCTTTGTCTTTGCTGAGAGCCAAACGCTCATACAGGCTTGAATTATATTGCCGCTGCAATTGACGTACACTCCAATTTTGTTTCTGAGACTCAATTTCGTAAAATCTGCGTTCTTCATCAGATTCAATGTGCATTAATATCAAATAGTGAGACCATGAAAGCGTAAACGGATATTCCCTAGTTGATTTTATGGGGCTTTCGGTGAGTTTTTGAATTTGGTCAACGCTGTTGTTCCAATCTCTTTTGTCGAGTATGTTGAGAAAAATTTGCGACATCTTTTCAATGTTTTGTGTATTGGGTCAAAAAGAAGTTGTATATTTGTTCATCAATATCTAGTCTCAATATAGGTAATCTATGGAATTCATCACATCAACACATTTGAAGCAATGGGCTGACACAAAAGAATGTCAGTCTCTCTTGCCAGAATTGATGAGACGGCTTATCTGTGCTTCCGTGAAGCAGTTGAATAGACTGTCTTTCCCCAGTGGGGATGCTGTGCATATGTCTGAATGGGCCGGAGCAGATACCTGGGTTCTGATTTAAAAAGACCGAACATATAAGAATACCCGATAACTGTTGTAAGAAGCTATCGGGTATTTTTTTATTGTCAGCCCGGTTTCTTGCTTTAGAATTAGAATACAGGCATCTGCCAGATAAATCCTACAGAAATACGGTTAGTACTATAATTCTCCTGTCCCAGCACCTTGGCGCGGGAAGTGAAATCATACGAACGTCCCACGTAGGTAACAAAGAAGTGCAGATTGGTTTCCATCGGGTAATATTCGATACCGCCCAGATATCCCCAGGAAGTACGATAATTTCCCTTCTCTATTCCCTCGGACGCCTTGCCTACGGAAGCCGTCTCGTACATACCCTTCACAAAAACATTCCATTTCGGAAGAAAGCGGTAATTACATTTGGCAACAACCGAAAGATAGTTAGCATCAAAAGCGTTATGCCCGCCCGGACGGCCTACGATACTGGTAATAATACCTTTGCGGTCAATGTCCTCTTTTGAATACATGAAATCGACAAAAGCATTCCATTTGCCGAGATTCAATTCGTTACCTAAAGCATAATAATACATATTGTGACTTTTGGCCTCGTTCATGACAGAAGCCGACCAACGGGTCTTGAAGACATTGTTGAAATTACCGTTCCAGTTCAAGGTGTAAACCAGCGGCATTTTGCCGGATTTCAGATCGGGAAGATTTCCTTCGGCATCTTCCGTGATTCCGTAAGTGCTGTCGAACGAACTGTTGCGGCTGTTCAGTATTTGCAGGTTAAGTTGCTGTTCGGGAGTAATGTTATAGCCTACATTCAGTCCGGTCATAAAGTTACTCATATAGTCGATCATATCGCTGTACTGATAGATGTCGATTGGGTTGAGGTCGAACTCGATACCACCGTATGCGGCACATTGCTTTCCTGCGAAGAGGCTGAACTGGTCATTCAGTTTGATACCGATTCCGGCATAGTCGATGGAAGTAGGCAGATTGTCAATCATGCCGTTTGCATCGTTCGAGCGGTTGAGGCGCTGGCGATAGCGGTAAGAAAGCCAGTTGTTGATATTTCCTTTGGCTTCGATACGGAGCTGGTGCATGTTGAAGTCACCTTCCTGAAAACCATTTTGGAAATGAGCGTCAAAGCTTCCTTGCATATTCAGATAAAGATTGAACTTATCTGTCTTCTTTTTCACGTCTGTCAGTTCTTCAAACAGGGGAGTGTTCGGGTTGAATTTATCCTTCTTCTCCGTTTTTTGAGCATATACTCCCTGTATGCTGCCCGCGAGGAGCAACATAAATATCCATTTTTTCATAAGTAGGTCAGGCTTTTAGTATTCGTTAAAATATTGCTGAATTTGTTTCCAGTCAGTTGTTTTGGTTAGTGCAAGCATTAACAAAACGCGTGATTTCTGCGGATTCAGTTCCTGTGAAGCCACAAACTGATATTTGGCGTCGTCTACCTCTGCATCCAGTGTGGTAGGACCTGTCGGGACACGGGAAGAACGAACCACAAGGATTCCTTTTTGGCGGGCGTCTGTCAGTACCGGGAAGATATTCTGATGGATATTTCCATTTCCTACTCCTGCATGGATAATGCCTTTGTAGCCGTTGTTGAGCATCGGAGTTACCATATCTGCTTCAATGTTCGAATAGCTGTATACGATACCTACTTTAGGCAGTGCGTTCAGATGAGTAACATCGAAAACGGATTGGGTGGTATGTTTTTTTAGCGTCACCTGATTATAGAATACTTTTCCGTTTAACACATACCCCAGCGCGCCGGAGTTGGGAGCTTGGAAAGTTTGCACGTCGACCGTGTTCATTTTAACCGTACTCTGTGCTCCAAGGATCAGTCCGTTCATGGCAACCAGTACTCCTTTGTCTTTGGATTCCTTTGCGGCGGCGGTAACTACGGCGTTATAAAGATTCAACGGGCCGTCGGCACTTAGAGCCGTAGACGGACGCATGGCACCTACCAGTACCACCGGTTTGTCACTTTTAACGGTCAGGTTCAGGAAATAGGCCGTTTCTTCCATTGTATCGGTTCCGTGAGTAATCACGATGCCGTCGATGTCCGGGCGTTTCAATAGTTCGTTTATTTTCTTGGCAAGCGTCAGCCAAACCTGGTCGTTCATGTCCTGCGAACCGATTTTGACAATCTGTTCTCCGGTCACGTTGGCGATGTCCTTAATTTCGGGCACAGCGTCGAGCAGTGCACCGATGGCAACTTGTCCTGCTGTGTAGCTGGTTCCGGTAGCTGAACTTCCTGTGCCTGCAATCGTTCCTCCGGTGGCAAGGATATGAATGTTCGGTTTTGCGGCAAATGCCATTGTTACAGAAAATAGTAGTGTGACTACTACCAGTCCAAAGCTTTTGAATTGTTTCATAACTGAATGATGTTTAGGTTAATAATATATGTATATTAAAATATTTGTATAAAGAGCAGTCCCAGGGCAATGGCAACAATCGTCGATACCAAGCCGGGCATCATGAACGAATGATTCAACACATACTTGCCGATTTTCGTTGTCCCGGTACGGTCGAAATTAATGGCAGCCACTACGGTAGGGTAATTCGGAATAAAGAAATATCCGTTCACTGCCGGAAACAAGGCGATCAGCATATAAGGCGAAATCCCCAACGCAATGCCCAGAGGCACAAGTGCCCGAACTGTGGCAGCCTGGCTGTATAGTAGAATAGACATCACAAACAGCGCGACACCAAACAGCCACGGCATTTGTTGCACGATCCCTTCAATAGAAAGAGTCAGCTGTCCCATATTTCCCTGAAGGAAGGTATCTCCCATCCAGGCAATACCGAAGATGGCAATCACCGCCTGCATGCCTGCCGGAAATACGGAACCTTGCGTTGCTTTGATTCCGTCAGTCTTGGTTACTAACAGGATGATGGCAGCAGCCGATAACATCACGATTTCGATGATGGAAGACATTCCTAATGTAACTATTTCCCCGTCGATCAGGAAACTGGGGCGCATTCCTTCAAAAGAACCGAAGAGTACGATAAACGCAGTTGCCAATATAAAGATAAGGACGGAAATCATAGCGGAACGTTTGTTCTTCACATCTTTAATCTCTATCTTTTTATTGTTGAACAGTCCTTCTTTCAGACGTTTCTGATATTCGGGGTCTTCCACCAGCTCTTTACCGACTTTCATAGAGAATAAAGCACCGACCAACACGCCGACAATGGTAGCGGGAATCGTAATTTTGAGAATGTCGAACAGGGTAATATCGAATCCGGCTAAGAGTCCGAGAAGTGCTACGGTAGCCGCGGAAATCGGACTGGCTGTAATGGCCTGTTGGGAAGCAATGACAGCAATACCTAGCGGACGTTCCGGACGGATTTTTGTTTCGGTGGCAACCTCCGCGATGACCGGCAACACAGAATAGGCGACGTGTCCCGTTCCGGCTACAAAAGTAAACAGGTAAGTCACCAGCGGACTAAGCAAGGTGACGTGTGAAGGATTCTTACGAAGCAAATGTTCTGCCAGTTTCACCATATAGTCCAGTCCGCCGGCCGCTTGCATACAGGAAGCAGCCGAAATCACTGCGGCAATCATTAACATTACGTCGATAGGAGGCGCGGTGGGTTGTAAACCAAAAACGAACGTAAGTATAGCCAATCCAACTCCTCCCATCACGCCGAGGCCGATACCTCCCAGGCGTGCGCCAATAATAATAGCTGTCAGAACAAATGCTAATTGTAATATCATAAGATGCTGTTTTAAGTTCCCAACAAAGATAAGTGATTTCTCTCTTTGTATTTTCTTTTTCTTGTATTAACAACAAAAAAGTCTTTGAATAGTTTTTGCATATTTATTAAAACAATAACTAAACTCATTGGTTATTATAAGAACTAACGAAACTGTTATTATTATAAAACAACCGATATGGAACAAAATTTATCAAAAAAAACTCGTACGGAGAGTGACCTGATAGGTAGTCGTGAAGTGCCGGAAAGTGCACTGTACGGAGTACAGACGCTCCGCGGTATCGAAAACTTTCGCATCAGTAAGTTTCATTTAAATGAGTACCCTTTGTTTATCCAGGCATTGGCTATCACAAAGATGGGAGCCGCCGTTGCCAACCGCGAACTGGACTTATTAACCGAAGAACAAACGGATGCTATCTTGAGAGCTTGTAAAGAAATACTTGAAGGAAAGCATCACGAACAGTTCCCCGTAGATATGATTCAGGGAGGAGCGGGTACTACCACGAACATGAATATCAATGAAGTGATTGCCAACCGGGCATTGGAATTGATGGGGCATCAGCGCGGAGAGTATCAATACTGTTCGCCTAACGATCATGTCAACCGCTCGCAATCTACCAACGATGCTTATCCCACCGCTATCCACATTGGACTCTATTACACTCATCTGAAATTGGTTAAGCATTTCGAAGTGTTGATAGAGGCTTTCCGGAAGAAAGGAAGTGAGTTTGCGCATGTCATCAAAATGGGACGTACCCAACTGGAAGATGCCGTACCGATGACTCTCGGACAGACCTTCAACGGGTTTGCGAGTATTCTTGAACATGAAGTGAAGAATCTTGATTTTGCCGCGCAAGACTTTCTGACAGTCAACATGGGAGCCACGGCCATCGGAACCGGAATCACCGCCGAACCGGAATATGCGGAAAAGTGTATTGCCGCTTTGCGCAAGATTACGGGACTGGATATAAAGCTTGCCGATGATTTGGTAGGAGCCACTTCGGATACTTCCTGCATGGTAGGTTATTCGGGAGCGATGAGGCGTATAGCTGTCAAAATGAATAAGATATGCAATGACTTGCGATTGCTGGCTTCCGGTCCGCGTTGCGGATTGGGCGAAATCAATCTGCCGGCTATGCAACCGGGTTCATCCATCATGCCGGGAAAAGTGAACCCGGTGATTCCTGAAGTGATGAACCAGGTGGCTTATAAGGTGATAGGAAATGATCTTTGTGTGGCCATGAGTGGCGAAGCCGCTCAAATGGAGCTGAATGCGATGGAGCCGGTGATGGCGCAATGTTGTTTCGAGTCTGCCGACTTGTTGATGAATGGCTTCGATACCTTGCGTACGTTATGTATCGACGGCATAACAGCCAATGAAGAAAAATGCCGGAGAGATGTGCACAACAGCATTGGCGTAGTGACAGCCCTGAATCCGGTGATTGGTTATAAAAATTCTACCAAGATAGCTAAAGAAGCATTGGAAACAGGAAAGGGAGTGTATGAACTTGTTTTGGAACATAATATCCTTTCCAAGAAAGATTTGGATACCATTCTGGAACCTGAAAATATGATAAAACCAGTCAAACTGGATATTCATCCCAACCGTTGATAGATAGTAAGTGGGAATCGATTCAATAGGGAAATCGCCGGGCAGATCATTGATCTGTTCCGGCGATTTTGATTAAATATGAACGGGACATACAGCGGTTTTCTTCTCTTGTGTCATAAAAAAGAGTTAGTGTATAGCGGGCTGTAAAAGAAAAGCTGTACTTTTATGCTGATATAGATTATTGTGCCATTCAAATGGTGGCGAGTAGAAAATGAGTATAAATGTAATTATATCATTTGGTAGATTGGGAACGAGTGGAAAAGGAATGAAATATCTTCTCCTATAAAGTTTAAAAAACATCAAAGTATCTGCCACCTGCAACAAAACGCTTGTAATGTATTAGTAAATAGGCAGTTGGAGCGTTGCAGATACCTGTTGCAGATACGTTGCAGATAAAGTATCTGCAACGTATAATATAACTAAAGAAAAGTCCTTGATTTCTTTATGCAAAGCTATGGGAAGTTCTAGTTATCCTTACGGGAGAGTTATAATAACTCTATATGGAAACTTCAGTTTCCTGCCTTAGGTACTCTCGTTTCCTGCCTTAGATACTGTCGTTTCCCGCCTTGGGAACTGGCGTTTCTTGCCTTGGAAACTGTAGTTTCCCGCCTCGGAACTGTAGTTTCTAGTTCTTTGCTTTAAATTTGCGGCGCATCTTTAACGCATATCTTACTAATAGTATCAATACGGGTACTTCTACCAGTGGCCCGATTACCGCGGCGAAAGCCTCTCCCGAACTGATACCGAAAACGGCAATAGCCACAGCAATAGCCAATTCAAAATTATTTCCGGTAGCCGTAAATGATACGGATGCGGCTTTTGGGTAATCCGTTCCCATTTTTCGGGTAATAAAAAAGGAAACAAAAAACATGATTCCAAAGTACAACACCAACGGTACTGCTATTATCATCACATCATACGGCAATTTTATGATATATTCTCCCTTGTAAGAGAACATTATCACGATTGTAAACAGCAAGGCCAACAATGTAACCGGGCTGATTTTAGGGATAAATTTCTGGTAATACCAATCCATGCCTTTATTCTTAACCAAGACTAAACGTGTCAGAAATCCAAGAACAAACGGTATTCCTAAATAAATGCCTACACTTTTCGCAATCTCGGACATCGTGATTTGTTGAACGGCGTCGGTTGTTTCCATTCCCACCCATTCAGGGAACACAGATAAGAAGAAATAAGCATATACAGAAAAGAAAAGGACCTGAAAGATGCTGTTAAAAGCGACCAGTCCGGCCGTATATTCGTTGCTTCCTCCTGCAAGTTCGCTCCAAACCAGTACCATGGCGATACATCGTGCAAGACCTATCATAATCAATCCGTACATATATTCGGGGTAATTATGCAGGAAGATGATTGAGAGAACGAACATCAGTATCGGCCCTACCAACCAATTCAACAGAAGTGATACGGTCAGGATTTTTTTATCTTTGAATACGTTGCCTAATTCTTCATATTTCACCTTTGCCAAAGGTGGATACATCATCAGGATAAGCCCTATTGCCAAGGGTATATTCGTCGTTCCGACTTCAAAATGACTCCAAAAATCTACGATGCCGGGATATAGGTAACCCAATCCTACACCGATAAACATTGCTAAGAAAATCCATACCGTCAAATAACGGTCTAAAAAAGCAAGTTGTTTCATAATCACTCTCTTTTTATTTTGCTCTCCATGCGATTAACGCGGTATTACTGTCTGATAATTTCTTTACTCTGTCGATCCATGGCAACTCACTTTGTGCTTTGGCCTTTAAAAATGGGTTTTGGGTATCAACCAGAGATAAACAGGAGTTTATCACCCACCATTTGTTCTTGATGCCTGCCCGTTGTAAATCTTGCAATAAACGTTCCGCCTCAAAAACAGGGGTTGTTTCCGGAAGTGTTACGATGACAACCTCCGTTTCTTTGGGATTGCGCAAACGTGGCAACAGGTTTGCCACTGCTCCCTTGATTTCTCCCTGCGTCCGTTCTACCTCCTTGTGATAACTTTGCGTTGCATCCAACAATAACAAAGTATGTCCGGTTGGTGCTGTGTCTATTACTACAATTTCCGTATCAGCCTTTTCCACTATATCGGCAAATGCCTTGAATACAGCTATTTCCTGTGTGCAAGGGGAACGCAGGTCTTCCTCAATATATTCCATATCTTCGGCCGTCATTTGGTTTTCCCTGGCTTTTGCCCTTACCTCGTTTTTATAAGCCTCCAGAACCTCCGCTTCGTCAATTTTACTAACGTCGATCCCTGCTTTTATTACAAGTTCATAATTCAAGTGATTGGCCGGGTCTGTTGTTGTCAAATGCACTTTTGCGCCAAGTGCTTTTAGCTTTAGGGCGATATTGGTTGCAACAGTCGTTTTTCCTACGCCCCCTTTTCCCATTGTAAAAATAACCCGTTTGCCGGAAGAAAAAAGGTCATTTACCAAATCATCCAGATTCTTTTCACCCTGCAAAGGCTTGTAATCACCTCCCGAAATAAGGTTATCGCTCGATAACATTTTCCGGATATTTTCTATAGTTGATAAATTGTAGGAACGTAATGGAACGCTATATGCCGGATAATCTTTCAACTCCTCCGGAATGTTCTGTAAAGCCGAAGTTTGTTTTTCGCTTAATAACTTGGAAACCTTGTCATTATCATCGGCTTGTTGTAACACCCCGTTTATGACAAGTACCTGGTTTTTTATGCCAAGCAAATTCAACTCGTGAGAAGAGCGTGCAGCCTCCTTTAATGGAGCAAGATCCGGCCGGGCAACTAGTATCAGGCTGGTTGCTTTTTCATCGGACAAGGTATTTACAGCCTGTTTATAAATACCTTTTTTTTCTTCCAGTCCCGACAGCTGGCCTAAACAGGATGCACCATGTGTACTTTCACTGATAAACGTACTCCAAGCGGACGGTAATTGTAACATTCTTAGGGTGTGTCCTGTTGGCGCTGTATCAAAAATGATATAATCGTATTCTTTTTCTTTGGTTTTATCGGTGATAAAATCCGAAAACTCATTGAACGCTGCAATCTCCACCGTGCAAGATCCGGATAGTTGTTCTTCCATATTCCGGATCACACTTTCCGGCAATTTCCCACGATAAGGAGAGATTACGCTTTCCCGGTATTCTGCGGCTGCTTTTTCCGGATCAAGATTTACGACCGTCAGGCCGGGCACTTCGGAGATATTCGTACCATGCCCGTTCAGTTCCTGCCCAAATACATCTTGCAAATTAGAGGCTGGATCTGTACTTATCAATAATATCTTTTTGCTAAGATCCGCAAGACCTACGGCCGTAGCGCAAGCGATAGAAGTTTTTCCTACACCGCCTTTACCTGTAAAAAACAAATACTTTGTTAACTGTATGTCTGATAAATTGAAATTCTTCATAATCTCATTGGTTGATAATTGGAATAATGTCTAACTGAATGCCTGTCCACTCGCTCAACTGCTTATTGGTCGGATAACCTTTTGTTACCACGATTTCCCCCTCTACTATGGTGATTGGCAAGCCTTCCGCACCCTCTTTCATCAAATAATCATTAACCGTTTTATTGCTGACATAAAGCTGCGGCTCGTCCCGTAAATTATGACGCTCGACAACGATCCCCTGTCTTTTGAGGGTTTCCAGTACGGCTGCAATCCTCATAAGGTCAGGATTGATATTCGGGCCACACAATCCGGTAGGACAACACATTGCCGGATCAAAAATCTCGATTCTTTTCATATTCTGTTTTTATTTAATTTATAAGTAATTGATATATGCGTAATAAATGCCGACTGCGATAAACAAAACAGCGACCACTCTGTTAAACCATTTCTGAAATACCTGTATGCGGTTGTAGAATTTGCCTATCCCGGCAACGCTATACGCCAAAATCCAAGCTACCAGAATAACGGGCAGGCCGGTGGCTACCGCATAGACAATAGGCAAAAGGTAGCCTCCCGGTTCTGCTGCCGACATCGGTATAAGCATCCCGAAGTAAAACAGTCCGCTGGTAGGGCAAAATGCCAGAGCGAAAAGCACTCCAAGCAAAAGGCTGCCTAAATTGCCTTTCAGTTTTTCCGCCTTTCCTGTTCCCGAAAATCCGAACTTAGGTAAATTCAAATGATCTCCGAAAAGCATGAATACCCCTACAAATATCAAGACCGGAGCGATTAGTATCTCACCATATTTACTTATACCTTTTTGCAAGGAAAACATGCTTGATCCCTCTTTCAATATAGAAATCAGGATGATCCCTAAAACCGTATAAGCCACAACACGCCCCAAGGTATAAAGCAATCCTCCTAAAAAAATCTTGTTCCGGTTGCCTATATCCTTACTGATAAAGCCTATCGCAGTTATATTGGTAGCTAAAGGGCAAGGACTTATGGCTGTAAGCAAACCGAGCAGGAAAGCGGTTATTACCGGGATATTGCTATTATCCAGAAGATTTTGAAGAAAATCCATATAATAGTTATTTTAGCAGTTCATTTATTTTGTTCTTTATACCTTCTTTGAATATATCCGGTGCCCCCTTTGCGTTGGCAAAAGAAAATTCAGTCATGTTATTAACAGTTTCTTTTCCTCCCTTCCAGCCGTTTATATACAAAGACGACCATGTCACCTCATATTTATCCGTAATCGCTTCATTTTGCGGATCTGAAATATCTATAACCTTATACACAACTGCCCCTTTATCGATTTGATTTCTGAAAGTGGCTTCCAACACTTCATTCGTCAGTTGCTCAATCGCACGGCAGGTAACACACCGTTGTTTTCCATGAAAGTAGATTACTTCTACACGATCTCCTTGTGCGGAAACCTCTTGTTTATTTTCTGTTTTTGGCTTCCCGCTACAAGAAAACAGGAGTAAGCTGATAGCAATCAAAAATAAATGTTTCATAGGTACAGTGTTTCTAAGTTATTGTTTCAATAGTTCTTTTACTTCGGCTAAGGATAATTTTCTTCCGGCGGAAACGATCTTTTCGTCAATCACTAATGCCGGCAAACTAAGGATATTATACTCCATAATCTTTAAAATATCTTCCTCTTTAACTAACGTAGCATCTAAATTTAGATCTCTTACAGCCTGTTCTACTGTTACGTACAGAGCTTTACAATTTGCGCAGCCTGTACCCAAAACTTTAATTTCCATATTTTCTATTTTATATATTAAACGTAATTCGCAAAACAACGAACAATAAGTCTAAAAAAGGGGCTGCTATTCACAGCAAGCACCTTTTTTAGAAGCGCAATCGCAAAAGAATTGGGCGAACAACTGTCTGGCTATTTCCCAGTTTTCACGGTTTATGCAATATTTCACTTTGGGCGTTTCTATTTCACCCTGTATCAGTCCAGCGTCTTTTAATTCTTTTAGATGCTGGGAAACGGTTGCTTTAGCGATTGGCAACTCATCGTGGATGTCCCCAAAATAACAGCTTTCTTGCCTTGCAAGAAAATTAAGTATTGCTATTCTGGTGGGATGCCCCAACGCTTTAGCAAAACGAGCAATCTGTTCCTGCTGTTCCATACATTAGTTTCTCTTTTATTTAATGTTCGCAAATATACGAACAATGCTATAAAAAGCAAATCCTATATTCGTGTTTTAACGAACATTCACTGCTTAAATGGTAGAAAGATGATGGTAGCTTGGTTATAAGTTTATCTATAATGCTTTTATTGTCACTACTAATATAGGTGTTATTATACTGTTTCCCATGCATTAATACCTGATTTTCGAACTATTAATATATGATTTTTAGGGAGTTAATACTTGATGCTATAGCTGTTAATACTTTTGGTAATAGTAGATAATGTACTGTATGTCAGAAGATAATGGTCCTGTCTTGGTGTGAGGCATGGTGAGAGTAAAAGTTACTCTCATCTTACTATCATACTTACTCTCATACCTGTAACTCCGATGAATAAAGGCTTTTTCAAACGATTGATGAGAGTATGAGAGTAAAATTGCTTATTTATTTTTATTGGTGACGGATTTCAGTAATCAGAAATAAGAAACAGGATTATATTTTATCAAATTCATTTTAATACAGAACTTCCTATATTTATTTCCATATTTCTGCTACCTTTCAAAAAAAACATATATCTTTGTCATACGCTTTCAGCCCATCAGCGTGATGAAACAGGCAGGAAGCGGTTTTTATTTCCTATATGGAGTAAAAGCGTATTATCTCTCACTTTCAGAAATAGCTAATTCAAACAGAGGGAGATGATACGGTAGATACTCCACGTGAACGGATGTATATCAACATATTCGTAAAAGATGTGTTATATATAAACGATTGACGTGGGTGTCTGCTGTTATCATTGTTCTCTGGTCGGTTTAGCTAGCCTTGAAAGTGGATAATGGTACAGCAGCATCTGCGTCTTTCTTGTATTCGGCCGGTTATCAATTACCCCACAATTTAACCTAGCCAATCTCCATCCGGCGGACTGCAAAAAGAGTGGATGCTCGTTGTGCTAATATACATGAATAAAACATTATTCATCCCTTATTGTATCACACATAAAAGAACAAACGCTATGGCACAATGGATTAGTATAGAAGAAGCGGCTGCAAAGTACGGATTCGAGACAGAATATATCTGGGTCTTGATAGAGATAAGAGAAATCATCGTGGACTACCAAAGAGCCGACATCGACATCATCGACGATGAAAGTATTCAGGATTTTATCAACCGGAATAAAAAGGGGATTACATTGATGTATATCGAAAAGTTGGAACGATATTGCATGGATAAATCTCAAGTTTGTTCAATATACGCATCACTTTTAGGCAAACAAGATAAGGAAATCACCATATATAAAGGAGCTAAATTTTTGTATGATGCACTGCAGAGCAAATGGTTGAAGCAATGTGACCGGGTGCGGCATTTAGAAAAAGAACTTGCATTGGAGCAGACCACTTGCCGTACGTGTTGGCTGAAAAGGTTATGTATGATAATTAGGAAGTAAATTTGATTAACTATCATTTTTCCAATATTTATAGATGATAAATAGGATGAAAATTGAACTAATAAGAACTTCTTATTAGTCTGTGAGTGTTAGATGAAACTGATGCTCTATTGTAAGTTCAATCTTCAAAAGAGCAAATATAAAGGTATGGGCGTCGGATTAAGTGAACAACAGCGACTTTGAGCGAACAAAAAACCGATAAATTGTGTTTATTTATTCTAATTATATATCTTTGTCCCGAATTATAAACACGTAAATTTATGAAAAAGATTTTTGGTGCTTTAATGATTGCCGTATGTATCGGTATGGCGATGCCTGCCCAGGCGCAAATACACTTTGGTGTAAAAGGAGGTTTGAACTTGTCGAAGGCGAGTTTCTCTAATGTAGGCGATAACTTTAAGAAGGATAATTTTACCGGTTTCTTTATTGGTCCGATGGCCGAGTTTAATATTCCAATCGTAGGGTTGGGAGTAGATGCTGCCTTGCTTTTTGCTCAAAGAGGTATAAAGGTTTCTGAAGGAAACGAGGATTTGACTATCAAGCAAAACGGTATTGATATTCCTGTAAACCTGAAATATACAATCGGTTTGGGAAGTATGGCCGGTATTTATCTTGCTGCAGGTCCTGATTTTTATTTCGATTTTGAAAAGAAATCGGGAATTGATAAGAAGAAAGCGCAAGTAGGTATTAATGTGGGTGCCGGTTTGAAGTTGCTGAACCATCTGCAGGTAGGTGCTAACTACAATATCCCATTGGGCGACACTGCGGATATTGAAGGAACAGACGCTTCTTATAAGACTAAGACTTGGCAGGTATCTGTTGCCTATATTTTTTAAATAGTCTGTCATTTTACATCGTATATAAAAAAGAGTTTCCGGTGAACGGGAACTCTTTTTTTGTTCGGGGGCTGCCCTGTTGCAGTCTCGAAACTGTTTCTGCCCAATCCTGCCTTAAGAAGCGTTTTTCTTTTGAGTGTTCTCTCTTCCTTCTTTTTCATTCCCCATTTTTTTATTGTATTTTTGTACCTGCAATGAAAAAATATGTAGATGTCATATTACCGCTTCCGCTTCCGAAGAGTTTCACTTACTCTTTGCCGGACGAATGTGCGGAAGATGTGAAGATAGGTTGCCGTGTGGTAGTTCCTTTCGGGCGAAAGAAGTTTTATACGGCTATCGTCCTTAACGTTCATTATTGTGCTCCAACGGAGTACGAAGTGAAAGATATATCTGCATTGCTGGATGCTTCTCCCATTTTACTACCCGTTCAGTTCAAATTTTGGGAATGGATAGCCGATTACTATCTCTGTACACAGGGAGATGTGTATAAAGCGGCACTTCCTTCCGGCCTGAAGCTGGAGAGTGAAACGATTGTTGAATATAATCCCGATTTTGAGGCGGATGCGCCATTGCCGGAACGGGAACAACGCATTTTGGATTTACTTGCCGTAGATGCGCAGCAGTCCGTCACTAAACTGGAGAAAGACAGCGGCATAAAAAATATTCTTACCGCCATCAAGTCCCTGCTCGATAAAGAAGCCATTTTTGTAAAGGAAGAATTGAAACGCACTTATAAGCCTAAGACAGAGGCACGGGTGCGGCTTGCGGGTACGGCAGATGAAAAGCAACTCCATATTCTGTTTGATATTCTGTCTCGTGCTCCGAAGCAACTGGCGTTGCTCATGAAGTATGTAGAGTATTCAGGTATTTTAGGAACCGGAACTCCGAAAGAAGTCTCCAAGAAAGAATTGTTGCAACGGGCTAATGTGGCTCCTTCGGTACTGAACGGGCTGGTGGATAAGAAGATTTTCGAAATCTACTATCACGAAATCGGACGGTTGAATAAACAGGAGAAAGAGGTAGTCGAGCTGAACGCTTTGAACGAGTTTCAGCAACGGGCACATGATGAAATCGTTCAGTCTTTCCAGGAGAAAAACGTGTGTCTGCTTCATGGAGTAACGTCCAGTGGGAAGACGGAAGTGTATATCCATCTGATCGAAGAAACGATTCGTCAGGGAAAGCAAGTCTTATATTTGTTGCCGGAGATTGCCTTGACTACTCAAATTACAGAGCGTCTGCAACGGGTTTTCGGTGCTCGCCTGGGGATCTACCATTCTAAATTCCCCGATGCCGAACGGGTTGAAATATGGCGGAAACAACTGGGAGAGAACGGGTACGATATTATCCTGGGTGTTCGCTCTTCCGTGTTTCTTCCTTTCCGGAATCTGGGACTGGTGATTGTGGACGAAGAGCACGAAAATACGTATAAGCAACAAGA
The DNA here is from genome assembly GCF_003603455.1 of Bacteroides sp. AM37-9. NCBI lineage: Bacteria > Pseudomonadati > Bacteroidota > Bacteroidia > Bacteroidales > Bacteroidaceae > Bacteroides > Bacteroides sp. AM37-9. The sequence continues at coordinate 3,263 of NZ_QTNF01000030.1, read as the reverse complement.
TCCTGCTCCCCGCTATCATGCCCGTAGCGCAGCGATTGTGCTGGCTGCCATGTACGGAGCTAAAACCCTGTTGGGAACGGCTACTCCTTCCATCGAGTCGTGGCAGAATGCAGGGGAGGGGAAATATGGTTTTGTACAACTAAAAGAACGATATAAAGAAATTCAATTGCCGGAGATTATTCCGGTGGATATAAAGGAATTGCATCGCAAAAAGAGGATGGTGGGACAATTCTCACCGCTCTTGATACAATACATGAAAGAGGCTTTGGAACAGGAAGAGCAAGTGATTCTCTTTCAGAACCGTCGCGGGTTTGCTCCGATGGTGGAGTGTCGTACCTGCGGTTGGGTGCCTAAGTGTAAGAATTGCGATGTAAGCCTTACCTATCATAAAGGAATCAATCAGCTAACCTGTCATTATTGCGGTTATACCTACCAACTGCCGAAATCCTGTCCTGCCTGCGAAGGTACGGAACTGGTGAACCGTGGCTTTGGTACGGAAAAGATTGAAGATGACATTAAAATCCTTTTTCCCGAAGCGGCAGTGGCACGAATGGACTTGGATACCACACGCACCCGCTCTGCTTATGAAAAGATTATTGCGGATTTCGAACAGGGAAAGACGGATATATTGATCGGTACGCAAATGGTTTCAAAAGGATTGGATTTCGATCATGTCAGTATTGTAGGTATACTGAATGCCGATACGATGCTGAATTATCCGGATTTCCGTTCCTATGAACGGGCTTTCCAGTTGATGGCGCAAGTAGCGGGACGTGCCGGACGTAAGAACAAACGGGGTAGGGTGGTGCTGCAAACCAAGAGCATCGAGCATCCTATCATTCATCAGGTCATTGCCAATGATTATGAAGACATGGTAGGCGGGCAGTTGGCGGAACGGCAGATGTTCCATTATCCTCCTTATTACCGGTTGGTATATGTTTATCTGAAAAATCATAATGAAGCGTTGCTGGATCAGATGGCGACAGTGATGGCGGATAAGCTGCGGGCGGTATTTGGCAATCGGGTGTTGGGGCCGGATAAACCTCCTGTTGCCCGTATCCAAACGTTGTTTATTAAAAAGATTGTCGTAAAGATTGAGCAGAACGCTCCGATGGGACGTGCCCGGGAGTTGCTGTTGCGCATCCAACGGGAGATGTTGGAAGATGAACGCTATAAATCTTTGATTGTCTACTATGATGTAGACCCTATGTGATTGAATATTTTTCCCCCTAATAAAAAACTTTAATCATTTAATTAACTAACCATGAAACGACTTACTATTTTTTCCCTGACTTGTCTCTTTAGCGTAGGCGCAGTTTTTGCCCAGCAAGGAGTCACTCAATGTGGTGTTCCGACAGGACAACCGAAGTTCCCTTTACTGACTTATCAGGAATTGCCCGACCCTGCTGCGCCGTCTGATAAAGAATGGGCGGCAGTGACAACAACACAAGTGTCTTGGGGTACAACAGACGTCCGGTACGCAAAACACGGGCTTCCCCGGTTGAAGAACCAGCAAACGGTTGCTTTGAAAGGCTGGCGTGGTGAACGTGTGAACGCGCAAGCGGTTGTATGGACAGGTGTAGAACTGAAAGACCTGAATTTCAGCTTTGGTGATTTCAAAGACAAGAAAGGAAACGTTCTTCCTCAAGATGCATTCACCGGCGGTTTTGTTCGTTATGCGATGACGGACGAATTGAACAAAGACGGCAGAGGTGCCTGCGGACACCGGAAAGCGGTGGATTATGATTCATTATTGGTGGCCGACCCTATTGATACCAGTCTGAAAGCAATGGCTTTGCCTGCCCGCACAGTTCAACCTGTCTGGGTGCAATGTTGGATTCCTCAATCGGCTGTTCCCGGAACGTATAAAGGAGAGTTGCTAATCAACGACGGCTCTCGTCTGTTGCAACGCCTGAATCTGGAAATTACGGTTTCTTCCCGCGAACTTCCGGCGCCTTCGGAGTGGGCTTACCACTTGGATTTGTGGCAAAGTCCCTATGCAGTGGCACGTTATTATCAGGTTCCTTTGTGGAGTCAGGAGCATTTAGACGCGATGCGTCCTTTGATGAAAATGCTGGCAGACGCCGGACAAAAGATTATCACGGCTACTTTGATGCACAAACCCTGGAACGGTCAGACGGAAGATTATTTTGATACAATGGTTACTTGGATGAAACGGGCGGACGGCACATGGGCTTTTGACTATACCATTTTCGACCGTTGGGTAGAATTTATGATGAGTGTGGGCATTGACAAACAGATCAACTGTTATTCAATGGTTCCCTGGGAGTTGTCATTCCAGTATTACGACCAGGCAACCAACTCGCTGAAATTTGTGAAAACAGCACCGGGCGAGGAGGCTTACGAAGAAATGTGGGTAGCAATGCTTTCGTCTTTCTCCAAGCATCTGAAAGAAAAAGGATGGTTCGATATCTGTGCTATTGCAATGGATGAACGTCCGATGGAAGTGATGCAGAAGACCTTGAAGGTGATTCGTAAAGCAGATCCGGATTTCAAAGTTTCGTTGGCAGGAAATTACCATGCGGAGATTGAGCCCGATTTGTATGATTACTGCATTGTAATCGGACAGAACTTCCCCGAAGAAGTACGCCTCCGCCGTGTGGCAGAAAACAAGCGTACCAACTATTACACCTGCTGTACGGAAGCCCATCCCAATACATTTACTTTCTCCGATCCTGCAGAAGCTGTCTGGATAAGTTATTATTCTTCTAAGAAACACCTGGACGGTTATTTGCGTTGGGCATACAACAGCTGGCCATTGGAACCGCTGCTCGATTCCCGTTTCCGCAGTTGGGCAGGGGGAGATACGTATCTTGTATATCCGGGAGCCCGTAGCTGTATCCGTTTCGAACGCTTGATTGAAGGAATTCAGGCGCACGAGAAGATAAATATCCTCCGTCAGGAATTTGAGAAAAAGGGAAATAAAGCCGGATTAAAGAAAATAGAGAAAATGCTTGCTCCGTTCAACTTGGGTAGTATGCCGGAAACCCCGGCTGCAGTAACCGTGAACCGGGCAAATCAAATATTGAACTCATTGTAAATGATTGTTCGTTAAATGGGAATTTAGGGGCGTAGCGCCCCAACAAGGTTTCCATTCGGCATGTTATCGTTTTAGACATACCCTAAAGGGTGGAACTGTATCTCTTTCAGGGAATACCGAATGGAAACCTTGCTCCGGCGCTACGCCGGTAAATGGGAATTTATCGGTTAAATGAGAATTTATCGGTTAGGCTGAAAGCCTT
>NZ_QTNF01000003.1:0-296869 GCF_003603455.1 Bacteroides sp. AM37-9 | reverse complement strand
TTCTTGTAATTATCCAGTTCTTCCCCTACAAACCCTGCAAGCTGTTTTAATGTAGTATTAGTTTCCAAAGAATCTTTATCTGCTGTTAATAGCAAGGTATAAGCCCTGTACACATCTGAACAGTTTAGATTCTGAATCAGATTATTACTCATTACTGTGTACTCCTTGAATGGAAGTTTCGTGTCTTTCATAAGGCAAACGCTCAATATGGTTAATCAAAATAATCTGATTGGTCTTTAACAAGAATCTCATCTTAGTGGAACTTAGTCTGTTCACTTTCCTTAGTTCGCTTAGTTTCTCATATAAATTATTATTATAATGCCACATATATTATTGATTTATATATCCTACTTATCCCACCTACTGAAAGTTCGTCAGAACTTTACGGTATGGCTGTATGGAGTGTAGTATCTAGGAGTGTAGACAGGGGGTGAATAAGCACGCTCCAAAAGGGGATTAAGCACACCGCTAAAGGGGGGAATAAGCACACCTTTATAATCTGGTAATATCAATACTTCTGCACATAACTTTGCTGTATTAGTAAACACATTAGTAGATAGTGATACTAATTAGATGATTAGTTGCAAATACATACCCTGCCTAGTATGCTCACTTATTAACGGTAAAAGGGAGAACCATTTATACTGTCCTCCCTTCATTAGAAACTATTCATGTATCATTATTCATCTTGATGTAAACGGTGTAAACCTTGTTATCTCTCTGCTTGCGTCTCTTGGAATATCCATTGAGCTTAGCCCATATTCCAATCATCGTTCTATTATCTGCTATATGGTGGGCTAATGCAAGCTCACGTAACTGTTTGAATGTAAGTTCTGTTTCCTCACTCATTCTTAGTACCATGAATAATTATTAAATAGGTAATCTGGCAAGATAAGGTGGATTGAATCGGTAGGTATATTCAGATATATTTCAAGTTGGGCTATTCAGTAGTTTCAGTGATTCTCATGTGGTAGCACAAAGATACTGCATTTCGGTAAGGCTACATAACAGTTGTGTGACTATTTTAAAACTTTGTGTTGGGAGCTTTATGAAGTGAAGATATGCCCTCTCCTGCTAACTTGGAAACTGATTCGGAACTCGTAAACGAATCTTGCTCTGATTTACGGTGTGCAAGTGAACAGTGCACGCCTTGCCTTGAATTATTTTTCACTTCTGGGCGTATCAGTCGGCAGTTCAAAGCCCGATGTAAATTATTGTGTCTCTGATATGTCACAGTCTCAAATTCCAAGTGCCGGATAGGTTAGCCCACTCATTTGAAACGAATTAGATTTATGGTGGCAAGTCTGGAAGATAAACGGAGCGGTCATTTCAAGATTGACAAGCTGTAGGGAATGTTAGCGTTGCGTATTCACCTCTCTGCCTTCGTTCGCATGGATAAACACACGTGAGAGTGCTTGCAGCCATGAATCTCCGAAAAATGAGACAGAACCGTTCGGAGTGTAATAAGTCAAACTCTCAACAGTTCTGTCCCACATTTCGATTATTCGAGTGAATATTTCTTCTCCAACGGAATATACCCTTTGAGGCGGGACTTCGGTATTGTTATCCGTTCAGAGATTCTAAAGTACTTATTCAAATATGTTGCCTTTGCTTTCAATGGTTTATTATTATCATCAACAAGATTATATTTATCATATATCATCTGCAAGGTTGCTATGATTTCAGATTCTGAATAAGGTTTGCCTAAGACGATAGTATTATAGATTTCATCTATCGGAACAAGGTATATCTCTGCCTTATGCTTTGTTTTAAGTTCTCGTTTCATGGTAGATAAATCATAATCTATTTCCACAATCTTATCAATGCCAAACTTCTCATAATACTTACACAGTTCGGGGGCTTCATGTCTTAATGATGCTAATTCCTGTTCCTGTTCTTCTGAAGGAATCATAAATACCAACCCTTTAGGTCTAAGAACTTGTAAACGCTCTAGTATTTCAATCTTCCTCTTCCTTGATAAAATCTTGGGCTTAACTGTTTGAGGTTGTTCATCATTGTAATGCTTATAATGGTACAATACATTGAAATGTCCCGTTTCACGATAAGCGTTCTCTAAATATTGTGGATATTGATAGAATGATGCAATCTTGAATTTCTGGATATAACATTCTACTAAGAATGGATTTACCTTACCTTTATATTCATCATTCTCAAATAGAAACCTGTAAACGGGAATACGTTCTTGAATCTCTGTCAGAAGTTCCCTCTCTCTACCTTTAAGAGCTTCCTTTACATCAGCAAGAGTATCATAGACATTCTTCTGTGCTTTCATCTCTTTTATAACTTCTTCACGAGACTGTAATTCCAAATCATTATTCCAATTAGTTATATGGGTTATATCCCCTATTCCGTTTCTGAACCTACCAATTATCTGAATAGCGTGTGTATATGGGTCTATCATTGTGTGGGGTCTGCTGATACAGTCTGTCATCATTATTATATCCGGTCGGTCGGACGTCTCCAAATCAACTGCTGAATAGAATCTACTGGTAAAGAAACTATATTGCTCCAATACCTCACCAGACACAAACAGGTCTGCTGCCTTATATCCTTCTTTACGCAACTTACCGATATTCCCGTCAGTATCTGAACAGTAGATTTTAGTGCAGTCTCTGATATTGGCTTTCTCTATTAACGCCTTAGCATATTCGGGTGAATTTAAGAATATAGCTATCTTGTTACCACTTTGGAATATCTGATTCATGAACTCCTGTTGTACATTATTGGTTCCAACCAAATTTAGAGCCTTCTTGTAATCATAATTGGGTATAATCTTAATACAGGTAAATGAATGGTTCGTAAATCCCTTCAAATTTGGTAACAAGGGAGTTGCTGATATTAATGCTTTATTATCAAAGCTAAAGAAGTCGAAGAATGGCAGAATTATATTCGGTCTAAATTCCGCATCTTGTACAACCTTCTCACATTCATCTATCAGTAGAAAGAAGTCCTTAAATAAATTAATGCTTGCATAATCTGCTGCCCGTTTTACTTTAGAATAGCTTTCTGGTGTAACAATAATCTTCTTATGAGGAATAGATTTATCAAGTAGATATGTTTTAATGGTCGCATCTGTAACACCTTCACATACTCCTAATGCTTTAGGGTATTTATTTTGTTTCCCTACAATGACAGGAACATTAGGCTCAACAATTATTGAGTTACGCTTTGCTTCCAATTCACAAGTAGTCGCACCTTTGGCGGTTAGGGTCTTGTCAATTATGGTATTAGTGGGCAAACCTTCCGGATAGAGGTCTGACATAAATTCCTTCTCTTCAATGTAAACAAGTGTACTGTGTAACTCTGTATTCTCCATATTATCTAAATTATTGTTCACATGGGACAGAATTACACAGAGTACACTATATTATGGTCTGAACTATTCTGTCCCACTTGTAACGAATCATGCTCAAAAGTACACATAAAGTTGGAATTTATGACATGAAGGTTCTACTTTATTCAAGTCTATCTGTTATTTTAGTCCTTATTATCAGATTTTGAATTTATTCCTATTAGGCTTTCACTTATTGGATATTTACAGTATGACAACAGGCAAATTCTAGTTATAAAGACATTGATAGAATGTATAGAGATTACTACAGTCTATTAGTACGCTGTATTACTATAAGATACTGTGGTATTATAAAGTATTATAACTACTATGAATATATACCTAGTTCCATACTATCATTCAAGACTATTATGATATATATCTACAATAATACATTAATTTATAGCATAAATTATATTAGACTTGATTGCTTATTTAAAATATATTCGTACATTTGTGGCGTTTCATCTAGAGATACCATAATGGCTTAATTGCGCTTTATGTTCGTTTACTTGTAAACAACTTATGGACTAATACCGTAAGGAACGGCAAGCCTTTAAGTAGATTTAAAGGTTAATTTATTTACCCTAATTAATTTATCATTATGGAGAATCAGAATGAAGCAACTTGTGTAGTATTAAGTCGTGAACAATCATTTGATTTGTATGGCTCTTGGTTTGGTAATAATGCATCACCGGCTGACATGGTTTGTTGGTGTGACAAGCAAATCGAGAAGTACGAGGAATGGATTAAGAACTGCAAGGAACTCAAATTAGAGAACCAAAAGAAGCTTCTTAAAGATATTCCAGCAGACATACTAGAAGCTATTTTAACTTCTTCTACTAATTAATACTACTAAGTAAACACTTTAGGGTATCCATTTGGATACCCTTTCTAGTTAATACTAATAGGTTATGCTGTATACAAAAGTCCTTGATGAATATAAGATAGATTATGAGGAATATCTCCGAGAGAGGGAAGTAGACTTCTTCGGAATGAAGGATAGATACCTAAAGTATATACAGACCAAAGGAATAGACCATTTCACTTTTAAACCTATAAAGATTACTACCAACACAGGTCATATATATATTATCAGATATAGCTTTAATGCATACTGGAAGCATAAGTTTATACCATTAATTGCAAGATGTTACCGCCAACCGGAAGGCATATATGTAGTGACCTGTCATAGTACTATTACTAAAACTGCTAAGAGCGCTGCATATATACCACATTTCTTTGATAGATATAGAGATAGGATTCTTAAACGTAAACATGGCAATAAACTAGATGTTATAATGAAATTCTTCGAGCATGAAGCACGTTTCAGTGTAGGAACAATAGCACAGAATGACAAATATCCCGATAACAGCATATTCGTTTTTGATAAATTCATTATACTAGGCAGTCCACTAGAGGATGTTAATATATTTGAAATGAGAACCTTAATCAGCTTAGATATGCTAAAGGAAATGCAGAAGGATATATGTAATGAACTTGTAGAATCCCGTATTAAAGGATTAGAAGAACATATTAAAGATGAGGATAGGAATAAAGATGAACTTCTTCGCACTTTATTAGAGCTACCCAATTATAAAGAAGTATAGCATACATAATCAGAATCAAACATAATCTTGCTATATTATCTCACATAATGTAAGACATATATGGGGAACTTAGATTTCGTTGCTATTGATTTGGAAACAGCTACTTCTCATAGAAACTCTATCTGTGAAATTGGTATTGTAAAGAACTCTATAGTAATTGAGAGTAAACTAATACTAGGTTGAAATTGTGAATATTGGAGTTGAGAGGGTGCTCTAGGGCGGAATTTACTTTTCTTCTTCAAAGGAGACGGCAGGAATTGAGATGAGAGGCTGACCGATTGTGAGGCTTTGTTGGGCTTACATCGGTGCGGAAACTGAATTTTACTGGATTGAATGGTTGTTCTGTCTGATTAAATAGTTGATATATAACAATATACAATAGTTAAATAGTTTTGAGAATAGTTCGTCTAAGAAAAGTACCCCATTATGTGCCAGACTGATTTCTCCGGGTTGTGGAAAACTACCTCCGCCAACCATCGCCACCTGGGAAATTGTGTGGTGAGGGTCGCGGAATGGGCGTTGGGAAATCAATGAGGACCCGCGTTTCAATTGTCCGGTAACTGAATGTATCTTGGTGGTTTCCAGACTTTCCCCCAGTGAAAGAGGAGGAAGAATGGAAGGAAGGCGTTTGGCCATCATCGATTTACCGCTACCCGGAGCACCTACCATTATTAAATTATGTCCTCCGGCTGCTGCAACTTCTAGTGCCCTTTTTACATTCTCTTGCCCTTTAACGTCTGCAAAGTCCAAGTCACAGTTCGTCTGTTGTTGATAGAATTCTTCCCGTGTATTAACAACAGTCGGCTCTAATTCGCGTTCATTATTGAAGAACTCGACGACCTCCTTGATATTACTGACTCCGTATACTTTTAATTGATTGACAACGGCCGCTTCCCGTGCGTTTTGTTGGGGGATGATTAGTCCTTCGAAACCATCTTCGCGCGCTTTGATAGCAATGGGAAGCGCACCTTTGATAGGTTGTATACTTCCGTCCAGACTTAGTTCGCCCATTAACAAATAGCGGGAAAACTTCTCGGAAGAGATTGTTTCGTTAGCTCCTAACAATCCGATGGCAAGAGGCAAGTCATAAGCTGAACCCTCTTTACGGATGTCGGCTGGTGCCATATTGACTACTATATTGCTAGTGGGCATTTTATAACCATTCACCAGCAATGCGGAGATAATACGTTGATGGCTTTCTTTGACCGCAGAATCCGGAAGGCCGACGAGATAGAACATACAGCCGCGCGAGCTGTTGACTTCGATTGTGATGAGTGTTGCATCAATCCCTTGAACAGCCGCTCCGAATACTTTAATTAACACGTTTGATTATTGATTATTTTTTCTTCTTATTGTCTTGTTTTTCCTTTTCTTCAGCAGCAGTGACTACTTCCTCAATTTTCTTCTTTAATTGTTCTCCTTTGAGGTTTTTCGCGAGAATCTTACCGTCTGCCGACAGAAGAATGTTGCTGGGAACTTGCTTGATGGCGTATTGTTTGGCTACTTCGGAATTTAGTCCGCCAAAATCACAGACTTGTTCCCAATTGAGTGTATCACGTTTTATAGCATCCTGCCATTCTTGTTTATCCATATCAAGGGAAATACCGAGCATGGCTATATGTTTGTTCTTCTTATATTTTTGATAGATCTCTTTTAACTCGGTATTGCTTTGGTGATTGGAAATGCTATCTCCCCATGAAGCCCAAAAGTTGATTAACAGGTTCTTTTTCTTGAAATCTTCTGATGACCGGGTAATTTTCTCTCCTTTTATATTAGATAGACTGAAAAAGGGGGCATATTTGCCTGTCCCTGTTCTCTCTGACAGAGAGATGGCTTCGTTGAGCTGTTCAATATACAGCTTGTCTTGCAATATTCCTGTCATGATTTCAATTAGCTTCTTTATTTTGTTGAAATCGGGCGAATCTTTCTGAACAAAGTATTTATCCAACAAGTAGAGGCTGACAAAAGAAGAATGATGCTTCATGATGAATTCTTCTGCTTTTTGCTCTAAATCTTTCTCGGATGGGGTAGGCAGGCTATTTAGTTCTTTCTGAAAGTTTGTAAACTCTTCATTATATATATTACCATTGATATCCAGATATTCCGGGTGATTGACATCTCCTTTTATTTTGATTTGATTTCCTTTGTCAAGGAAGATTGGATATTCTGTCTGATTGTCAATAAGTAAAAAGGCAGAAGTAATGGTGTCTATTGAAGCTGTATAAGAGAATTTATCGTTCTTCGCGAAAATGGTATCTATCCGGTCGAATGATTCGTCCATTCCATACAGATAAAGCGTATCTGTGCCCAGACCTTTGATTTCCCCGGTTATGCTAACCTTCTTTGAAGATTTACCACAACTGCATAGACAAATGATTATGAGGATTAAAATGCTACTCTTTTTCATTGCTTTGATTTCTTTTCTGCGAAAGTACGGTTTTTACAGATAAAAAAAAAGAATTGCCCGTCATTTATAATGACAGGCAATTCTTAATATTTAAAATAGAGTGGTAATTCTCTTATTTAATGATGTTCATGAAATCTGCATTTGTGAAGAATTTAGCAAATTCCAAGTCAGTAGCTGCTTTCTTAGCTAATGAAGAATCTTTAGCAACTGCGCTCTTCAAGCTGCTTGTTACCATAGAAGAATTATTAGTTCTAGCGCCTAAAACTGCCATCAGGTAGTCAGTGTAAGCATCAGGTCTTTCTACGTTAGCCAACGTGTTTTTAGCTTTGTTATAGTCCTTAGCAAGGATTTGAGCCAAAGCAGCACTGTTAGTCTTAGAGTCACCGAATGAGTTTACTGCTCTTTCATATTGACCTTGAGCGATGTACAGGTTACCCATAGATTCGCCAAGTTCTTTTGTGCCGGCAGCTTTACCGAAGTATGCTTCTGCAGCAGCTTTGTCACCCTTCATCAAAGAGATCAAACCTAAGTTCATGTTAACTTCAGGAGTAGCATTAACGCTGGCAGCTTTCTTGAAGTAAGATTCTGCTTTGTCAATGTTACCAGCCTGGTAAGCTAATTTACCTAAGTTGTTGTAACCACGGTAATCGTTCGGGAACTGTTTGGTAGCTTGAGTGTAGATAACTTCTTGCTTAGCAGGATCGCTAGTCAGTGTAGCAGCATACAGCAATTCTTCTACGTTCAGTTCAGAAGGATTAGAAGAAGCCAACTTAGCGATTTCTTCGTCAGACTTACCGATGATTTCATAGTTCAAAGTCAAACGAGAACGACGCAATTGAGGAAGAATAGTGTTAGCCAATTCTTTGTATACAGCAGAGATGTTTTTGATTTCGCTTTCTCTTTGAGCAGGATCTTGGTACATTGCAATAACGCGGAGAATCAACTCTTTGTCTTGGATGTTAGATTTAGAAACCAGTTCTTGGAAACCTTCCCAGTCCTGTGCAGTATATTTAGCATCGATTGGAGCATCGATTTTTGCTTTCTTCAGGTCTTTGCTCAACATTTTAGTTGTGTTGCCTTCACGGTTTTCAGCAAGAGTAGTATTCAAGCTTACACCACCATCAGGAGAAGCGTATGCAGAAACTTCGATGTTGCTGATCTTCTTGTTAGCAGCTTCGTTGACGTTAGCTACTTCTTTGTTGAATTCTTTAGCAGTCTTCAATTCGCTGGAACGAATGTTAGCTTGTTGGATCAAGAACATGATGTTGGCATCGTGTTTTTCTTTGATGATACGTTGGAAAGCGTCTTCGCCCAATGCAGGGTTAGCGTTACCTAATGTATTGTTTACTAATTCAGAAGTAGAGATTACACCATCAGCTATTTTCACAGCAGGAATAGTCACCACTTTCTTTCCGATAGTAGCTTTGAATTCCAGATACAATTCTGACTTAGCCATTTCAGGAACATAGTCAAAAGAAGTTTTCATCGTGTAGCTACCGCCCATCTTGTAAGAGATAGTCTGGTCGTTACCTTCCACTTTTTCACCTTGGAAAGTAGCTGGTTGGCCTTTAGCTTCGCCGCCATTCCATTTCAAAACCGGAGTAACTTCTACAACCGCTTTTTTGTTGAAATACTTTTCAGGAAATTTACCATTGATGGTCGCAGGAACTTTACCACCTACTGCCTCCAGCACTTGCGGAGTAACAGTGAAGTAATCAGCTGACAATTCACCCATTTTTTTGCTGCAAGAAGAGAATAATGCAACAACCATTGCCATGAGTAAAGGCAAGTACAACTTCTTAGTCATTTTAGGTATAAATTAAATGTTTGTAATTGAAATATCGTCTATTTGCCAATCTCCTTCTGCTCACACAGAAAAAGTAACGCAAAGATATTAATTCTTAATATAATTATATAGATAAGGGGGCGATTTTATCATAATTTAATGAAATAACTCCTCTTTTTCTTTCCTATACTTGATATTTCGTGGGTGATGCTCGATAATCTCACTACGAAGCATATTGCGGTCGATGTGGGTATAGATTTCCGTTGTCGCAATGGATTCATGTCCGAGCATACATTGAATGGCTCTCAAATTGGCTCCACCTTCCAGTAAATGAGTGGCAAAGGAGTGCCGGAAAGTGTGCGGACTGATGTTTTTGGTAATACCCGCTTTTTGTGCTAATTCTTTTATCATGTGAAAGATCATAATCCGGGAAAGACCTTTGCCTCTCCGCTGACTGACGAAAACGAAATCCTCATGCCCTTTTTTCACTTCAATCTGGTTACGGTCTGTGATGTAAAGCTTTATTTCATTAATAGCCCGGGGGGAGATTGGTACGAGTCGTTGTTTGCTTCCTTTTCCTTCTACTTTGATAAAGCCTTCATCAAAATAGAGGTCGGATAGTTTAAGGGTGATAAGTTCTGATACCCGAAGTCCGCAGCTGTATAGTGTTTCTAAAATAGCTCTGTTTCGCTGTCCTTCAGCTTTGCTGCGGTCGACGGCGGAGATAATCCGGTCAATTTCCTCCACAGTCAGTACTTCGGGAAGTTTGAAACCTATTTTAGGGCCTTCTAATAGTTCACTGGGATCTGCTTCCAGATAGTTTTCGAGGATGAGGAAACGGAAAAATGATTTGATTCCTGATAAGATGCGGGCTTGTGAACGGGGATGAATGCCGATGTCATGTAATCCGGCCGCAAAACGTTGAAGATCGGACAGGCATACGTCCAATACGTAAATCCCTTCCAATGTCAGAAAGCTCATCAGTTTGTCCAGATCCGTCAGATAGGCATCCAGAGTATTAAGAGATAAGGACTTTTCGAGTTTGAGATACTGCTGATACTTCCTGATTATCAGCTCTTGTTGTTCCTTCTTATGCTTTTTTTCGTTGATTTCCATTTCTTTTTTCTACCTTTGCACATTCTTTCAGATACAAAGGTATAAAAAAACAGGATTGCGCGATGAAGATACAAATTATTAATGGCCCGAATATTAATCTGTTGGGTAAGCGTGAACCTTCCATTTACGGAAGCGTTACATTTGAAGATTACTTGGCTGATCTTCGCAAAAGATACGTTGACGTGGAGATCGACTATTTTCAATCGAACATCGAGGGAGAAATGATAGACTGCATACAGCAGGTGGGATTTGATGTGGATGGTATAATCTTGAATGCAGGTGCGTATACACATACTTCCATAGCTTTGCAGGATGCTATTCGTTCTGTGACATCTCCGGTGATTGAGGTGCATATTTCTAATGTGCATAGTCGCGAGTCTTTTCGGCACGTATCGATGATTGCTTGTGCTTGTAAAGGAGTGATTTGTGGCTTTGGGCTAAATTCGTACCGTTTGGCTTTGGAGGCTTTATTGGATAGATAATAAATAAGGTAATAATATATAATAGGTAGAAAGACTATGTTATTGAAACAGACTAAGATTGTGGCTTCCATCTCGGATAGACGTTGTGATGTGGATTTTATAAAACAGTTGTTTGAAGCTGGGATGAATGTAGTGCGTATGAATACAGCGCATGCTAGCCGTGAAGGTTTTGAAGCTTTGATTGCAAATGTACGTGCTGTGTCCAACCGTATTGCGATTTTGATGGATACAAAAGGTCCGGAAGTTCGTACAACGGCTAATGCAGAGCCGATTCCATATAAAATAGGAGAGAAAGTAAAGATTGTAGGTAATCCGGATTTGGAAACAACTCGTGAGTGTATTGCTGTTTCATATCCGAACTTTGTGTCTGACCTGAATATCGGCGGTACGATTCTGATTGATGATGGCGATCTGGAACTGGAAGTTATTGATAAGACGGATGGTTATTTGCTGTGTGAAGTTAAGAACGATGCTACTTTGGGAAGCCGTAAAAGCGTAAATGTCCCGGGTGTTCGCATCAATCTTCCTTCATTAACGGAAAAAGACCGTAACAATATTCTTTATGCTATCGAAAAGGATATTGATTTTATCGCTCACTCTTTCGTACGCAACCGTCAGGATGTACTTGACATACGTGAAATTCTGGATGCACATAATAGTGATATTAAGATTATTGCTAAGATTGAGAATCAGGAAGGGGTGGATAATATCGATGAAATCCTGGAAGTGGCAGATGGCGTAATGGTTGCCCGTGGTGACTTAGGTATCGAGGTGCCTCAAGAACGTATTCCGGGAATCCAGCGTGTATTGATTCGCAAGTGTATTCTGGCAAAGAAGCCGGTAATCGTTGCTACTCAAATGCTCCATACAATGATAAATAATCCTCGTCCGACTCGTGCGGAAGTGACTGATATTGCCAATGCAATCTACTATCGTACAGATGCTTTGATGTTGAGCGGAGAAACCGCTTATGGTAAGTATCCGGTAGAAGCGGTGAAAACGATGACTAAAATTGCGGCTCAGGCAGAAAAAGATAAACTGGAAGAAAATGATATCCGTATTCCGTTAGATGAGAATAGTAATGATGTTACGGCGTTCCTTGCTAAACAAGCAGTAAAAGCTACTTCTAAGTTAAAAATACGTGCTATTATTACTGATAGTTATAGCGGACGCACTGCTCGTAATCTGGCTGCTTTCCGTGGAAAGTATCCAGTGCTGGCTATCTGCTATAAAGAAAAGACAATGCGTCATTTGGCTTTGTCTTATGGTGTGGAAGCTATCTATATGCCGGAATTGGCTAACGGACAGCAATATTACTTTGCGGCATTGCGTCGTCTGTTGAAAGAAGGCCGTTTGCAGCCTTCCGATATGGTAGGTTATTTAAGTAGTGGTAAGGCAGGAACAAAGACCTCATTCCTCGAAATCAATGTAGTGGAAGATGCTTTGAAGCATGCAGAGGAGACTGTATTACCTAACAACAACCGTTATCTTTAATTTTTAGAGAGGTAAGTTTTATGCAGGAAACCGAATCGATAGACGAATATATTTTGCAGCATATTGATCCCGAGAGCGATTACTTGAAATCGCTCTATCGGGATACGCATGTAAAGCTCCTTCGTCCTCGTATGGCTTCCGGGCATTTGCAGGGACGGATGCTGAAGATGTTTGTAGAAATGATTCAGCCTCGTCAGATATTGGAAATCGGAACGTATAGCGGCTACTCCGCCCTTTGTTTGGCGGAAGGTCTGCCGGAAGGTGGACTGTTGCATACGTTTGAGATCAATGATGAACAAGAGGACTTTACCCGTCCATGGCTGGAGAAATCACCGTTTGCTGATAAAATTCGTTTTTATATAGGTGATGCTTTAGAACTTGTTCCGCGTTTAGGTGTTACTTTTGATATGGCTTTTATTGATGGCGATAAACGTAAGTATATTGAATACTACGAGATGACATTGGCGTATCTTTCCGAAGGCGGATATATCATTGCTGATAATACTTTGTGGGACGGGCATGTGCTTGAACAGCCTCGCAATACGGACGCTCAAACAATTGGTATTAAAGCCTTTAATGATTTGGTAGCACAAGATGTGCGAGTGGAAAAAGTAATACTTCCTTTGCGTGACGGATTAACGATCATAAGGAAGAAAATAATAAGTAGTAAATCGTAAAACAGTAAATAACTTTATGGAAACAACCAGACAGAATAAGATATCTCGCCTGTTGCAGAAAGAGCTAAGTGAGATATTCCTGCTTCAAACAAAGTCCATGCCGGGTACATTGGTCTCTGTTAGCGCAGTTCGCATCAGTCCTGATATGAGTATTGCCCGTGTCTACCTCAGTGTTTTTCCTTCAGAGAAAGCAGAAGAGATGGTGAAGAATATCAATAACAATATGAAATCCATTCGTTATGAGCTTGGGACTCGTGTACGTCACCAGCTACGTATCATTCCTGAACTGAAATTCTTCGTGGATGATTCATTGGATTATATTGAGAAAATAGATTCATTGCTGAAGTGAAATAACTCATTGCAGAGGTGAACTTCTCTTTTTATATAGCCAGGCGTTATCTTTTTTCAAAGAAAAAGCATAATGCTATTAATATCATATCCGGCATTTCCGTATGTGGAGTGGCTCTTGCTACGCTTGCTTTGGTTTGCACTCTTTCTGTTTTTAATGGTTTTCAGGATATGGTGGCCAGCTTTTTTACGGCTTTTGATCCGCAGTTGAAAATTACGGTCCGTGAAGGAAAAGTCTTTGATGCACAAGATGAACGGATTCGTGCCGTTTGTGAGCTTCCTGAAGTGGAAGTGTTTACAGAGACGCTCGAAGAGAATGCAATGGTGCAATACAAGGACCGTCAGGCTATGGTTGTACTAAAAGGGGTGGAAGATAATTTTGAAGAGTTGACGGCCATAGACAGCATACTTTATGGCGCGGGAGAATTCGTTCTTCATGATTCGATCGTGAATTATGGCGTCATGGGAGTGGAATTGGTTGCGACTTTGGGAACTGGTTTGGAGTTTGTCGATCCTCTTCAGGTATATCTTCCCAAGCGAAATGCCAAAGTGAACATGGCAAATCCAGGCGCTTCTTTTAACCGTGATTATCTGTATTCTCCAGGTGTCGTATTTGTGGTGAATCAGCAAGAATATGATGGAAAATATATTCTGACTTCTCTTGATTTTCTTCGTCAGCTTCTGGATTATACAACAGAAGTCTCTGCGATGGAATTGAAATTGAAACCTAATGTAAATACTTCATCGGTACAATCTAAAATAGAAAACATACTAGGTGATGATTTTGTTGTTCAGAATCGTTATCAGCAGCAGGCAGATGTTTTCCGTATTATGGAGATAGAGAAACTAATCTCTTATTTGTTCCTCACTTTTATTTTAATGATAGCCTGTTTTAATGTGATAGGCTCTCTTTCTATGTTGATCTTGGATAAGAAGGATGATGTAGTAACTTTGCGGAGTCTTGGAGCTAGTGATAAACTCATCTCCCGAATATTCCTCTTTGAAGGACGTCTCATTTCTCTTTTTGGCGCTATTTCCGGTATTGTCCTGGGCTTAATCCTATGTTTTATACAACAGAAATTCGGTATAATTTCATTGGGAGGCGGTGGTGGTACTTTTGTTGTAGATGCCTATCCTGTCAGCGTTCACGCTTGGGATGTCGTATTAATCTTTATCACAGTTTTAGCCGTTGGTTTTCTCTCCGTATGGTATCCTGTACGTTATCTAAGTAAGAGACTTTTATAGCTAAATGGTAATGTTTTTATTATAGCCATTTTTCTATAATTGATAACTTTTAATTCCTTTTTATGGTGTTTTATTTTCGTAATTGATACGATACTGCTATATTTGGCTCAATTTTGTTAATTGGAAATAATCTATAAATACTTCTGTGAAACTTGAGAATAATGAAATATGTAGAATAGTAGACGGCGATGAAATTGCTTTCAATCGTTTTATGGAGCATTATTCTTCGCGTTTATATCACTATACATTTGCGCTACTTGGCCAGAAGGAGTCAGCTGAAGAGATTGTGAGTGATGTTTTTTTTGAAGTTTGGAAAAATAGAAAAAGTCTGGCTGAAATTGGCAATATGAATGCTTGGATCCAGACAATCACCTATCGAAAAGCGATTTCTTTTTTGCGGAAGGAAACTGGAAAGTATGAATTGTCATTTGATGATATCGAAGATTTTATTTTTGAGCCGGTTCAATCTCCAGCCGAGGAGATGATTAGTAAGGAAGAAATGGCTAAAATTAATGACGCCATTCAACAACTTCCTCCCAAGTGTAAACATGTCTTTTTCTTAGCAAAAATAGACGGGCTTCCTTATAAAGATATTGCAGATATGTTGAACATATCAGTGAAGACTATCAATAACCATATTGCTTTTGCGTTAGATGAAATTGCTAAAAGATTGAATATGAAATCTCGCAAGAGCTAAGTTTTTTACTCTCCTGCATTATTAATGCCTTATTTTTTCACATAGCTAACTCCACTTTTATTCTTTTTACCCGAAAAATGAAAAAAAATCATTTTTGACTGGGAGATTTTTTTTTTAGTTGCGTCTTTATCTATAGAACAACATTAAAATAGGATTATGAGCTTGAAAGAATACCATCGTCTCGCAGATTTATTTAGTAAATTGAATTCTCAAGAAAATATTGAGGATGATTTTACTTCTATGCCTGATGCTGAGAAGTTGAAATTCTTTTGGGAAAATTGTGTGCAGGAAAAGATTGATTCATCTTCTATCATAGAGAAGACTCAACGAAAGATGCGAAAAGATACTATGAAGCGCAGAAAGAAATATTTCTTAGTTGCTTCAGCTTCTATTGCTGCTTCCTTTTTGATTTGCATTTCAACTATTTATTTTTTTAATCAGAATGGAAGTGTTAATTTAGACTTCCAGGCTATTGCTGAAGAAATGGATAGCCAATCTGTTGAGGAAGTGACTCTTATTACTTCCAAGGAACAGCTTAATTTGGATGAAGATGTTTTCATTAAGTATTCGAAAGAGGGGAAAGTTGCTGTCAATTCACAAGTGATAAAAGAGAAAGAAGAGAAAACCAAAGAGGAACAAGAATATAATCAGTTGCTTGTCCCTGCGGGGAAAAGGGCTAGAGTAGAATTGTCTGATGGGACTCGGCTGGTCGTTAACTCCCAGTCAAAAGTGATTTATCCTCGTTGTTTTAAAGGAGACATTCGTAAAATCTATGCCCAAGGAGAAGTTTTCCTGGAAGTTGCGCATGATAAGAAACATCCTTTTATAGTGGAGTCTGATGATTTTAAACTGCAAGTGTTAGGAACGAAGTTCAATATCTCGAATTATAAAGGAGGAACAACTAATATTGTATTGGTGGAAGGTGCGGTAGAAGTTACTGATAAGAATGAAAAGAAAGCACGTTTGAATCCTAATGATCTGTTGAATATAGCAAATGGTACAATTGCTTATCAAAAGCAAGTTGATGTAGCAGAGTATATTAGTTGGGTAGAGGGGATTATGTTATTGAATGGTAATGATTTGTCGCAGATCATTCAAAGACTAAGCATCTACTATGGTATATCTATTCAATGTGATCCAATTATTGGTAAAGAAAAAGTGTATGGGAAATTAGATTTGAAAGATGATATAGACGAGGTGATTGAATGTATTCAGCAAACCCTGTCATTCACGATCGAAAAAAGTGATACTAGTATATATTTAAATAAATAATTTTTTTAATTAATCTTTTAATATGTTTGCCTATGAAGAACAGACTGCCATTATGACAAAAAAAATCGGATAAATATTGCCGTATTTACCCGATAGTAATTCCCTAGTTAAATCAATAAATCCAAAATTGTTAACCTAAAAAGAAATTTTTATGGTAAAGAAAACTATTTTTTTACACTTAAAGAAAAGACTTAAGCTTTTTTGCATTATAAACGTCTTTTTTATGATTCCATTCTCTTCATTCGGTACTAATTCTATTAGTTGGAATTCCGAAGAAGATTTATTCTCAGTACAGTATGAGAATGTTACAGTTAAAGATATTTTAGATTATATCGAAAAACATAGTAAGTATATTTTTATTTACTCTGCTAATGTTCAGAAAAATCTGAATAACAAAGTCTCCATTTCAGTTTCCAATAAGAAAATAGACGCTGTATTAAAAGAGTTGTTCTCAGAGACAGGACTGAATTATAAGATGTCGGGAAGACAAATTACTATTTCGGTGCCAGAAGCTCCTAAGGTACAGCAAACTACACAACAAAAGGGTATTAAGGTAACAGGTAACGTTTCAGATGAAAAAGGTGAGCCTTTGATTGGTGTAACAATCATTTTGAAAAATGATTCCACAGTGCATGCATTGACAGACATGAATGGTAATTATAGTATTATTGTTCCTGAAAGAAAATCTGTGCTTTCTTTCCGTTATATTGGTTTTGTTCCTAAAGAAGAGGTAGTTAATAACCGGAAGGTTGTTAATGTACAAATGGTAGAAGATGTTGGTCAATTAGATGAGGTTGTAGTGGTTGCCTATGGCGCACAAAAGAAAGAGTCTGTTGTTGGTTCTATCACAACGATTGAACCTGCTAAGTTAAAGGTTTCTACTACTCGTTCAATAAGTAATAATTTGGCTGGTACAGTTGCCGGTGTATTAGCTGTGCAACGTTCTGGTGAACCGGGATATGATAATTCTTCTTTCTGGATTCGTGGTATTAGTACATTCCAGGATGCCGGACAAAACCCATTGGTTTTGATTGATGGTATAGAACGCGATTTGAATAATATTGATCCTGAAGAGATAGAATCTTTTTCTGTGTTGAAAGATGCTGCTGCAAGTGCTGTTTATGGAGTGCGGGGAGCTAATGGTGTTATTTTAATTAATACAAAACGCGGACAAGTTGGTAAACCTCGTGTGACTGTAAAGGCTGAATTTGCAGCTACACAGCCTGTTAAACTTCCCGAGTATTTGGGTGCGGCAGATTATATGCAGGTTTTGGATGATATCTTGATGGATACAGGACAACAGCCTAAATATACAGATCGTATTGCAAAAACTCGTGCAGGTTATGATCCTGATTTATATCCGGACGTGAATTGGATGGATGCAATTGCAAATGATTATGCTTCGAATCAGCGTGTAACAGTAGATATCTCTGGTGGTACAGAGACATTACGTTATTCTTTTGTTGCTGCTGCGTATAATGAACGTGGTATTTTGAAACGTGATAAAAGCTATGATTGGGATCCTACTATTAAATTGCAACGTTATAACGTTCGTTCTAATGTGGATTTGAAATTAAGTCCTACTACGCAATTACGTTTTAATATTGGTGGATATTTGCAAGATAGAAATTCTACAACGAAAGATATATCTCAAATTTTCCAAAAAGCGTTCGTTGCTGTACCTCATGCTTTCCCTGCACAGTATTCCAGTGGACAGATACCGACAACAGAGGAGCCAAACGTTTGGGCATGGGCTACTCAAAGTGGATATAAAAGAAGAAGTGACAGTAAGATTGAAACACTGTTTTCTGTAGAACAAGATTTGAAATTCTTACTTCCGGGATTGAAAGTAAAAGGTACATTCTCATTTGACAGGTTTTCTTCAGGTACTGTTTCTCGTGGAAAGACACCGGATTATTATGTACCTGCTACAGGACGTGATGATGAAGGTAATTTGATTATAGCATCAAAATCCAATGGTACTAATTTCCTGGATTACTCAAAAAGCGGTGACTATGGAAATAAGAGCGTATATATGGAAGCAACTTTGTCTTATGACCGTACATTCGCAGAGAAACATTCCGTTGCTGCAATGTTATTGTTTAATCGTCGTAATTATGATGATGGAAGCAAGTTGCCTTACCGTAATCAGGGATTGGCAGGACGTGCATCTTATACCTATTCGGGTAAATATGTAGGTGAATTTAATTTTGGCTATAATGGCTCTGAAAATTTTGCCAAAGGTAAACGTTATGGCTTTTTCCCTTCAGGAGCAATTGGGTGGATTGTATCGGAAGAGGCATTTATGCAACCATTGCGTAAGGTCATATCTAAATTGAAATTGCGTGCGTCTTATGGTCAGGTAGGTAATGCTAATTTAGGTGGACGCCGTTTTGCGTACCTTTCTACAATTACCGATGACTATGATACATTAAACATGTATAAATGGGGATTGGATAGTAGTTATGGTTTAACTGGTATGGCGGAAGGTGAGTTTGCTGTACAAGATTTGACGTGGGAGATTGTTAATAAGATGAATTTGGGGGTTGAGCTAGGTTTCCTGAATGGTATGATTGATTTGCAATTAGATTATTTCGACGAACGCCGTAAAGATATATTTATGCCACGTGAGTCTGTTCCGATGACGGCTGGATTTATGAAGCAGCCTTGGAAGAATTTTGGAAAAGTGACTAATCAGGGTGTAGAAGTTTCCTTAAATGTTAATAAACAGTTTGGCAAAGACTTATTTGTCAGCTTAATGGGAACATTTACCTATGCTCATAATGAAATAACAGAAAAGGATGAACCTAGTGCAGTAGTTGGTACTAACCGTGCTGAAACAGGACATCCGGTAGGGCAATTAACTGGCTATATAGCAGAAGGTTTGTTTACAGAAGACGATTTTGAAGACGTAAGTACAGGTAAACTGAAAGAAGGAATTCCGACTCAAAGTTTTGTAAGCAAACTCCGCCCGGGAGATATCAGATACAGGGATGTCAATGGTGATGGTAAAGTGGACGTATTTGATAAATCGCCAATCGGAGGAACAAAAGATCCGGAGATAGTATATGGCTTTGGACTGAATATGAAATATAAGGATCTAGATTTTGGAGCTCTCTTTCAAGGAATAGGTCGTAGTTGGAATATTTTAGGATCAAGCATTATTCCGGGTGCCAATAGAGGAGTGACAGGCAATATGTTTACTAATGCAAATGATCGTTGGACTGTAGACAACCCAAGTCAGAACGTATTTTATCCGCGATTGGATGACGGTATAAATAGTAATAATAACCAACCATCTACATGGTGGCTGCGGAATATGAGTTTTTTACGTTTAAAAAACATTGAACTTGGTTATTCCTTACCAAAGAATTTGTGGAGAAATACTACAGTTATATCAGGCATTCGTCTTTTCGTGAGAGGAACAAATCTTTTAACATTCTCAAAATTTGATTTGTGGGATCCGGAAGTCGAAAATACTACAGGGGCTGCGTACCCAATTATGAAATCGTTATCTGCAGGTTTTGAAATTAAATTCTAATAATAGCGCATATGAAAAATAGCATATTAAAATTTATAGTACTAAGTATTATTACGACATTTACTTTTTCTTCTTGTTCTGATTATCTGGATAAGCAACCGGATGACCAGTTGGATTTAGAATCAGTATTTGAGAATAAAAAGAATATGGAACGTTGGCTGGCATATATTTATCGCGGCCTGCCCGAATATTATACTTATGATGGTCCGGATGCCATAGCTGATGAACTGATTCCTTCAGTTGGTTGGGAAGCGCAAGGATTTAAAGCCATTCAATATCAAAAAGGTAACTGGACAGCAGACAATCCCGGGGTAATTGCTTATTGGAATACTTATCCCAAATATATTCGTTCTGCTTATTTGTTTATAAAACATGCTCACCCATTGGAGGCTGTACCGGCTGAAGAAGTAGACTTTATGAAAGCTGAATGCCGTTTCTTTATAGCTTATTATAATTCTATGATGGCTATAGCTTATGGTTCAGTTCCTATTATTCGCGAGGCTAGTGAAAGTACTTCGGCTGATGATCTGATGTTGAAACAAGAGCCGTTTTATAATGTAATTGATTGGGCAGATCAAGAAATGCTGGAAGCTTCAAAACAATTGCCTGCCACTCAAACTGAAGATAAGAAATATGGCCGTGTGACTTCTGTTGGATGTTTGGCAATGCGTGCTCGTATGTTATTATTTGCTGCTAGCGACTTGGTGAATGGTAATCCTGCATTGGCGAATATAAAAAACATTGATGGAACCCCTATCTTTAATTCTGCACATGATCCGGAACGATGGAAAAGAGCAGTAGATGCTTGTAAACTGGTTATCGATGAGGCGGAAGCCGCTGGCTATCATTTGCATTATGAATATTTGGATAACGGTGATATTGATCCTTTTCTTTCTTATCAGAATGCAGTGATGAAGAGATGGAACGAAGCTAACAGAGAATTACTGTTTGTTCGCACAATGGATTCTGGTGGATGGTATGATAAAAACTGTATTCCACGTGGTTTGGGTATTAATGGAGTGGGAGCGATCGGAATAACCCAATCTTTGGTTGATGCTTTTTTCATGAGAAACGGTCAAAGACCTATTATAGGTTATAATTCGGATGGTTCTCCTAAAGTTAACCCTGATGCTAATTATTCAGAGACAGGCTTTAGTACGCAAAAAGAGACCTATTCTACAAAGTGGCAGTATGGGTCTTCAGAAGGAGATCGTAATAAAGATGAAAATGTAGTTGTAGATGCCAATACCTATAAAATGTATTGTGACCGCGAGCCTCGTTTTTATATTTCAGTACTGCATAACGAACAATGGCATATTGGTGGTAAGAGAAATACAGATTTCTATATGGATGGTAAAGACGGTGGTCCTTCTCATGACGCTCCATGGAGCGGCTATCTGGTACGTAAGAGAGTAGATCCATCTGCAAATCCCAAAGAAGGTAGTGGAGATTATAAAAACCGTCATGGTGCATTATGTCGTTTAGCAGAGATCTATTTAAGTTATGCTGAGGCGTTGAATGAATATAGCATTGAGAAGGGCACTTATACTGCCAATCAAAAAGAGATTCTGAAATATGTCAATTTGATTCGTGAGCGTGCGGGTATTCCCGAATATAGTGTTTCAGCTGAAGAAGGCAAGATAACAGCCCCATCAGATCCTGTAGAAATGCGCGAGTTAATTCGTCAAGAAAGGCGTGTGGAATTGAATTGTGAATCTGGACTTCGTTTTAATGATCTGCGTCGCTGGAAATTAGCCGAGAAAGTATTGGATGGTGATTTTTATGGCATGAATGCTTATATTAAAGTATCCGATGCGGACTATAGAAATAAATATTATACTCGTACAGTATATCAGACACGTAAGTTTATAAGCTATTGGTGGCCTATTCCACAGGACGATATTGATAAGAATTGGAATTTGGTACAAACTCCTGACTGGACCGTCGGAAACCAATAAATAGTTATAATATTAATATATTGAATATAGATATGAAAAACGGATATATATTTAAGAAGAACCTTTTACGGTTCTTCTTCCTGACACTTGCTTCGTGTTTCATAGTAGCATGCAATGATGATGACGATGCTACTAATTCGCTCGACAATCGTACAAGTTTAGTTCTTACTCCTTCTGATTATGAAATAGAACTCAAGGAAGATACCCCGGATGAGGTTGCATTGACGTTAAACTGGACGGAAGCTGACCCAATAGGCTCTGACTATTATATTTCCTATCTTTATAAAATGGATCTGGAAAATAACAGTTTTGGAACAAACACAATGATAAGGGAGTATATTGAT
This sequence comes from Bacteroides sp. AM37-9, assembly GCF_003603455.1. Classification (NCBI taxonomy): domain Bacteria; kingdom Pseudomonadati; phylum Bacteroidota; class Bacteroidia; order Bacteroidales; family Bacteroidaceae; genus Bacteroides; species Bacteroides sp. AM37-9. The sequence continues at coordinate 274,540 of NZ_QTNF01000003.1, read as the reverse complement.
GATGATTTTTCTAAAAGTTATACTCATAAAGAATTGCAGAGTTTATTGGTGTCAAAGTGGAAGCAGCAGCCTGGTGATTTAGTAAAGTTACAAGCCCGTATTATCGGTTCTGTAGAAGGGCCTAAGTTTGTAAAACCGGAAGTTTCTACAGTTACTATAAAAGTAAAGATGTATTCTGAAAAGACTTTTGTAGCAGACCATCTTTATATGTCAGGCACAGCTGTTGATGGTGAAGATATTGAAATCTTGCCAATGGAAAGTCAGCCGAAGCGTTATGTTTCCATTTGTGACTTGAAGGCAGGTAATCTTCACTTCCCGATTGTTTGGAAAGATGAAAATAAGATTAATGCCATCTCACCAGTTGCTGCAGAACAACAGATTACTGATGGAGCAATGGAAGCTAAAATTAAGGGGATAGATAATGCTGGATATTGGGTGATTCCTGAAGATGGGCAGTATCGTGTAGTGGTAGATTTTGAAACACGTACCGTTACTATAGGTTTGGCTAGTAATTTTATAGAAGCTGATAAAATCTATATTGCCGGAACTTGTGTTAGTGCAGATGTAGAGATGACTCGCACGATAGAAGATGAAAATCAATATGCGTTCCATGCAGAACTGCAACCTGGTACTATTTATTTCCCGATCTTGTTTAATGGACAGAAAGATATGGCTATTGCTCCCGAAGAATCGGGCGATTTTACAGATGGTACAGCAATGAATATCTCGACAATGAGTCCGGAAGCAGCTGCACTTGCTTATCATTGGAATATCAAGACTGCGGGTGTCTATCGTGTTGTGATTAACATAAATACTAAAAAGGTTACGATTTACTCCCCCGAAACAGATCCTAAACCAATGGTTGTTTCGTGGACATGGAATAATAATACGATGACTACCACTATTGAAAGAGTCTTTATTTGGGGACCATACGATGGATGGGCTAAAGATGGCACTGGTGATACAGGATTCACTATGGCTCATTCTATGACACCTAGTTTGGCAAATCCTTATTTGTTTATATACAAAGGAGCGGAGTTACCCAGAAAGAATTCCATTAAAGACAAAGATGGAAATGCACATCCGGGTGGATTGAACTTTAAAGTCGGACCGCAAAGTGCAGGTTGCTATACCTTTGGCTCAACAGCAGATGCCATCAGAGGATCTTATGACGGTTGCCTTGATATTGCAGAGAGTGACTACAATCAGAAACAGACTGTAGTCGGAGGGCAATCTCACAACCGCTATGCCTTCTTTAGTGTACCTGTAGGAGTTAATTACATAGAATTAGATATTAAAGAACTGACAGTCTTCTTTGATAAGAGATAATCAAGCAGGATAAAATTAAGAGTGCTATATCAATCTCGTGATTTTTATATGAATAAAGAGAACAATGATATAGCACTCTTTAAAAAACAATTAGTAGTATGGTTATAAGAAAGATTAGTTATTATAGAGTAATTGTGTCTCTTTGTCTGTTTATGTTCCTTTTATCTCCTGTTTTCGGAGACGAGAATTCAGCCGTTTCATTTGATAAGGAACTACCGGAGAATAACATAGTTACGATTCAGCCTGATTCTTTGCGTATTCTTCATAACCCGCTTACAGGATGGGTGCTCTATGCAAGTATGGGAGTGGATGCTGCAGATTTTTGGGCACAGTATGACCATATGTATATTCCTGAATTAGGACACAATGTTAGTGTGACAGATTATGCTCATACGCTTTATATTCGCGCTAGTTGGACAGATTTTAATCCACAGGAAGATGTATATGGTTGGAAAATTGATTCTAATTTAAGAGCATATATTGAAGGAGCTTATCAGCGGAATATGCGTTTGGCATTTCGTGTTGTAGTTGACAGTCGTGATAAGAGAACAGAATTTACTCCTCAATTTGTAAAAGATGCCGGTGCAAAAGGATTTATGAATAAAGGTAAATGGTCACCTTATTCTGATGATTCAGTTTTTCAGAAGTACTATACTAAATTTGTGAAGGCCCTGGCTAAAGATTTCAACGATCCTTCGAAAGTTGAATTTATAGATGGATTCGGACTTGGGAAATGGGGAGAATATCATACAATGATTTATTCAACAGGTGATGATACTCCAAAGAAAGCAGTTTTCGATTGGGTGACAGATATATATTCTCAAGCTTTTGATAAAGTTCCAGTAGTAATTAACTACCATAGATGGATTGGTGCGGGAAAAGATTGGGTAGATGATGAACATTTTGCTGCTGACAGTGAAGAAATGTTGGAAGAAGCAATCAAGAAAGGATATTCATTGCGTCATGATGCATTTGGCATGACAACCTATTATGGCAGTTGGGAGCGTAGGTTCGCAAAAAAATATCGTAATATCTGCCCCATTATTATGGAAGGTGGCTGGATTGTCAAATCACATAGTTATTGGCAGGATCCTAGAGGATATCGCAAGGATTCACACGAGGACGTAAGACGCGGTGAGTTTGATGACAGCAAAGAGGCACATGTCAATATGATGGATTTCCGTTTTGGCGATACAGAGTCCTGGTTTAAAGATGCTTTTGATTTAGTACGCCGATTCCTTCGGGAGGGGGGGTATAGGCTCTATCCCAGTGAAATCTCTTTGCCGCTAGAAGTCTCTAAAAAAACAACTCCGACTATTAAACATTGCTGGAACAATTTGGGATGGGGGTACTGTCCTACTAATATTCCGCAATGGAATCAAAAATATAAAGTAGCTTTCGCTTTGCTCGATTCTGAAACGAATGAGGTGCGATATACATTTGTGGATACGAATACTGATTTATCGAAGTGGATAAAAGGAAGTCCCGTTGAATATGTATTTGAGCCGGATATGTCCAAAGTTGAAACGGGTACTTATGTTTGGGCTGTGGGTTTGGTTGACCGGAGTAATAAAGATCTCATAGGGCTGGATATTGCCGCCAAAGGGGATATATTGGATTCGGGCTGGTTAAAATTGTCGAAAGTAAGCATAAAAAAATAAGAGCTATAGGTATGAAGATTAATTTTCAAAATATGTGCAGTTTGAGAAAAATAAGTTGTGGGCTTATTTTTTCTATGGCTATATCATTAGTCGCTTGCGGCAGTGATAATGATGAAGAAGGAGGTGATAATGGTGATGATGGTTTGGTAGAAGATACTTCTATTCCTGGAAACAGCATTGTCACGGTAAAGCAGAATCGAAATATCATTTTGCATAATCCTCTTTCCGGATGGGTATTATATGCGGGTATTGGTGATGGTTTATCTTCCACATTCTGGCAGGATTATGATAATTTCCCGTCATCGGAAGGCACTGTAAAGGTCTCTGATTATGCAAATACCTTATACCTTCGTGGTGCCTGGGCTGATTTTAATCCTGAAGAAGGAAAATATGCATGGAACTCCGATTGTGATACCCCTTCGGCTAAGCGACTGAAGATGTTGATAGAGGGAGCTAAGCAAAGAAATATGAAATTGGCCTTTACTTTTGTGGTGGATAGTCGTGATAAGCACTATAATTTTACTCCGAATTTTGTAAAAGAGGCTGGCGCGAAAGGATATGAAACACAAACAGGTTCAGTAAAAGTATGGTCTCCCTATCCGGATGATCCTATTTTCCAGAAATATTATGAGAAATTTATCAGGGCTTTGGCTAAGGATTTTAATGATCCCGACAAAGTACAGTTTGTAAGTGGTTCAGGATTTGGAAAATGGGGAGAATATCATAGTGTATGGTACTATCAGGTGCGTGAGTTGGGAAAACCGGAGCTGCCGACTCGTGAGGCTGTTTTCGATTGGGTGACAGATTTATATTCTCAAGTATTTGATAAAGTTCCTGTGTTTGTAAATTATCATCGTTGGATAGGTACAAGTAAGGAATGGGATGGCAATAATTATGATAAAGATACTGAAAGATTAATAGGAAAAGCAGTAGCTAAAGGATATTCATTACGTCACGATGCGTTTGGTATGAAAACTTATTATTCTACTTGGGAACGCAATTTTATAGCCAAGTGGAAGTATCTCGTTCCTGTAGTAATGGAAGGTGGCTGGGTGAAAAATTCTCATGGAAACTCGATTCAGGGAGATGGATATGCCAATTATGCAGAAGTACGTCAGGGTGAGTTTGATGAGGCTAAAACAGCCTGCGTCAATATGATGGATTTACGCTATAATTCAGACTTTCGTAATGGAGAAACTTATTCATGGTTTAATGAAGCTTTCCAATTAGTTAAACAATTCTGTACAGAAGGAAGCTACCGTTTATTTCCAGACAGGATTTCTTTGCCTACAACTATCTCTAATGGTAAACAGATTGAAATAGCGCACCGTTGGAATAATTTTGGTTGGGGATATTGTCCGACGAATATTCCCCAGTGGAAGAATAAATATAAAGTGGCTTTTGCTTTATTGGATACCAAGAATGATAAACCGAAGTATGTATTTGTTGATGGAGAACCGGAAGCTTGTGATTGGGTGAAAGGTACGGCTAAATCATATACGTTTACAACCCGGGTTGAAGGCGTGGAGGCAGGTAAATACATGTGGGCTGTTGGGATTGTTGACACGGCAAAGCAGAATGAGATTGGAATTCACCTTGCTGTAAAGAACAATGTAACATCTGCCGGCTGGTTGAAATTATTTGAAGTTACCGCTCGGTAAGTCATAGTCAATTGCTACGAGATACATTAATTGTTGGTAATGAGTGTATTGGCAGGTCATAGTTCTCCGGTTCGTTGGGCATATATCTCCAATGAACTGATTGTAAGTATCTGGTACTTAGCTAAATGATAAGTGCATGGAATGGCTGGAATAAGTATCTGCTTACGTATTGCCTGATATACATCTGAAAACTAGAAATAATAATTAACTGACGAAAACATTGATGAGAAAAAAAGTTTTGATTTTGGGATTGTGCCTATTGGGAGTCACACATTCTCTTTCGTCAAAAGATAAAAAGAGTATTCCTTTGTATAAGGATGCCAAAGCTCCAATTGAAAAACGTATTGATGATTTAATATCGCGTATGACATTGGAGGAGAAGATTTTGCAGCTAAACCAATATACATTGGGACGAAATAACAATGTGAATAATGTTGGCGAAGAAGTGAAAAAAGTACCGTCAGAGATTGGTTCTTTGATTTACTTTGATATAAATCCAGAGTTGCGTAATAGTATGCAGAAAAAAGCGATGGAAGAATCTCGTTTGGGTATTCCCATCATTTTTGGCTACGATGCTATTCATGGATTTCGCACCATATATCCTATTTCGTTGGGGCAGGCATGTTCATGGAATCCAGGATTGGTAGAACAGGCATGTGCGGTATCTGCACAAGAAGCCCGCATGTCTGGGGTTGATTGGACTTTTTCTCCCATGATCGACGTGGCACGTGATCCTCGATGGGGACGTGTAGCCGAAGGATATGGTGAAGATCCTTATACAAATGGAGTGTTTGCCGCTGCTTCGGTGCGTGGGTATCAGGGAGATGATATGTCAGCAGAGAACCGTATGGCTGCTTGTCTGAAACACTATGTAGGTTATGGTGCTTCGGAGGCTGGGCGAGATTATGTTTATACCGAAATTTCAGCTCAAACTCTTTGGGATACTTATCTACTGCCCTATGAGATGGGAGTGAAAGCTGGTGCGGCCACTTTGATGAGTTCTTTCAATGACATCAGTGGAGTACCCGGGTCAGCTAATCCTTATATCATGACCGAGATATTAAAGAAACGCTGGAAACATGACGGGTTCATTGTGTCTGACTGGGGGGCTGTGGAACAGTTAAAGAATCAGGGATTGGCCGCTACAAAGAAAGATGCTGCTCGGTATGCTTTTAATGCGGGGCTTGAAATGGATATGATGTCTCATGCCTACGATCGTCATCTGAAAGAGCTTGTAGAGGAAGGTAAGGTAACAATGGCACAAGTTGACGAATCAGTTCGTCGGGTATTGCGTGTAAAATTCCGTCTGGGTTTGTTCGAACGTCCTTATACTCCGGTTACTAATGAGAAGGATCGTTTTTTCCGTCCGCAAAGTATGGTTGTGGCCGCTCAACTGGCAGCAGAATCAATGGTGTTGTTGAAAAATGACAATCAGATATTACCACTTACAAACAAAAAAAAGATTGCCGTAGTAGGTCCAATGGCAAAAAATGGTTGGGACTTATTGGGTTCCTGGTGCGGACATGGAAAAGATACGGATGTGGAAATGCTCTATGATGGGTTGACTGCCGAGTTTGGAGGAGATGCCGAATTACGTTATGCAATGGGATGCAAACCGCAGGGCAATGACCGTTCAGGTTTTGCTGGCGCATTGGACGTTGCTCGTTGGTCTGATGTAGTCATTGTTTGTTTGGGCGAGATGCTTACCTGGAGTGGTGAGAATGCCTCCCGTTCTACGATTGCTTTGCCACAGATTCAGGAAGAATTGGTGAAAGAGCTAAAGGAGGCTGGTAAACCTGTTATATTGGTACTTTCTAATGGACGTCCCTTGGAGTTAAATCGCATGGAACCTCTTTGTGATGCTATATTGGAGATATGGCAACCGGGAATAAATGGTGCACGTTCAATGGCAGGTATTTTATCCGGACGTATCAACCCTTCCGGTAAACTAGCCATGACGTTCCCTTACTCCACAGGACAAATTCCTATTTATTATAATCGCCGCAAGAGCGGACGCGGACATCAGGGATTTTATAAAGATATAACAAGCGATCCGTTATATCCGTTCGGGCATGGATTAAGTTATACCGAATTTAAGTATGGCACTGTTACCCCTTCTGCCACTAAGGTGAAGCGTGGCGATAAACTGTCAGCAGAAGTGACCGTCACCAACACCGGTTCTCGCGACGGAGCAGAGACTGTTCATTGGTTTATCTCCGATCCTTATTGCTCTATCACCCGTCCGGTGAAAGAACTGAAACACTTTGAGAAACAACTTATCAAAGCCGGCGAAACGAAGACTTTCCGTTTCGACATCGACCTGGAACGTGATTTCGGTTTTGTCAATGAGGATGGTAAACGCTTCCTTGAAGCCGGCGAATATCATATTCTGGTACAAGGACAGACCGTTAAAATAGAACTGATAGACTAAAAATGTAAAGAACAAAAGTGTGTGAAGAGCTGATAGCTAAGTTGGTTTTTTACACATGCTATATTAACACAGAATCACCATGAAAAAGAAAATAGGAGGCATAGGTTTATGTATGCTTGCATGGAGTATATTAACCTGTGCACAGACAATCACTCCCCAAGTCGAACAACGTGCGAAGGACATTGTAACAAAAATGACTTTGCAAGAGAAAATAGAGTATATCTCCGGATATACCAGTTTTTCTCTGCGTGCCATCCCCCGTTTGGGAATACCTGAAATCAAGTTGGCTGACGGGCCGCAGGGAATTCGTAATCATGCTCCCAAGAGCACTTTATATCCTTCCGGAATACTTTCCGCTTCTACTTGGAACCGGGAATTACTTTATAAGTTAGGGCAAGGCTTGGGACAGGACGCCAAGGCAAGAGGAGTTAATATTCTGCTTGGTCCGGGCGTGAATATCTATCGTGCTCCATTGTGCGGCCGTAACTTTGAATACTTCGGTGAAGACCCTTACTTGACAGGTGAAACGGCGAAACAGTATATCCTGGGAGTACAATCGGAAGGAGTCATTGCTACAATCAAACACTTTGCTGCCAACAACCAGGAATGGAGCCGCCACCATGCCAGCTCTGACATAGACGAACGTACTTTGCAGGAAATCTATTTCCCGGCTTTCCGAAAAGCTGTACAGGAAGCCAATGTCGGCGCTGTAATGAACAGCTACAATCTGTTGAACGGTGTCCATGCCACCGAACATAAATGGCTGAATATTGATGTCTTGCGCAATCTTTGGGGCTTCAAAGGTATTCTGATGTCTGACTGGACTTCTGTATATTCCGCCGTAGGCGCTGCTAACGCCGGACTTGACCTCGAAATGCCGAAAGGACGTTTTATGAATTTGGAGAATCTGTTGCCTGCTATCAAGACTGGCACAGTGACAGAAGAAACCATCAACCTGAAAGTACAACACATCCTGCAAACTCTGATTGCTTATGGTATGCTGGATAAGGAACAGAAAGACAGCAACATCGCAGAGGATAATCCTTTCTCCCGACAGACAGCTTTAGAGCTGGCGCGCGAGGGTGTAGTCCTGTTGAAGAATGAAGGAAACTTGCTTCCGCTGAAAGGGAAGACAGCCGTGATGGGGCCTAATGCAAATTTGATTCCTACCGGTGGCGGCAGTGGTTTTGTCACTCCTTTTTCTACCGTCTCAGTGGCTCAAGGCTTGAAAGAATTGAAGAAAAAGAATCTGTTACTATTGACGGATGATGTGATTTATGAAGATATTGTCCATGAGTTTTATACTGATGCTAATCGTCAGATGAAAGGCTTCAAGGCTGAATACTTTAAAAACAAGACCCTTTCGGGACAGCCTGAAGTAATACGCACGGAATCCTCTGTTGATTATGACTGGGGATATGGGGCACCTTTGGACGGCTTTCCGACAGATGGATTCTCTGTCCGTTGGACAGCCTGCTACATGCCACAAACTGACGGTCAGTTGAAACTTCATATCGGTGGTGATGACGGTTATCGTCTGTTTGTGAATGACAAGCATATTACGGGAGATTGGGGAAATCATTCCTACTCTAGCCGTGAAGTTGAACTGCCGGTTGAGGGTGGTAAGGAGTACCGTTTCCGGATTGAATTCTTTGATAATATTTCTTCGGCCATCATTCGTTTTAATGCTTATAGTCTTAATGAGGCGAAACTTCGTCAAGGATTGGCAAAGGTGGATAATGTTGTGTTCTGCACAGGTTTCAATAGTAATACCGAAGGCGAAGGCTTTGACCGTCCGTTTGCCTTGCTTCGCTATCAGGAATTGTTTATCAAGAAGATTGCGTCTATGCATCCCAATGTTGTGGTTGTGCTGAACGCCGGTGGCGGTGTGGATTTCACCAACTGGTATGATGCCGCAAAAGCGATTCTTATGGCCTGGTATCCGGGACAGGAAGGCGGCCAGGCGATAGCTGAAATCCTGACCGGTAAGATTTCTCCAAGTGGAAAGCTACCGATTTCTATCGAGCGGAAGTGGGAAGATAATCCGGTGCACGGCAGTTATTACGAGAACTTAAAGGCGGAGATTAAGCGTGTAGACTATTCCGAAGGTGTCTTTGTCGGTTATCGTGGATACGACCGTTCGGGAAAAGAACCTTTCTATCCGTTTGGCTACGGTTTGTCCTATACTACTTTCGCTTATAGTAATATGGCTGCAGAGAAAACGGGTAAGCATCAGGTTACCGTTAGCTTTGATATAGAGAATACAGGTAAGATGGATGCTTCGGAGGTGGCACAGGTGTATGTGCATGATGTACAGTCTTCTGTTCCCCGTCCGTTGAAAGAACTGAAAGGATATGAAAAGGTATTCTTGAAGAAAGGGGAGAAGAAGCGGGTTTCTGTTGTGCTGGATGAGGATGCATTCTCTTTTTACGATATGAATCAACACCGCTTTGTAGTGGAAAAAGGAGACTTTGAGATCTTAGTCGGTCCTGCTTCCAGTCAATTGCCTTTAAAGGCTATGGTTGAACTGTAATGACCGAATGATAAACAAATAAATATATAATGAAAAAAACACTTTTATTGGGAGCGTCTCTGTTATGTTCCGTTTTTATAATGGCAACAGAGATTCCTTTTCAAAAAGCAGAAATAAAGTCTATCATGCGAAAGGTGGCAGATTGGCAGATTGCCAATCCACACCCCGCTCCTGAACATGACGACTTGAACTGGCCGCAAGGTGCTCTTTATGTCGGCATGGTGGATTGGGCGGAATTGGCTGAAAAAGAAGACAATGATGATACATATTATAAGTGGCTTACCCGTATAGGCCGACGGAATTGCTGGCAGCCGGACAAACGGTTTTATCATGCTGATGACATCGCTGTATCACAGTCCTTTTTGGATTTATACCGCAAGTACAAAGACGAAGCAATGATTATCCCTACGCTCGCCCGTACGGAATGGATTGTCAATCATCCATCCGAAGGTAGTTTCAAGCTGGTGGAGGGAGACTTAAAGACCTTGGAACGTTGGACTTGGTGTGACGCTCTCTTTATGGCTCCCCCTGTATATGCCAAACTGTATATGCTGACCGGAGAGAAAAAATATATCAAATTTATGAATCGTGAGTATAAAGCGACTTATGATTACTTGTTCGATAAAGAAGAAAACTTGTTCTACCGTGACTGGCGTTATTTTGATAAGCGCGAAGCCAATGGTAAGAAAGTCTTTTGGGGACGTGGCAACGGTTGGGTGCTTGGTGGTCTAGTTGAAATATTAAAGGAACTGCCCAAGAAAGATAAGAACCGCAAATTCTATGAGGAATTATTTGTAAAACTGGCTACCCGTGTTGCCGGATTGCAGCATCCGGACGGTTTTTGGCATGCCAGTCTCTTGGATCCTGCCTCTTATCCATCACCGGAAACGAGTTGCACTACTTTCATTGTCTATTCCATTGCTTATGGAATAAACGAAGGTTTATTGGATAAGGAAATTTATCTTCCTGTAATGATAAAAGGCTGGAATGCATTAGTCTCGGCTGTGGAACCGAATGGGAAACTGGGTTATGTGCAGCAAATCGGTGCCGATCCGAAGAAAGTGACTCGTGACATGACGGAGGTTTATGGAGTTGGTGCTTTTTTGATGGCAGGCAATGAAATTTATAAAATGGCGAGATAATCTGTTCCTTCTGTGAAGATAGTAGACAATAATCATAAAAACGCTGTACTGTGATGAAAAAATTCTTATTGACATGCATAGCCGTAGCCTGTAGCCTTGTGGCTGTAGCCGAAGAACTGCTCATCGAAGCTGAAAGTTTCAGCCAGCGAGGCGGCTGGGTGCTCGACCAGCAGTTCATGGATCAGATGGGTTCGCCCTATCTCATGGCACATGGCATGGGCATCCCTGTGGCGGATGCTACGGCAGAAATCAACATTCCCCAGGCGGGCACTTACTACGTATATGCCCGTACTTACAACTGGACTTCACCTTGGACCGATGCCGAAGGTCCCGGAAAATTCCGCCTGGCTTTAGGCGGCAAATTGCTGAAAGCTACATTAGGACATACAGGTAATTCCTGGCAATGGCAATTTGCCGGAAAGACAGTATTGAAAGCAGGGACTACCACCCTTGCGCTGAAAGACCTCACCGGTTTCGATGGTCGTTGCGATGCCATTTACCTTACGACCGATGCGAACACGCAGCCCGCTACCTGGGATGCGGCAGAGACAGCCGCACTTCGTACCCGCCTGCGACAACAACAGACGGTGCCCGCTCATCAATACGACTTTGTGGTAGTAGGAGGGGGAATAGCCGGAATGTGTGCTGCCGCATCTGCTGCCCGATTGGGTTGTAAGGTAGCACTAGTGAACGACCGTCCTGTATTGGGCGGCAATAACTCGTCGGAGATTCGTGTACATCTCGGTGGTATCATCGAAATGGGGCCTAATCAGGGATTGGGTCGTATGATACGTGAGTTTGGCCATGAGCGTTCCGGCAATGCCCAACCGGGCGACTACTATGAAGACCGGAAGAAGGAAGACTTTATAGATGCCGAAAAGAACATTACCCTTTATGCCTCTCAGCGTGCGGTAGCCGTGAAGATGCAAGGAGACCGCATTGTGTCAGTCACTATCCAGCACATCGAGACGGGCGAACAAACTGAACTTACTGCTCCTCTCTTTAGCGACTGCACAGGTGATGCTACCATAGGCTATTTAGCCGGTGCCGATTGGGCTATGGGACGTGAAGGCCGCGATGAATATGGTGAGAGCCTTGCTCCCGAGCAACCCGACTCATTGGTGATGGGGGCCTCTATTCAATGGTATAGCAAGGATATGAAGAAGAAAACCTCATTCCCTCATTTTGAATATGGCGTGCGCTTTGACGCTGAAAACTGTGAGCCTGTAACCATGGGCGAGTGGAAATGGGAAACGGGTATGAACCGTAATCAAGTCAGCGAAGCTGAACGTGTACGCGACTATGGACTTTTGGTGATATATTCCAACTGGAGCTATCTGAAGAATCACTATAAAGACCATAAGAAGTACGCCAACCGTTCCCTCGACTGGGTGGCGTATGTTTCAGGCAAACGTGAATCACGCCGTCTCTTGGGCGACTACGTACTGTCACAGGACGATATAGACAAGAATGTGGCGCACGAGGATGCTTCGTTTACCACCACTTGGAGCATCGACCTTCACTTCCCCGACAGCGTGAACAGTGTACGTTTTCCCGGCAATGAATTCAAGTCGGCTACGGTGCATCGTTGGATTCATCCTTATGCCGTTCCCTATCGCTGTCTCTATTCGCGTAATGTGGACAACCTCTTTATGGCAGGCCGCAATATGAGCTGCACCCATGTAGCCTTGGGTACGGTACGTGTGATGCGTACTACCGGCATGATGGGTGAAGTAGTAGGTATGGCAGCCGGACTCTGCCACAAACATAGTGTAGAGCCACGCGACATCTATCATCATCACCTGCCCGAACTGAAGCAACTTATGCAAGCGGGGCTGGGCAAACGCGATGTGCCCGATAACCAACGCTTCAACGAACCCAACAAATTGTTGGAAGTTCCGGGAGCTTACATCAAACCGTAGACAAACTATGAGCAAAAAAAATATTATCACGATATTTCTATCGGCAATATGTACCTTGCCGCTTTGGGGAGGACAACAGTATTACGCTTTTCTGAAAGGTGACACACTACGTATGGGCAATAACTATATGGAACGCGCCATGCTGTGGAATAACGGTGCGCCTGTTACTATCAGTCTTACTGACAAGCAACACGGAAAAACCATTCCGGCACAGGGCAAACAACCCGATTTCTCGATTGTGAAAGGTATCCCTACGGACGCCACATTCACCGTGAACGAGATACCGACGAACGGCATCCACGCCAGTTATCTGCAGGCTACCGTGGCTTGCACTATCGGTTCGCTGAATATAGAGCGTCGCTATCGCATTTATGCAGACTGTCCCGCCATTGCTTGCGACACCTATCTGAAAGGGCAAGTGGAACTTTATCAGAATAAGGAGGATAACCGCTCTAACGCCGACCGCAAAAATATAGAGCACACGGCCGATATGGCTACGGGGGTGAAAACTCCCACGCTCGACAGGTTGCAACTATCCGGCAATCATTGGAGTGCCCGCACAATCGAGTTTTTCGACTACACCGATTGGAACGACAATCTGGTGACCGGGCGTACCTGGCTTCCTTACCGTCGCAATACGTATCGTGGTAATTTGCTTTTTGCTCATGACGTAGTTACGCGTCAAGGCTTCTTTTTTTTGAAAGAGGCTCCTAGCAGCAGTACCCAATTACATTATCCGGGTTCTGACTTCGTGGCGGACTTTAGCGATTTTATGGTAGTGGGGCTGGGCATTGCGTCTCATGATGTAAAGCCGGATAGCTGGACCCGCGTTTATGGATGCGTCACCGGCATCTATACTGGCGGCGAGCAAGAAGCGCTTACTGCCTTGCGCCTCTATCAGAAACAACTGCGCCATCATACCGCCGTACAGGATGAGATGATTATGCTCAATACCTGGGGCGACCGTAGCCAGGATGCCAAAATAGATGAGGCTTTCTGTCTGGCAGAACTGGATCGTGCCGCACGCATGGGCATCACGCTCTTTCAACTGGACGATGGCTGGCAGAGCGGAAAAAGCCCTAACTCGAAGACTGCCGGAGGTAGTTTTAAGGATATTTGGAAGAATACCGGTTACTGGACGCCCAACCCCACGAAATTCCCTCATGGTCTGAAACCTATTGTAGAGAAAGGCAAGAAATTGGGTATTCGCATCGGATTATGGTTCAATCCCAGCATACAGAATGATTTTGCCGATTGGCAAAAAGATGCGCAAGCCATTATCGGACTTTATAAGAAGTACGGCATCTGCTGTTTCAAGATAGACGGCTTGCAGATACCTACCAAGACAGCCGAACAGAATCTGCGCCGACTGTTTGATACCGTGTTGGAGCAAACCAACTATGAAGTGATTTTCAACCTCGATGCCACTGCCGGTCGTCGCGGCGGGTATCACTATATGAACGAGTATGGCAACATCTTCTTGGAAAACCGCTATACCGATTGGGGCAACTATTACCCTTATCGCACCTTGCGCAACCTCTGGATGCTGTCCCGCTATGTACCGGCGGAGAAGATGCAGATAGAGTTCCTTAATAAATGGCGCAATGCCGACAAGTATGACGCTGCCGACCCTTTTGCCCCCGCCCGTTACAGTTTCGATTACCTCTTTGCTATCACCTTGGCGGCACAGCCATTGGCTTGGATGGAAGCTTCGAACCTGCCCGAAGAGGCTTATATTACGGCATCTCTACTCAAGAAATACCAACCCTTGCAACTCCGGTTTCATCAAGGCGTCATACTGCCTATTGGTGAAGAACCTTCGGGACGCTCGTGGACCGGATTCCAATCGACCGTCTCCGGCACGCAAGGCTATCTTGTGGTTTACCGCGAAGATAATGAGCAAGCCAGGGGGACTATTGACACTTGGCTTCCTGAGGGTAAGAAAGTTACTTTTATCCCTGTAATGGGAAGTGGCAAAAAGTTTGCCGCAAAAGTCGGCGCACAGGGTAGAGTAAGTTTCGAGCTAAATGACAAGAACTCTTTCACACTCTATCAATACGAAGTAAAACCATAAAAAGGCGGCTATCTGTATTTTACGCTAATCACGAATGATGTGTTAACTTCTGATTCGCAGAGTGTTATGATGTGTGGAGAGGAGCATTAATATCTCTGCTGTTGGATGTTAATAGTTGAGTTGTCAAGTATTAATAGTTGGGCGGATAGGTATTAATAGTTGAGACAATGGGTATTAATAGCTGATAAATGGAATATTAATATAGCAATGACAAATGAAATAAAATAGGGAACTATGATAAAAAGTGTACGTTTTCTTCTTCTCCTGATAGCATTTGTCTCCATGCAGATAGTTGCATGGGGGCAGCCACAGGAAAGACTGGTTCAAGTGCAGGTCACTCCCGACCACACCAATTGGCTGTATAAACCGGGAGAAAAAGTGAAATTCAAAGTGGCGGTATTGAAATGCAATATCCCGCAGGATAATCTGGAAGTGCGCTATGAGATTTCGGAAGACATGATGAAACCTCATCAGACAGGCAAACAGACTTTGAAGAATGAAAAGCTTGAAATTAACGCAGGGACTATGAAAAAAGAAGGGTTCCTGCGTTGCCGCGCTTTCGTCACTTGCCAAGGGCGTGAGTATGAAGGCGTGGCTACCGTCGGCTTCTCTCCTGAGAAATTGCAACCGACCACTCCGTTGCCTGCCGACTTTCTGGAATTTTGGAAAAATACCAAAGAAGCCGCAGAAAAGTGGGCATTGGAACCGATAATGACTTTACTGCCGGAAAGGTGCACAGATAAGGTGAACGTATATCATGTTTCCTTCGCGAACAATGACTATGCGTCCCGTATGTACGGCATCCTTTGTGTTCCGAAGGCTTCCGGGAAATATCCGGCGATTCTGAAAGTGCCGGGGGCAGGTATCCGTGCCTATAACGGAGAAGCCGAACGTGCCGGAAAAGGTTTTATCATTCTGGAAATCGGTATCCACGGCATTCCGGTCAACCTGACGGGAGATGTGTATCACCGGCTTTATAACGGTGCTTTGAAGAATTACCACTCGTTCAATATGGACAATCGGGACAAGTACTATTACAAACGGGTTTATACAGGCTGTGTGAGAGCCATTGATTTCATTTACACACTTCCCGAATTTAACGGTAATCTGGCGACCTTTGGAGGAAGCCAGGGCGGTGCGCTTTCCATCGTGATTGCCGGACTCGATGACCGTGTCAAGGGATTGGTTTCTTTCTATCCAGCCTTGTGTGATATGGCGGGTTATACCCACGGTCGTGCAGGCGGTTGGCCGCATTTGTTTAAGGATGCGAAGAACCGGACGCCAGAAAAGATGAAAACCATTCAGTATTTTGATGTGGTGAACTTTGCCCGACAGGTCAAAGTTCCGGGATTCTATACTTTTGGTTATAATGATATGGTTTGTCCGCCTACCACCACTTACTCCGCTTACAACGTGATTAATGCTCCGAAAGAGCTGTTTGTAGCTGAGACGACCGCTCATTATGCCTATGCCGAACAGTGGAGCGCAGCCTGGAACTGGGTAATGAATTTCCTGAAAAATAAATCGAAATAGCACGGATTACACGGATTAACACTGTTGTTTTACCTATTCTATTCTAAAAACCATGAAATCCGTATAATCCGTGCCTGAACTTATTATATACACTAATTATAACAACATTCTTAAATGAAAACAGGTGAGAAATTAAGTCTATGTCTATTGTTGCTAATCGTTTTTGCTGGAAGCGTTGCGGCACAGGAGCTGATAACGAATGTATATGGTCGCAACATCCATTCGCTGAATGGTAAATGGAATGCTATCATCGACCTGTACGACCAAGGGCAACGGATGAAAATCTATGAGAACCGGCAACCGGAAGGAAATATCGATTTCTATGAATACGCGTTTGAAGGCGGGTTGCGTCTTAATGTTCCGGGAGACTGGAACTCTCAATCGCCCGAATTGAAGTATTACGAAGGCACTGTATGGTATGCTCGTCACTTTGATGCCAAACGCTTGGCAGACAAACGCCAGTTTCTTTATTTCGGTGCTGTCAGCTATCGTTGCAAAGTCTATCTGAACGGAAAAGAGATAGCAGAGCACGAAGGCGGCTTTACTCCTTTCCAAGTGGAAGTGACAGACTTGTTGAAAGACGGTGACAACTTCCTGGCGGTAGAAGTGAACAACCGCCGTACCAAAGACGCCATTCCCGCTATGGCATTCGATTGGTGGAACTATGGCGGCATCACAAGAGATGTGCTGCTGGTGAAAACTCCCCGGACATTTATAGAAGATTATTTTATCCAACTGGATAAAAATGCTCCCGACCGGATAATTGCCCGTGTGCGTCTTTCTGATAAAAAAGCAGGTGAGAAAGTAACAGTTGCCATCCCCGAACTCAAAATCAACGCGGAGCTTACCACCGATGCAGAAGGAAAGGCGGAAACCGTGTTGAATGCGAAGAAGCTGCAACGCTGGACGCCGGAAGAACCGAAACTCTATGGCGTGACTGTATCTTCAAGTGCCGACCGCGTGGAAGAGCAAATAGGCTTCCGCAATATCACCGTGAAAGGAATTGATATTTACCTGAACGGGAAGCCGACATTTATGTGCTGTATCTCTTTCCACGAAGAAATCCCGCAACGTATGGGGCGTGCTTTCTCGGAAGCCGATGCAGCTATGTTGCTAAATGAAGCGAAAGCTCTTGGCGTGAACATGATTCGCCTGGCTCATTATCCGCAGAATGAGTACACGGTACGCCTGGCGGAAAAGATGGGCTTCCTTCTCTGGCAGGAGATTCCTATTTGGCAAGGCATTGACTTTACAGACGATGATACCCGTAAGAAAGCGCAGAGGATGCTTTCTGAAATGATTAAGCGCGATCAAAACCGCTGCGCGGTAGGTTATTGGGGTGTTGCCAATGAAACACAGCCTTCCAAAGAACGGAATGAATTCCTTACTTCCCTGCTCGAAACGGGAAAACAGCTGGACACTACCCGCCTGTATGTTGCCGCTTTCGACCTTGTGCACTTCAATAGCGAAAAACAGCGTTTTGTAATGGAAGATTCTTTTACTTCCCAACTGGACGTCGTAGCTATCAATAAATATATGGGCTGGTATCATCCGTGGCCTGTGGAACCGAAAGACGCTATATGGGAAGTAGTGACGGACAAACCATTGATAATTTCGGAATTTGGCGGCGAAGCATTGTACGGTCAGTCCGGTGATGAGAACGTAGTCAGCTCCTGGAGTGAAGAATACCAGGCACGCTTGTACAGAGACAATATCCGTATGTTCGACAATATCCCGAACCTGCGTGGCGTATCTCCCTGGATTCTGTTCGACTTCCGTTCCCCATTCCGTTTCCACCCCACCAATCAGGATGGCTGGAACCGCAAAGGACTCATATCCGACCAGGGTATGCGTAAGAAAGCGTGGTATCTGATGAGAGATTATTACATGAAAAAGAGAAATAACCGATAAGTTTAGCTATATTTGAATGTGATGAAGCAATATAAGATTGTAGTGATTTGTATGTGCATACTGCTCCTTCTTGCCGGAGGAGTGTATGCGCAGCAAAAAACGGTCAGGATACTTGCTATCGGCAACAGTTTCTCCCAGGATGCCGTGGAGCAATATCTGCATGAACTTGCCGAAGCCGAAGGCATTTCAACCATAATCGGCAATATGTTTATCGGCGGTTGTTCTCTAGAACGTCATGTGAAAAATGCCCGTGACAATGCTCCTGCCTATGCCTACCGGAAAATCGGTACGGATGGAAAGAAACGGGAAAAAGGCAAGATGTCTTTGGAAGCGGTGCTGGCAGATGAAGCCTGGGATTACGTCAGCCTGCAACAGGCAAGTCCTTTTTCGGGAATGTATGAGACGTATGAAGTCTCTCTTCCCGAGCTCATAGAATATGTAAAAGTACGCCTTCCAAAGAAAACAAAGCTGATGTTGCACCAAACCTGGGCGTATGCGTCTACTTCCAAGCATAGTGGATTTAAAAACTACAACTGCAATCAACTCACCATGTATCAGGCTATTGCCGATGCAGTGAAGAAAGCGGCTAAGGCGAATAAGATAAAGATTGTCATCCCTTCGGGCACTGCCATACAAAATGCGCGCACCTCTTTCATCGGCGACCACCTGAATCGGGACGGCTATCATCTGGATGTGAAGATTGGACGTTATACCGCTGCCTGTACCTGGTTCGAACGCATCTTCAAACACAATGTAGTCGGGAATCCTTATGCCCCGGAAGGGTTGGATGAGGCGAGGAAAGCTGTTGCTCAGAAAGCTGCCCATGCAGCAGTAAAACATCCGTATAAGGTAACCGAGCTGTCTATTACTAACTAACAATAGACATTGCCGCCCGTCTTGCAGCAGAATCCATGGCATTATCGATGACTTGATTCAAATGTAAATGCAGCACACCAAAGGCGATTTGATTGCTCGTGGTAACCCGATGGTGTACTGCATTTATTTTTCGTATATCGTATGGTTTACTCCATTAAGAACTGGCGTATGGGACAATGGCGTATACCCTCGTAACTGTTTCCGCTGAATGTATCTTCTGTTACCACTATTTTGGGATAGTTGTCCTGTATCTTTAGCAGGTTTCCAAATTCTCTTTCTGCTGTCTTGTCGCTATCTATTTTTAAAGCGACCTGTATATATAGTTTTTCTCCATTCTTTTCTCCGATAAAGTCAATTTCCTTATCTCCGTAATAGCCAACCTTAATATCGTAACCTTTGTATAAAAGGTGGTTATACACTAGATTTTCCAATATTTTGGCTTTGTCTGTAATGCGATATCCGATGACAATGTTCCGGATTCCCATATTTTCGAAATAATATTTCTCTCCTATCTCAAATACGCGTTTCCCAATTAAATCATACCGCTCTACCCGGTGGATCAGGAAAGCATTGTTTAAATATTCCGTATAGCTTTGTATTTGGTTAACTGATATGGTGGTATGTTGTGATTTTAAATAATCACTGATATTCTTTGCCGAAAAGAGATTGCCTATGTTTTCGGATAAAAATTGAATCAGTTTCTCAAGGAACAAAGTATTGCGTAACTTGTATCTACTGACAACATCACGAAATACAATCGTGGAATATACACTCTTCAAATATTCATTGACCGTTTCATCTTCGAGAGGGAGATTTAATAAATAGGGAAGTCCGCCATAACGGCTATATAATTCGTAACTCGTTTCACTTTCAGTTAATCCGTGGAATTCAAGAAACTCAGAATAGGAGAGACTATATATTTTGAATTCGATATATCTGCCACTTAAATAAGTGGCGAGTTCTCCTGAAAGCATCTTGGCGTTACTACCTGTAATGTATATATCATTATCTTCATTGAGCAGGAGCGAACGGATGACTTTTTCAAACCCGGGAATATCTTGTATTTCATCGATAAAGATATAATTCTTAGCTTTTTCTTTGCTATGAGAAATGATGTACGAGTGTAAATCTTCTGCTGTTTGCAGAGAACTGAATGTAAAATCTTCAAGATTGACATAGATAATATTCGCATCCGGTTCTTTTGCTAAAATTTCTTCAATAAGCTGGTAAAGGAGGAAACTTTTGCCTACACGGCGTTGCCCTGTTAACACCTTGACTACAGATTTTTGCATAAAAGGTTTTATTCGGTCAATATAACCTTTTCTTTTTTTGAGGATTCGAGGGAAGTTCATACGCCTGAAAGTTTTAATTATACTTTAAACTCTTGCGAATATACGGAAAAGTTTTAATTATACTTCAA
The DNA here is from genome assembly GCF_003603455.1 of Bacteroides sp. AM37-9. Lineage (NCBI taxonomy): Bacteria > Pseudomonadati > Bacteroidota > Bacteroidia > Bacteroidales > Bacteroidaceae > Bacteroides > Bacteroides sp. AM37-9. The sequence goes on along the minus strand of NZ_QTNF01000003.1, from coordinate 254,047 downwards.
ACTTTTATAGATTTAATGAGATGTTTTAATCATACTTCAAACTCAGTGAAATGATGTAGGAGGCTTGAGTAACTCAAGTACATGGCTCGGCTTGCTTCGGTGAATGGTACTGGAGCCTTTCGGCTGTTGGGACTGTCAACCGTGAGGATGATAAAGCTGGATTTTGGAAATGTCCTTACCATAACGGGCGTATGTGTATGGAGATAATGGAGCGCTTTTGATTTCATTGCAGTCGTTTAGTTCCAACCCTGTTTGGAACTGTTTGTTTCTCGGCGTGAAACACTTTGTTTCCCTGCTTGAAACATTTCGTTTCATCAAGCAAAAGAGTGTAGTTCGTTTTAATCTTTTATAAATCAGCGATTAAAAGTGTTTTTATAAAGATGCAGGTAACGATATAGTAGTGAAAGTCCAGCTACACATTGCATTGCTCTGCATAATTTCAAATATCTCTCTAACGCAAAGGTAAGCAATGTTTTTGATGTTTACAAGTTAATCTAAGTATATTTAGAGATGGGCTGGCTATTAATAGCCAACCCTTTCTTGCTATTTATCTCTCGCTACACTAATTCCCGGTCTACATTTTTTTCAAGAGGAATAATAACTAAGAGTATTGGAATGAAGGTAATAGTCTTATGAAATAGAATTATTAAAAACGGTCATAATGTCATAAATCCCATTTTATATAAAGGAAAATAGAATTATACGAATATTGGCATAATATTTGTTCGTCTTTTAATAAGATAGTATTTGTGAGGTCATAATGTACATTTAGAATATTTGATAAATACTTTAGATGATTATTATGGCATTATTTATTTTTTAATAATTCTTATTTCTAACAAATATGGAACACACGATTAAATTTTATCCTGTCGGTAATGCAGATTGTACTTTAATAAAATTGAGTAACGGTAAGACGATTATTATTGATTGCCAAATAAAAGACAATCTTATGGACAATGGTAAACAGATCTATTTTGATGTAAAAAGAGATTTGTTGAACGAGCTTAAAAAGGACATCGAAGGTCGCCCTTTTGTAGATTTGTTTATTAATACACATCCTCACAAAGACCATTGTGACGGCTTTGGTACGAACTTCTTTCATGGTGCCCCCAGTGAATACAATAAGGAAAGAGATAAGAATAAAATCATAATCGGGGAATTATGGGTTACGCCGCGAGGTGTCGGCAACGTATTAGCTGATTGTGCTGAGGATATCAGAAGAGAAGCCAAACGTCGTCGGGAAATTTATGATCGTGATAGAAGCTATAATGGTGGATACGGCAATTACCTCCGCATAGTGGGATATGATAAAAATAAAGAATTTGATAGCCGTTACGGATATGTTCCAGGTAAGACGGTTCTATCGGCAAACGGAAAGCCACTCGAATGGTTGGAAATCTTTATTCATGCTCCTTTCAAGGAGGATATCACTGTCTGTAAAGAAGCTGATGATAAGAATGCGACATCTATAGTTGTTCAGTTCGGGTTCAAAATCTCATCTTGTACTAGTTTTAAATGCCGTGTATTAATGGGCGGGGATGCGGAACATGAAATTTGGCAGCATATTCTCGATAACAATATAGATGACGAACATTTGAAATGGGATATTTTCTTGGCACCCCATCATTGTTCGTGGACGTTCTTCAATGATTCTTCAGACAAGGAAAAGGTCATGCCTTCCGCTGATGAAATAATGAAGAAGCAACTGGGTAGCAGAGCTTATGTGGTTGCCTCTTCCAACGCGATTATGAATGATGGCAAAAATCCTCCTTGTTATCAGGCCCAAACGGAGTATAAGAAACGGCTTGGCAACAAAGACAATTTCTTAAATACTGCAACAGACCATCTTAAAGGAAGTATATCGCAGCCTATTGTCTTTAAAATTGCTGAAACAGGAAAACGACATGAAACTATTCCTGTGGCCGCCGGTGACACTATTATTTCGCGCCCGGCACCTAGAGCCGGTAAATAACAGATAAAATGTATAGAGAATATAAGGTACTAAAAGGCAGTGAAATACGTGGAAGTCAATTAAGGCTTCCACGTGCTATTGCAATACATAAGGCGGCTTTGCTACACCCTTGTGTGACAGTGAATTCATGTAGCCGCAATACGGCAGATGCGGAAATTATTATTCTAACTTTGCATCGTCTCAGCATACCAGATGAGCCGGTTTATCCTATTCAGGAAGTTGAGGAGGTAGCCGTTATTTGTACGAAAGAAGATCTCAGTTTACCAGAGGTCTATGCACTGCGAAAAGATTTTCCGGTAGGCCTTCCACATTCTAACGCAAGAGCCTTTGAGCATCCTGTATCCTTATGCATCAGTGATGTCCCTTTTTCAGACTTCAGACACCAGTTCAATGCTTATGATTATATCAATTATATCATAAATTGGTTTAACAGGAATAGTTTGGGACTGTTACACGAAAAGGATCGACCTTTGGAAGTATTCTTTCAATTTAATAAGATATGTACTTTTAAGAATATCCAGTCTGTAGATACTTGTTATGGGTTATATACGGAATTATCAAAATTGACCTCCACACTGGAGTTTGTCAGTAAGAACAAGGCAACCCATTATATTGTGAATATTCCAACAAACAGCAATGTTTCCAAAAATATGGCTTGTTTGCCTAAGACTATTGGAGAATTGGCTGATATATCATCTGTTATTGGAAAGTCGGTTCCTGATACCATTCTACAAACGCTTGTTTCAACGGTGGCTGGGAAGACACAGTTGCCTCTATTGATACTTCTTTATATACCTTCAAAGAGGATGGCAAGAGGTAAAGATGAGCGTATAGATTTATTTCTTGTAAGGATTACACCAAAGGCGAGGGACATTAGGCATAAGTATGGAATTCTTGCACCAGAAAATTTCAAGAAGTGGTTTAATGAAATTCCGATAGAAATTATTTTCACTGTTGAGCCGGTAGCGAGGCAATATAATGCTCTTTTTAACGCCAAAGATCTCCTCTACAAAAAGTTAGTTGTGGTAGGTGCGGGCACCCTTGGCTCTAATATCTTGGACTCTTTTGTGCGTGAAGGCATAAGTGAAGAGGTAGTATTTCTAGATTTTGACTATTTATTGCCGCACAATGTAGCCCGCCATATATTGCCTCCGAATGTGGTGATGCATTCAAAGGTAAAAGCTTTGGAGAATCATTATAGCGGTATTATTGACCAGAAAATTACTGCGATTGAGGAAGACATGCTTCGATTGTCAGAAAATGATAAGAAGAGCATATACAAAGATACGGATTTGATTGTTGATGCCAGTACTTCAGTTGCTGTAGAACGAAAGATTGCTTTTGAACCATATAGTGAGAAATATCGTTGTTGTACTGTCTTCTTGAATCCGAAGGGAAATGAGCTGGTTATGTTGATGGAGGATAAGGCAAGGACACAACGCTTGGATTTGCTGGAAATGAGTTATCAACGAAATCTGATCATCCGGCCTGAATTGTCATCACATTTGGAAATAGCGGACCAACAAAGAACAAATAGTTTTAGTTGCCGTTCAATATCAAGCATTCTGGATTATGATAACGTAGGTATTCTCGCAGGTATCGCTTCACAACAAATACAAAAAGCATCCAAAAGGGATGATTGTAGTTTGTGTATCTGGAGGGTGGATGGGCAGGATAGTACGGTCAGTAAAATTAGTTTAAACATTTCGAAATGGAAACAATACAAATCCGAGGATATACAGGTATATCTCGCCAATGATGTCCAAAATGAAATGGAAAACCAAAAGAGGCAGTCTCACGACAAAGAGACAGGTGGCTGTCTTTTTGGTTGTTATGATAAAGACCGACGAATAATTTATGTCTTGTATATGCATCCGGCGCCTTGTGATAGCCAATCTACTCCTGCCTCTTTTATTCGAGGATGTGAAGGGCTTTCTCAAGTGAAGAATGAGATATCGAGGAAAACATACCATCAAGTAGCTTATTTAGGAGAGTGGCACTCCCACCCGAATGGAAACTGTGCACCGAGTAGTACTGATAAAGAACAGTTCCGGCAAATGAGTGATTGGCTGGAACAGGAAGACTTACCGTTTGTACAAGCAATTTCTGGTAATGATGGAATATATATAAATGCAAAAATATAAATAATAAGTATGGGGAAAAACGGAAAACGTATTGGATTGGCATTGTCCGGTGGTGGCTACAGAGCAGCAGCTTATCATTTGGGGACTTTGCGGGCTCTTCATAAGATGGATTTGCTTGAAAAGGTTGATGTCATATCTTCCGTATCGGGAGGGTCTATTATTGCTGCATTTTACTTGTTGCATAAAGACGAACCCTTTGAACAGATTGAGCAATCTTTCCGTAAGTGTCTAGCACATTCTTCACTTTGGGGGGCTATATTAAACCTCGCAATCGTTTTTTTACTCCCAGCATTGTTGGGGATTTTTGTAAGTGGGTGGTGTTTGTTTTTGTATTTGTTGCTGTATTGGGGATTCTATCTTATTCCAAGTAGCAAGTGGATCGCCTTATATTATGACAGGTTGTTTTTCGGAAAGAAAAAACTGAAAGACTTACCAGATTCGCCTATTGCCGGCATTAATTCTACTAATGTGGCGACAGGACGTCTTTTTACATTTTCAAAACAAGATGTGGGAGGATATGATTATAAAGAAAATGGTCGAAGCAGCATTAAAGGAGAAGAAATTCCTATATCCTTCGCTGTTGCATCCTCCACTTGTGTGCCGTCTATATTCTCACCTACTCAAATAGCTAAACGATATTATGAAGAAGGAAAATATAAGGATACATTACTTGTTGATGGCGGCTTATATGACAATCAGGGGGCTTATATATTAACAGAAAGTACCAATAAATTATATCGGGTGGAGAATGTGGTAATTAGTGATGCGGGAAATACTCGTCCTGACATAAAGGGAGTTCGTAATACTATCTGCTTAATGCTTCAATCGATAGAAATTCTAATGAACAGAATCCGGACCATTCAAATACGAACTAATATTTATAATCGCACAAAGAAAAACTCCGCATATTACGCTTATGTTTCTTTGCTATGGTCAGAATGGAATTCAATGGTAGATCGGTTTATGGATAATATCAAAAAGGAAAATGTCCCAGAGTTAGTATTATCGGCTCATAGAATTTCTTTAGATGATGTTATTGCATTTAGAGAAAAGAATGATCAAAATGCAAAATTCCGAATTGAAGAATGTTTTAAGAAATCTATAGGATGGCAGGTACTGCTTGATAGCGCACCTTCAAAAGAACTGCATGAGATAGCACTATCTGTGGGTACAAATCTTACGCCACTGTCAAAAAGAAAAATAGATGCTCTTTCTGCTCATTCAGAATGGCTTACAGAATTACAAATTAAGACATATCTACCTCATTTATTACACTAGAAACAATACGTATAACTATTTCATTTTCATTGAAGGGATATTCAGTAAATAAAAAACATAAGGCAACTACTTCATTGCGAATTAGTTGCCTTTTTTGTATCTTTAAGCATTTCCCCGTAAATACAGTTTGACGACTAAAACGGGGGTAATTAAAAATAAAAACACATGGTAAAGATACGAAAAATTTCAGAAATTGAACCTACTTTAGGTTTTACAGAATTTGATATTCTCGAAAAATATCGTCAAAGTTTTGAAAAGAGTGAATTGGGGCGTCTTCATTCTCTTTTTCCTTTCTCTGAACTGGCTCAACAGATGGATTTACATGAATCTCGTCTGGGTCGTAAAAGTTATTTTTCTCCTGAAGGTAAAATCGCCTTAATGGTCTTGAAGTCCTATACTAACTTTTCAGATTCACAACTGATTGAACATTTAAACGGTAATATTCATTACCAGTTATTTTGTGGTGTTCAGATTGATCCTCTTCATCCACTGACCAATCCTAAAATCGTCAGTGCAATTCGTCAGGAACTAACAGATCGCCTTGATATTGAGTCCCTCCAGCCTATTCTGGCTGACCGTTGGAAACCTTATCTTGAGAACCTTCATGTCTGTATGACCGATGCCACCTGTTATGAAAGTCATCTGCGTTTCCCTACTGATGTCAAACTCTTATGGGAAGGTATTGTATGGCTTCATCGTCATCTGTGCAAACATTGCCGGACATTGCACATACAACGTCCCCGTAACAAGTATCTTGATGTAAGCCGTGCCTACCTTGCTTACAGTAAACTGCGTAAACGCAGGAAATCACAGACTCGTATGGTTAAACGCAGACTACTTCAGTTATTGGAAAAGTTACTGGACCAGCTGGAGCAGCTTCATTCATCCTACAGGCACAGGCTTACACTATCCTCTGATTATCAAAGACGTTTCTCGGTCATACAGACGGTCCTTGAGCAAGGGAAGAATTTATTTGCAGGCAAAAAAGTGCCTAACCGTATCGTGAGTATCGACCGGCATTACCTTCGCCCCATTATCAGAGGCAAGGAAAACAAATCCGTTGAATTCGGAGCCAAGGTCAACAATATACAGATAGATGGAATCTCCTTTATAGAACATATCTCCTTTAAGGCTTTTAACGAAGGAGTACGTTTAAAAGACTGTATTCATCTGCAACAACAACTGATCAAGGTTAGGGTTAAGGCGATTGCAGCGGATTCAATCTATGCTAATAATGCCAACCGGAAATTTTGTACAAAATATCATATAAGTACTTCCTTTAAGCGTAAGGGCAGAGCGGCCAAAGATGAGCCGCTTCGGAAGATCTTACGGTCGGAACTTAGCCGTGAAAGAGCTACCCGTCTGGAAGGAAGTTTTGGTACACAGAAACAACATTACTCACTGGCTAGGATAAAAGCCAGAAACAGAAAAACGGAAATTCTTTGGATTTTCTTTGGAATACATATGGCCAACGCGGTATGTATGATAGAAAAGGTTGAAAAGAAAAAAAGAACGGCAGCATAATCAGACTGAAATAAGAACAGAAGAGGAGAGGTTTTTAACTTCACCTAAAAAAGTATGTGCATAACGCAGCGTTGCGAAGAAAAAACAATAATATGTAAATAATATTCTTGTAAAAAGATAGAAGAATCGAGAATTTACCAAGAAAAATACAGAGAAAAGTTCAAGAAAAGGAGAACTAATCTCTGTATTTATAAGAAAGAGGGACATTTACTGAATATCCCATTGAAATGATATTTGAAAGCAAGTTGACTTCAGATTTCTTCATCTACAACTTTTATATTAGATATTAAGGATTGAAAATGAGGCTAACAATATTGCTAGCCTCATTATTAATTCTTGAACAATCCATCTGATATCTTATAAAAATGAGATTATAGATGAATAATCATCCCTTGATGTAGTGCCGCAATGATGCCATACAGAACCATGTTTATGAGTAGAACAAACCTTACAATCACATTTTTTTAAAGCATTGACTACAGCTTGGCTTAAATAATGCCCGACCTTTTCGGTTGAAATGAAAGCATTTTTAGGCCTTAAATGATCGATCATCCAATTATCCATATTATATTTACTACCATGATGAGGAACTTTTAGCCAATAGATTCCTTTGATTTTATATTTATCTTCTTCATAAAAAAAATGATCAATTGCATCCCGACCAGCATCCCCCATAAATAAGAACTTTTTTCCATCATCCGGTTTGAAAATAAATATAACACTACTTTGATTATGACTAGATGGATCATCACCTGCATCATCTAAAGTTTTGCTGTAAACTCTCCCCTCAATTAAGGTAATAGATGCATCCTCATTTTCGTCTGTTGTATAATCCTTTTTTTTCAATTCATTACGAAAATCAGGAACCAGTTGCTCGTAATATGTCACAGAAGGGCCCAGTACCTCAATGTGATTATCGAATGCGTCCACACTGTATGGTTTGTCAGAATATTTGCCTGCATCAGAAAAAGGTTCAGTCCATATTAATTTTTTATTACCTAATTCGTCTAATATATCTAGCATATTTTTATTATCACCAAGGTCATAAACAGAACGCGCTTTTACAACTAAAGAACCATGAGTTCTAATTCTCTTAACCATGCCTAAAGAGACATGATCAGCTGGATCATCTACCCAAAAATGAGAAATATTAATTCTATTAGGAGCATTGTCTCTTATTTGCTCAAGTAACCAAACAAACCCTCCAAAATGATCCTTGTCACAGTGGGAACATATAGCAAGGTCTATATTTTTTTTCCCATAACGATTTTTGATAAAATTTGCGATTGTTGGTCCGTTATTATAATTTCCTGCATCGACAAGAATGATATAGTCTTTGTCGTTGTCATCATCATCATAAAAATGGATTAAGAAAGCATCTGCCGACTTTACATCCAACATATCAATTTCGTATTTTGTGATTTTCATATTTCTTTTTTATATAATGTACAAAAAATATGCCACAGCTTCTCCTGGAAATAGCAAAAATAAATTTATGTCATTTTGTCTTGCTATTCTGCCATTATAATTATTCAGATTGGATATAGAATATAACCAGTATGTTGCAAACCTGAATTTTACAGTTTAAGATAAGAGTTATATGGTGAGCATCTATATGTGGAATATATGGAGTTAAGCTAACAACTGGCAAAAAAGAAATTTGCAGAAGAATTTAGAAATAAATGCTTCCTGAAACTTTTAAGTCATGAAAATATTCTCTCTACAATCTATCTGTTAAATAAACCCTCTTCTTTTCCTATTAATCCAAGTCGGTTATAGAAAAAAAGACAAACGATAAACGTTGAAAATAAACATGTTAGAAAAAAAATATGGGGCTGGCGGTTACCGTCAGCCCTATTTTTTCATGCCCAATTTTGAAAACTTTGCAACCGAAGAAAGAAAAATAACCCATTGGAACAAAGGAATATTGTATGGAAGAGAACAGAAATGATATTGAGATACTCAAAGCAATGATAAAGGACAACTTTGAGGAACAAAGAAAACTGATTGCCAAGCTGGAAACGGCTCTGGAAGCAGTAACCAGTTTCAACGGCAAGCAAATGCTGGACAGCCGGGATATGCGCCTGATGCTGAAAGTATGCGACCGGACACTGATCCGCTGGCGTAATTCCGGCAAACTCCCATTTTTCAAACTCAGCGGCAAGATTTACTTCTGGGCTTCTGACGTATATAAATTCCTGAGAGAAGAATGTCTAAACGAAGATTTCATATCCGATTCTATTAACTCATAAATAAAAATTCACATGGAAAATCAAGCTAAAGTAATCGTCATAGAACGAAACAAATTCGCATCACTTGTCAAATCACACCGCAAATGTCTTCAGATGCTGAACATCCTGACCTACATCTACACAGTTAAGGAAGTAAGCCTGACCCTGACCTTGCAGGAAATCTGTGAAGTCCTACACATGACTCCCGAGGAAGTGGAGATACAGCGACAGAAAGGATATATCCGCTTCACGACACAGAAAGGGATGACCGTCTATGAAATCACGGACCTGCTCCGATTGGAGAATATGCTGGAGATGGGGAGTGTCTATCGTAAGATCGACAAAAAAGTAATGAATCTCGAACCTCTAAATAATGAATAAACAATGAAAGAAGAAGAGCAAGACAAGAAACAGCGGAAGCGTCTGGTACACGCTTCTCTGTTTAGTGGATTCGGCGCCCCAGACCTGGCTGCCGAATGAATGGGATGGCAGAATGCCTTCCATTGTGAGATAGACGATTTTTGTAATACCATTTTAAATTACTGGTTTAAAGATGCAAAAAGTTATACAGATGTCACAACGACAGATTTCAGAGAATGGAGAGGAAAAATCAATGTCCTTACAGGAGGTTTTCCTTGTCAACCATTCTCTGTCGCAGGCCAAAGAAAAGGAGCGGATGATAACCGTTACCTCTGGCCTCATATGCTCAGGGCCATACATGAGATCAGGCCCGATTGGGTCATTGGTGAGAACGTTGCTGGCATCCTCACGATGGTACAGCCCGGCCAGGAGACTGAAGTGGGAAGTCAGTCCACTCTATTCGGAGAGAGTGAGCCTGTATTTAAAAGACGGCAGCAATATGTTGTTGAAACCATTTGCCGTGATCTTGAACGTGAAGGATATTCCGTCCAGCCGGTGCTTATACCGGCTTGTGCCGTCGGAGCTCCCCACCGCCGGGACCGGATATGGTTTATTGCCCACCGTGACAGCCCAGGATTACAAGCGCAGGGGACCGAACAGCCGCCAGCAGGGATTGCCGGAGATGATCCATGAAATACTCCTTCCCACTCCATTGGCTACGGAGATACACCATCCGGAAAGGGTTCACAAATGGAAACAGGCCTATGCTCCATCCCTGTACAGCCAGCTCAATGGGGAGAAGAAACCCAACGGATTGAGCGACTTTCTGGACTTTTACGGGATGCTGTTGCCCACCCCAGTAGCCAGCGATGCCGGTGTGGGTGCGGTAATGGGGAAAAACGACAAGATCATAGTGACACCGAAAGGAAAGGTGAGAAAGATCAATCAGAAAGGCCATGTCTGGAGTGTAGGGCTTGGGAGGATGGCGGAGCTTCTGCCCACTCCGACAGCGAGGGACTGGAAGGGCGCAGCAAGCCCGGAAAGTCTGGAGAAGAGAGGCCGGATACCGGAAAAGAACAGCCTGCCCGATTTCTTCGCCCGGACTGGAAAGAGTTTCCAGCTGAATCCCCTGTTTGTAGCCGAGATGATGGGCTTCCCCCCCGACTGGACGGTATCTCCTTTTCTCGGTGAAGACAGGCATCCATTAAAGGATATGGGAACGCTATCGTCCCCCAGGTAGTCTACGAGATATTTAAAGCAATAGAAGAAACCTATAAATTAAACAGTCATGAATAAAGTATCAATATTTGAACATCCTGAGTTCGGACGCATCCGGACACTGGAAATTGACGGGAAAATATGGTTCTGCGCCTCAGATGTTGCCGCCGCACTTGGCTACTCCAATCCGAGAGATGCCGTCGTAAGACATTGTAAACCAATGGGCGTCGTGGTTTACGACACCCCTACACGCAGTGCCGTCCAGAAAATCAAGTACATCAACGAAGGGAACGTATACCGGCTGATTGCCGGTAGCAAGCTGCCTTCCGCTGAGAAATTCGAAAGCTGGATATTTGATGAACTGGTTCCCGAAACACTAAAGAACGGTGGCTATCTTCTTAAGAAGAATGGCGAAACGGATAATGAACTACTTGCGCGTGCCATATTGCTCGCACAGAACCGTATAAAAGAGCGAGACAGCCGTATTTCAGCATTGGAGAAGGAGAACAACTATGCTATCCTGAAACTCAAGCTACAGGCCCCAAAAGTTCAGTATTATGACAAAGTCCTCCAATCCCAAAGCACCTACACGACCACACAGATAGCGAAAGAATTGGGAATGACTGCCGGTATGCTGAACAAACGGCTTCGATGGGCAGACATCCAGTTCCGTCAATCCGGTCAATGGCTGCTCAAAGCTCCTTATCAGAATCAAGGCTATACGGCAACCCGGACCCATGTATGGGAAAGCCGCACAGGAGAAACCGGCACGGCCATGTTGACCGTTTGGACGGAAAAGGGCCGGTTATTCATACATTATCTTTTTGAGGCTTATCTGGTATAGCCGGAATATAAGACTGGGATAAATAAAAAAGCTACTGAAACAAAAATTCAGTAGCTTTTTTATTGCTTTCAATTGATACTATCTCAACCGTGGTCCCGTTTTCTTCTTTTCTTTCACAGGCACAATTTCTTGTCGGGGTGCTTCTTGCGGCCTTATTCTTTCACTTACAGTCTCACTCTGAAGAAGCCTGTTTAAATACCGGAGGTCCTTCAGTAACTCCTGTTTGCATTCCATCTCCAGGGAATGGGCCATATTCGACATCGGGTTGGTACTTTTCTTGACAAGCGGACCGTTCAGGAGATCTTCTTCTACATACAGGGTACGACGCTTCAAATAGCCTTCAATGTCCTTCGGCGTTTCAGCGGTATCAATCGCCTCTTGAATAGCCTTATAATATTTATCCATATAACAGGCCTTATACAAGTCATCGGCATGCCAACCAAAGAAATGAAGATAGTTGCTTGCCAGTTGCGCGCTATACTTTTTTATATTGCTTTCTACAACACCTTTCTTCTTGTCAAGATATTGCTGCAACTGTTCGATTCTTAAATCACTTTTATCCATCGTTGTCTGATTTATAGTTCCGTATCCGTTTCAATTTCACTCTGAAAGGAGATATCCAATTCCCTTTCCTGATGGAAATTATCCGTTGCCACGAGTTTAATCTCCGCATTCTTACTGCTTCGATTATGATAGAAGAGTGTGAATACCTGGCGGCAGGGATCGCTGCTGTCTAACTCCGCTATCGAATCCAACGGTTGCATCTCCCGGTTCACCAGATAGACCTTCTTCTTGTCGTACACCTTGCCGCTGCCCTCCATTTGTATATAACCGATTTGATAACCGGTTCCCTCATAGTTTCCGCTACGATTGAGTGTCAGACGAATCTCCACGGTCTCATCCGGGGAAATAGTCTTCTGGAGATACCAGGACGTTAGCGAGAAATCGTATGCCTGCTGCACTTCCAATTTATCATCACAGCCACCCAGCAGGCAAAGCAATGTGAGCATGATACCACTTATTATTAATTTAATCTTCATGATTTTACGTATTACTAAATGAATAATTTACTTGATTGAGTCCGTTGTCTGCTAACGCCTGATGCCCGTTTTTATCTTTCTTTCAGGCGGCTCTTCTCTCTTCTTTTCTGTTTTATTAGCCGTCTGTTGCAAATTCTCTTCGGGAGGCGTTTGCGCAAGGATATTCGCGAATTCCCGGTAATCCCTAACCAACTGCTGCATACACTCCAACTTCAGGAAATGGGCAACATTCGTTGTCCGGCTGGAACTGTTACAATCCACCTGACCGTTCAACAGTTTGCTCTCACAGTAAGCAATGTTGTCCTCAACAATATTCCGAACCGTATCCATGTCCTTTGCCCCGTCCACCGCCTGCCGGAGTATCTTATAACACCCGGACATAAAATGAGACTTATACAGGCTCTCCGCATTCCATTCGAAAAAGTGCAGGAAATTCCCATTTATCTTCTTGCTTTGTTCACGTATGTCCCGGTCTTCCCGGTTTATTTTCATATCCAGCCAATGAAGCATCTCATCCACGTTCCAATTGCCTTGTTCCATACTATTGCCGCTAATTAAAAATGTACTTGACACCGACAGCTACCGCCGTGTGGAAATTCCCCACGGATGATCCGAAGAATATCCTCTGGCGGACATTGAAAAGAAAAACCAGCCTGTCGGAAAGGAACGCCTCCATCTCGAAAGCCGGGGCAAAACCATAAATGAAGCATCCGTCATTCTTTAAAGTCGCCCCGTCATAGAGCAGCTTGCAGTTCCAGTTGGTCGTCTCATAACCCGCCAGAGCGGAAAGACCGGCAGAGAAGAACACGTTCCTGCCACGGTCCGAGAAGAACGGCACGAAATAGCCTACCTCTCCGGTAAACTGCGCTTTGGGAATCGCAATGTCCTTGTAGGAATAGTGCTTCTTCACATAATCCGCCCCGAACAGCCAGCGGGAATGGTTCCGGTTATACCGGCTCAGAGCCACTCCGAGCTGAAAGTTGCCACGCAGATGCTTCACATTCGAACCGAAGTCGTCCACACCGCCTAACGTGAGCTGGATACCTTTCTGTCCCGGCAGGTAACGCTGGGCAAAGCATTCGCCTGCCGCAAAGGGCAGACAAATGCATAACATAATAAATAAAACTCTTTTCATGATTACTCACCGATTAATTCATTCACAATACGCGCATCCACCAGGTCACTGTTCTCCATATAGAACCGCTGGTGACGGCCTCCCCCTTTCTCGTAAATTTCCACTTCCAGCAACTTGTCATCAGGAATGACAATCTTCGGGAAGGCATACACGATACGTCCCGTGCTCTTTCCCTCGATGCGTGTCAGGGCATTGAGCGTGCGTACCGGTTCAATATAAGTTTCCTGTCGGGCCGTCCTTTTGGCTATCTTCTTATCCACTATCTTAAACCGCACGAAATCCACATCGAAAGGCACATTGGAATTGTTCGTCAGGGAAACATGGAAGAATATCAGGTCCTTATGCACATAAATGCCCTTCAAAAGAGCCTGCATCCCGAACTGCCTGCACCCGATATGCTTCACGGCCCTGCGGTCCAGCCGGTGGATGGTGTACATCACGCTGGCAATGACCATCGGATCTTCCTCACCCAGTTCCGTGACACGGATGGAACTGCCTCCCTTCTTTTCTCCCTCGTCCGGGTTCATCCACTGGTCCATATTGATATTCAGCGTGGAAGGCTCCTCCTTATAAACGACATTGAAGGAGAAGAAAGAGCCGTCGCCAGTAATAACCGAGAAGTTCGTCTCGCCCGGAAACTCCTTCACCGCTGCCTTGACACGCACCACATTCTCGACCCCGTCAGCTTTACCTGCGATGATATTGTTACTTCCCAGGTCCACGTAACGCACTTCCGAAGGGAAAAGGATATGCACCGTCTTACCGAAAGTGACCTCTATCTTATAAGGAGTGATATGCTGGTTATCCGTCAGAATCCTGACGGGATTTGGCGGTGTTTTTTCCTGTGCGAAACCGGATACCGAGGCCAGAACAGCCATCAATAATGCTATAAATACTTTCATTGTCTTATCTTTTTTATTAAAGTGAATACTCCGTTATTGTTTCTTTGTGACCAGCAGCACCTTATATCCGGCTTTCAGCGTCACCTTGACCGCACGAACCCGTCCGGCAATCAACCGCGTGCCGCCCTGCATGACTCCGCGCGTCAGGTCCATGACCACCTGCTGTCCGGCAGAACGTGCAAATGATACGCTGTTTCCCATACTCTCGCTGACCGTCCCTGCCGCATCCTTTGCCGCATTGCGAGTTTCCGATCCGGGAACGAAAATGCCTTTCTGCCCGTCGATATCGTAAGTCGCCAACTGCACGGGGATGATATTCCCCGCATACTCGATGCTGCTGATCAGGATATCCAGACGCTCTCCCTGAATGACCGCCGCACCCGTTACCAGACTGTTCTCCGGAACGGTAATACTTCCTGCCTGCAGAGGTTGCAGCAACCGGAGTTTTACCCTGCCTCCCTGTTCAATGGTCTGGCTCTCCGAGATGCAGGCGGCGATGGTATTCGTCCCCATTTGGTAGCTGCTCCCGACAGCAGTATTGAAGCCGTAATTCCTCTCGACAGTAAGCGAAGCTACAAAAGCGGAATCCGTAACCGACTGTGAAAGGCCGGAGGTCGTCTGGTGCTCCGCCCGCTGAACCGGAACAACTTCCGGCAGTTCTTCTTCGTCTACCTTTTGCTGAATAGTATCCTTGTCCGGATTCAGATACTTTGCCGCCATCTTGTAGGAACGCTCCATCAGTTCCTCACGGGTAGCCGCCTTGTTCTTTTCCTTTTCCGCCTTTTCCAGCTTTTTGTTCAGTTCGTCCACTTTTCTTTCCAAATCACTGTTTGCTGTCTCTTTGGGAGTCTCATAGAAGTCATCCAGCTGTCTGGAGATTTGCTCGTAGGTATTGACGGACTGTTGCAACCGGTCTCCGTCCTTTTCTTTTTCACCGGTATCGGATGATTTTCCATTATTCATCAGTGTCCCGGCAAGCTGCTCCAGCGATTTCATCCGGCTTTCTTCCTCTACTTCCGCCTGTTGCTTTTCATAAGCAGCGGTCTTCTTATCTACAAGTTTGGCAGTGGTAGGCTCCGGCACGTTCACATTGAATCCTGAATTTCCGGGAGCTTCCGTTCCGTTTTCCTTGCCGGTGGGGGCAAATATTCAGTACATGACTCCCAGGAAGACCAGCACAAAAGCCGGAATCACAATGAACTTCCTTCTTTTTTCCATCTCTTCCGGCGTGAGTTCCTTCTTCTCTTTTTCCGGTTCTTCCTTAAAGGCTCTGCCGTTTTCCGGCTGTACCTCTGTTTCTTCTGCCGCTTCGGGCTTTTCCAAATCTTTATCTTCCATTACTCGTGGGTTTTAGGGTGATACATTATACTGTCTTTATCCGCCCGGTGGAGGAAGTCCACCGGATGGACAAACGGCAACTCCTTTTGCGTGCCGTGAGAGAGAAAACGCCCGAAAGCGCGTGTTACCGTGATGCCGCATAGAACGGTACTGATAACCAGCATGCCCACAATCACTTCCTTACGCTCTTTTTCAGACAGTTCTTCGCAGGCGTTCTTCAGCTTTTCGCTGATCTCTGCTTTTATCTTTCTACTTTTCATTACCTTATTATATTAGCGTTCAACGGTCCTTATATCCCTGTTTTCCAAAATCTCAAAGCGTTCCGCCATGAAACCTTGCGGATTATTATCCGACCTGACCGTACTCTGCAGGAAGCAACGGGTGACCAGGGAACGCTCGGTGATATTGCTGTTTCGGATAATCATCTGCCGGGCAAAGGTGGTGATCCGGTACGGATAGTTATCGAAGTCGCACTGCATGCTGTCTACCAGAACGGTCTGGTTAATATTGCCACTGATCAGCCTGTTATAATAGCCTTTCTCGTTCCAATCCCGGTAATAACTATAAAGACTCTTGTCCGCCAGATACATGGCCCGGTTGATATTGGATTCGATAGCGGCCTTATCAGGAGCCAGCGTAAAGAACAGTTCATGCATGCGGCGCACATGTTCTCGGGCCTCCACCGGACGGTTCAATGCCGCATCCTGGGATAACGCCACCATAAGTGACTTGCCCTGATCCAGTACGTAGACCTTCTCCCGCTGCTGATCCGCAAAGAGGTAGGACTTTCAGATGGCATACGTAGTCAGCGAGGCACAAATACCCAGAAAGACCAACGTGAACAGGCGGATCTGCCTGAACGAGGATTCGATGTTTTTAAAACTTTTAAATTCCATAATTCTACTTTTATCAGTTTATCTTCAACTTTATTTCTTTAGCAGGACCGCACCGACATTCCCCGTCGAAGCACCCGCCGCAGCACCGGCTACATTGCTCACCTTGGATGCCGTGTTGTTGACATTCCGGTTATAGGAGCTCATGCCTCCCGCCTGGACGATCCAGTTCGAAACCGTCGGCACACAAAAATATCCGATAATGCCTATCACCATGAATATCAGATAAATGGCCGACGAACCGTCCACATCGATGATACTCATCGGATCGGCCATCAGGTTCATCTCTTCCTGCAGGATAAGCGTCTGTATCTTGGCAAGCATCGCCCCGAAAAGGTCTGATACCGGCAACCAGAGATAAACACTGATATAGCGTGCCAGCCATTGGATAAGCGTATTCTGCAGCCCGTCAAAAACACTCAGGGCAAAGGCTATCGGCCCCAAAATGCTCAGGACGATCAAGAAAAAGGTACGGATCGTGTCGATGACCAGCGAAGCGGACTGGAAGAGAATCTCCAGCAATTTGCGCATGACCATCTGGACAATGCCTTGCAGGGAGAAGGCATATGAAACCTCATACATGGTCTGCAAGGCCGTATGCTCCTCCTCGCTCCAGCCCATGTTGTCCAGTTCCGCGTCCAGCTCCTCATTGGAAGCGAAGACACGCCCGGTCATCATCGTCTTTGCCATCATGTCCGCACGGAGCTTATCCTTCTCCTGCTGGTACTTCTGCAAGTCAAATGTCTGGTCACGGAGCAGCATTCCGGTTCCCTGGACTATAGGGCTGAAGATGCCATTGAGAGTACCCAGCACCATCACGTCGAAGAAGAGGATACACATGCCCAATACGAAAGGTCGGAGCATTGAAAAGACATCGATAGGTTCGGCACGGGAGAGCGACTGCCAGACACGGTAGGCGATGTAGAAGAGGGCTCCCAGGGCAGCGAGTGCCATCGCCATGTCCATCATCGGATGGCAGAGTTTGGTCATCGTATCATACAGGTCCCGAAGAATCCGGTGCATATTTTCAAATGAAATAGACATTAACAACATACTATTCTGCTTTTAATTGAATGATTACCAGTAACGCTCATCTTTTCCGTACAGGTCGAATACCTGTTGCTGCTCGTTTTTCTCCTTGGCACGCAGATAGGACACATGCAGGTTCTTGCGGGTGTAGTAATTGGCCAATTCTCTATAATGTACCATTTCCCTATATACCCGGTTCACCAGGTCGATGCGTTCCTTGTCGTTCATGGACATGCCGGTGGGATTGATGATATTCTTCAGCTCGGTAATGCTGCGGCTGCTCTTCTTCATGATCGTGTTATAACCGGCAGCTATCGCATTCAGCTCCCGCTGGCTGAAATTCTTGTCGGCCAGCATCTTGCCGAAATTGTTCACGTAAATCTCGGAGATATTACCGAGCATCAGGACGGACTCCTTGACTTTCTCGCTACCGCTGATCAGGTCGTTCACCTTGCGCAGCTTGTTGTAATACTCACGCCCCTGCTCGAAAATCTTTGAGGTTTCCTTCCATGTGGAGAGAGCATTCTGCGCCGTTTCCGAGGTCTCCACTATTTCGTTGACACTGTTCACGATACCCTGGACGAGGTTGCCCGGATCGGACACCACCCACTGTGCCTGTACGCTTGCCGGTACTATAAAGGCCGACAGGACAAACAACATGCTTAAAATTCTCTTTCTCATTGCTTCTTGATTTTAATCGTTTATTTTTTCTTTTTCTTCTCTTTAGCCAGCACACGGATAGCCTGCTCCATATTGCCGCCCAGCTTCTCAGTCATTTGTGTGACTTCCAACTTTTCGGTTTCTTCCGTGGTATAGGTGAGATACTCCTCGACAGAGGTTTCTGTGGCATAGACAGCGGACTGGACACCTCCCAAGCCTATTCAAACTTCCTTATACTTCCGTGCCGGATCGTTGGACTGATTGATAGACAATATCTGCCCTTTCTCTTTGTCGGTCAATCCGAGCAGGGACTGTACGGAGTCAAACTTGTTAATATACTTTCGTTGATCCAGCAGAATCTTGCAATCGGCATTGTTGATGATGGTGTCTTTAATAATGGGACTTGATACAATATCGTCCAGTTCTTGAGTGACGACAACGGCCTCACCAAAATACTTTCTAACCGTTTTGTGTAGGCTAAGCACCCAGCGCCTTATCATATTTCTATGGTAGGTTTCCAAATGCTCGCCCCCGAACCGGACTTACACCTCTCAGCGTATCCGGCTCTCCACTAATTTCAGTCTATCTTTCCGTCATGTATCTTCTTGTGACAACTCCTGCACACGGCAATCGTCTTGCGTTTACGGGCAATCATGTGTCGTTTCCAGCTTTCCTTTCCCTGCAAGTTCTTTAGTTTCCTTACATGGTGCATAACAAGGTCGTCTGTCGCTCCACATAATTCACACTCACAGGCTTTCAGCCTTTCAACAAGGCTTGTCCGCCCCGCAGTATAAATTGTTCGTGGCATAATGTCACATTCCGATTTATAGGTGGGCTTCTTTCGTTTGAAGCCACCGTCGTAAAAGTATCTTTCCTTTACACCTGTTTTAGTCATGTGCGTTACGATAAACCTACCGTTCTTACGATATTTCTTGTTTACCTTACGTGCTCGGCACTTATATTTGCCTGCAAACGTTTTGTACATGCTGTATTCCATGATGTACTTGAAATTATTCAAGGCATGGGCGCAGTTGTTGGCTATGGAGTAGTAATTATAGAACCCCACGATTTCCCGATTATAACTATCAAGGATTTCAAGGTCGTCATTGAATATCAGTCCCGATTTACATTTCGGTTTCCATATTTCCTTTCCGTTACGTTTTGTCAGTTCCAAGACTCCCCAATCGAAAAGTTTTTTACGGACAGTTTCCGTACTGACATTCAAGCAGACCCTTTTACCATAGGTTCTTCTCAATCTCCCCCGTTTATCCCGTCTTTGGTCATTGGACTTTCTTACAGTGATTTCATATCCGAGAAACTTGGCCGGTCTTTCCGTGTGAGTGACAAGTGTCTTTTCATCGGACAGCTCCAATGCCAGTCTGTCAGCAAGGAAGTTTTTAATATCTTCCTTTATCTGTTGCGCATCCTGCTTGCTTCCGATAATTCCCACAAGAAAATCATCTGCATATCTTGCATATTTCATTCTTCTGTAATCGGCATCCATTTCTTCGCCATTGGGATATTTAGCCCGTCCTTGTTCTATTGCTTTCAGTTCAAGGATTAGCTTTGTCCTTTGCCTTTCGTCTTTTACGAACTTCAATCTTCGCACAATACGTTTTCTTGCATTGCCAAAGTCCATACTTTCTCTACTGAATTTTCGTTTCTTTCCTTTGTCGAATTTGGCTGTGTATTCCTTTATATACTTATCCAGCTTGTCAAGGTATATATTAGCCAATATCGAGCTGATGATACCCCCTTGCAGTGTGCCACTGTAAGTATTGTGGAATTGCCAGTCTTCGATATATCCCGCTTTCATAAACTTGCGTATCAATCGGATGAAGCGTTCATCCGCAATACGCTCCAAGAGAATGTTTATCAATACATCATGGTTTATATTATCAAAGAAGCCTTTTATGTCTCCCTCCACAAACCATTTTGCACCATTAAACTCCTTTTGGATATGAGTTAATGCAGTATGGCAGCTTCGATTGGGACGGAAACCATGCGAGGTGTATTCAAAATTTCCCTCGTATATGGCTTCCAGTACCATTCTTACTACTTCTTGTATCAACTTGTCATTGAAAGTCGGCACGCCAAGAGGTCTTTTCTTGCCGTTTTTCTTCGGTATGTACACCCTCTTTGACGGTTGGGGCTGGTACGTTTCATCTTTTAACGTATCAATCAACTTTTCAATTCGTTTCAGGCTCATGTTGTCAATAGTCTGACCGTCTGAACCTTTAGTCATGTTACCCTCTTTAGCGTAGATACGCTGATAGGCAACGTAGAACATTTCCTCATTGAACAAAATTCTGTAAAGACGTTCAAACTTATAGCTTGCATCCTTACTGTGTTCTGATAGACTGTTTAATACTCTTTCTGGACTTCTCATAATGTCTCTCACATTTTCCATTAATTGTATTAATAATTAGCTACTTCCCTTCGCCATGTACAAGGCGTTACCTTGCTCAAACTACTATGGAAGCTCCGTTACCACTCCGAATTTTCATAGGTCGAACCTAATAGCCTTTCGGCACTTCGGGATAGGTAATCCCCGTTTATTACATCGTAACTGTTGGCATGATAGATTGTCGGATACGACTTCCGTCCTTTACTCGCTTACTGCGGTTGTGTCGTGATAAGTTCTTGCTACGTTCATTCCTATACACTGAAGTAGTATCACGATATGGCGATTGATAGTTACCTTACGCCATAGCCTCAAGGGTGACCACTCGGACTATCGTTCAATCAATTCGGACTTTATCCTCATATCTATCTTTTCATCTCGCCATTCAGTCGCAGTTTGGTAACTAACTGACTTATGACTTTTCCGACATGCTACACTCCCTGCTCGGTTAAGTTTTCCCGAAACAGATAAGTCGGCTGATGATAGGTCATTTTCAAAGAACACTTTCCTAATCTCTTGCCAAAGAGATATTTACGATGCAACCTTTACGGGCGCACATAAAAACTTTATATAGTCAGCCATGCCTTCACGTGCGATTGCCTTCCAAGCCTCTTCCACAACTATCATCTTCCGCACCCCATGCAAACGTCTCATTTTGTTTATGAAAGCCTCCATAATGATGACAGTGACTACCGGAAAAAGAATTTTATGCTCCTTAATTTCGTCAATTTCAAATACCACAAAACGCTTGTTCAAGAGGTCGAGCTGCTCGTCGGAGTTCAGCAGATAATCGTACTCTCCACCACGATAATAAGGAGCCAATACATTCAGAAAGTTAGTGAGGTCGAAATCCTTCTCGCGGTAATGCTTCTCCTCCAGTATTCCACGGAACTCTCCCTGTACGAACTCGTAGAAAGTATTAAAGGAAGGAACCAGTTCATTGTCCTCCTTTATCTTTTCAAGGAACAGGTTAACCGCCATTGAGAGGGCTACTTCCTCGGCACGGGTAATGACTTCCGTATCCCTTTTCCAGAGCGACATGATCAGCGTTTTAATGGACTCTTTCTTTTCCAGGTCAAAGACCTTGTCTTCGGTGAAAAATGGATTAAAAGCTATCGGATGTTTTTCACTATACGTATAATATATGCCATCCTCACCGTTTGTGCGCTGGTGAATCAGGTCACATAATCCTTTGTAACTGTTACCGATGTCGATCAATATAATGTGGGTATTCTGTTCCCAATACTGTCTCACAAGATGGTTCATGAAAAATGACTTGCCTGAACCGGAAGGACCGATGACCAGCTTGTTACGGTTGGTTGTAATACCACGACGCATCGGCTCGTCCGAAATATCCAGATGCAGGGGCTTCCCGTTTGTTCGGTCTGCCATCTTGATACCGAAAGGCGACAGGGAATCCGCATAGTTCGTCTCTTCCGTAAAGAAGCAGACCCCCTGTTCAACGAAAGTGAAAAAGGACTCCTCGGAAGGGAAATCGCCCTCGCCTCCCGGAATACCTGCCCAGTACAAGGCAGGTGCGTCAATGGTATTATAACGGGGCTTGCATCCCATCAGGGCTAGAGCAGAACCGGTATCGTTCTTTATCACCTTGAGCTTCTCCCGACTGTCCGACCATGCCATGACATTGCAATGGCAACGGATAGCGGTCAGTCCGAAGGAATGCGCTTCGTCCAGATATGCGTCAATCCACTGCTTGTTGAGCTGGTTGGCACGGCTGTATTTGGAAAGCGAATGCATGTTACGTGCCGTCTTCTCAAAGCGTTGCAGGATTTCTGTCGAATCATCGATGAACAGGAACTGGTTGTAGATATGGTCACAGGAGAGCATCAGCCCCACCGGAGCGGCAAAACTCAGACGGCAGTCACTGCGGTCGGTGGAATATTTCTCATACCGGGTATCCGTCTGGACGGAACCGGGAAGATCGTCCACATCGGAAAGCATATGTACGCAGAGGATATCATCCCCGATGCGCATCTCCGACGCGCTCATCTGTATATCCTTCAGGGTGGTCGTGTCCTGCTGTGATAGAGAAAAATACTTTTCAATCAATCCGGCCTGCTGTGGTGTGCCGACTATCTCATCGGTGGTCAACCGCTCCAGACGGATAAAGGTCGAGTCATTCAGGATGCGCTCGAACTGGTCGACACTCTCCAAAAACAGGCTGACCGTTTCTTTGTCTCGGACTTCCTTCGGAATGATATTCCCCCGGCAGAGGATGGAGAAATTGCTCTGGCTGCGGCTGCGTTCCTTGGTCGTCTTGGTGATAAACAGGTAAGAGAAATGATTTAGGAAAGGCCGTTCATTAAAATGAAGTTCGAAAGAACGGTCCAAAAAACTCATCCCGTCTTTCTGCGTGTCAGCCTTGTATTTTTCTTTCAGAAACCAGTCCTGGCGGTGTACTATCGTATAATTCGGCAGTACCTTGACTGCCTTTGTTCATGTGCCGTGCATGGATGCATAATCTGCGGAAGTGACCGTGAACAGCTCCGGAAGAAAGACCTTGAAGCCGATGGTCACGTCCGCGTCTTTGGAGAGAATGCACCCTTCCTCCACGGACAGGATCGGAAACTTACTTTCCAGCGTTGCGGCTTTTAATATATTTCTCATGAATGCGTTTTTTAAATAAGGAAGATATACGTTTGCGATTGATGATATAGGACGGGTGGTACTTGACTGCGGCCAGCTTCATCAGGCCGTTGGGACCATACTTCTTGTTCAGGTGGAACACCCCGAAGATCAGAGAGAAAGCGGAGAGGACACCGAAACCGATACAGAACCACCGGTCAATACCTATCATATAGAAGATGACGAACATCAGGAAAATGGCCAGCAAGCCCCCGACGAAGAAGTACAGGTATTGTGCCTGCAAGCCGTTGAATTCCACGTTGCGTCCGATTCCCTTGTTGATATTGTATTCCATAGCCTGCTATATTACAGGAAGAAGGAACGAAGGACTGTCGCCGCGACGATGAGGAAGACGCAGGCTCCAAACCAGCTCCCGGCGGTTTTACCTGTGTCAGGGTCGCCGCTGCTGAACTTCGAATATACCTTAATGGCACCTATCAGCCCCACAATAGCCCCTGCCGCATATATCAACTTGGTGGCGGGGTCAAAATAACCGGTAAGCATGGATGTTGCCTTTGTTATACCGGCACTTCCGTCCCCTTCGGCATAGGCACCCAGGGTGGAAACAGTTATTCATGCGATAAGCGCAACCGTCTTTTTAAAATGTCTTTTCATATGCAATCTGATTTTTTAGTGTGAATAAAAATCTTGTTTCAAACAATCCGCAGGAAGTTGCCCTCCTGCGGATTTGTCTCTTGCAACCACGATGTCTTTTTAGAATCAACCTGAGTCATAGTAGCCAATCATAGGTACCTTCGTTTTTAAGGGGTTAATCACTCTTTTAATGTTCGCTCCGGTAAAGGGAAAGGATCAACCGGAATCATAGAAGCCTCTCATATCTCTATATCTTCTTTTCTAACAGGTTATACACAACGTTTCAAGAACTCGTCCTGCCCGGATCAACCGGAGTCAAAGAAATCTTTCATGCTTTTTCGTCTTTTTAGGTTATACATTCTGTTTTAAAACTCGCTGCACCCGGATCAACCGGAATCATAATACTGTCTCATATTCCTTACTTGTTCTATTTATTCGGGCACATGCTCCCTAATATCAAATTCCCGGAGAATGTCGTCCCTATTCTTTCCTGTCAATAAATGGGGCTCGCCCTTATCCACATACAAGCGCATATAGCGTTTCAGTTTATCGCTGCTTCCCAGGACGCTCGCCTGCAGTACCCTTTCCATGTTTGTGCCTTCCAGCTTTTGGAAAGTCTGCCGGGCCTGTTCCTGTTCCGCTTCCGTAAGTTCGTCCGATGCCATTGCTTTCTCAATCATATCCATATCGTCAAAGGTGACACCGGTTGCCCGGTGGGGATTGCTCCGCTGTACGTATCCTGTAATCTCGTAGCGTTCGGGAATCTCCTCTTTTTCTTCACCGGAAGAAGGAGAGGCCTCCCGCATATAATCAATTTCAGGATAATTCAGTTTTTGAAAAGGAGCCGGGAATTCCGGGAATTTCGTATTCTTATCAAGGGGGTCGCGCACTCGGAGAACCGGCTCTGTTTCCTTTTCGGGAGTAAAGGTACCACTCTTTTCCATGCCCGGTTCAAGCTGTCCGTTATTGTCATCTATTGTCAGTGATTGTCGTATTTGGTATCGGCTTTTGCCTATTATTTCCGTCTCGGATGAGGAAGCTGCCGGATGGATGGCGACAGGCGTAGCCTGACGTTCCTTCCTGTCCTTTCTGCCTCTCCATGTGAAAATGCTGCCTGTATGCACATACTTTTCAATACTCAGGTAAGAGGCATAGATGAACAGGATAATAAAAAGGTATTCCATGTCCTTATGATTTTAGTGATTGGTAATACTTCTCCAGCACGGCATTTATCAATCCGCCGTTCTCTTCGAAATGATGTGCCAGCACCTGGTTTACAAAACCGGCTACGGTCACTTCGCCACGTCCTACCGCCCATACCAGGGACGAGATGCGGCGATGCAGGCCGGCATCGATATGCAATGATTTACGGGATTTGGTTCTGACCGTATTCAGGAAGGACGCCCTGTAAGCGTCGATTTCCCCGGTGGTAAAGACCGGAGCTTCGCTACTCCCGGCAATCTCCTCTACCGTATCCTCCGGCTTCGGGGATGCACTCGTTGCAGGGGAGTCCGGTCGTATCGTCCCTTTCCTGGCGACAATATCCAATATGGCCTTCTCGTCAATGCTCCGGGGGTCAAATCTCTTTTTTCCGCTGTCCATAATTCCCCTTATTGTAAGGTATGGGTGGTATCCAGATGTGTTACGGCACATAACTCATCTATCAGTTCACAGAGGCCCGAACCTTTTATCTGGCGGTTGTCGGGAGGGAACAGTGTGGAACGGAAGATACTGTTCTTCAGGGAGCTCAGCTCCTTGTTATAGCGTTTGGTATCCGGTATTCGTGACTCCAGCAGGCGTAACTCCGCTTTTTGTATGACGCGATTCCAGGACTCGTAGCTTTCTGTCCGTTCACGCTTGTCGACCATGTTCCAGAAAAGATAGATGCCTTTCAGGTTACAGTTGTGCCTGGCAATCAGTTCTTCCTCCACCACCTCGGCAAACTGGAGGGAACTCTGCATGACGACATTATCTGCCTTTAGGGGGATGAAAATGTAATCTATTGCGGAAATGGTATGGACAACCCCTTCGCTGCGGAGGGTTCCCGGAAGGTCGAACAGTACGACATCAAAGACGGCATCCTGCTCTTCGATGTAGCGGTACAGGTCTTCTATAGCTTTCTCCGGATTGCTTTTGATTACTGGATAGGAACGTTTCCGGATTTGTTCATGCTGCCGGTAGAGGGCCACTTTGAGAAAATCACTTTCCTGCACGCTTTCTATGTCCCGGTCACGCATCCGGGAGATGCTGTGCTGGGGGGAGTCGCAATCCACGACACCCACCTTCAGACCTTTCTGGTAGTGAAGGATACTGGCCACCAGAACTGTGAAGGCAGACTTTCCGACTCCTCCTTTCTGGCTGGCAAAGGCAATTAATAACGGTTCTTTTTTCATACGCTTTCTTTATATAATCAGATAAAAATATAATGCTGTAAAACTGTAATGCTTATAATTGTATATCGTTCTACACTGCAAAAGAAAGGAATGCCGGGAAAAGATGAAATACCCTGTCACGGATAGTCATGGATAGTCATGGATAGTCATGGATAGTCAGGAATTGACAGGAGGAAATGCCGTCAGGCAGACAGGAAAGGTTGCAATGAAAAAAGAAAAATCCCTGCCTCATCTTTGAAGCAGGGACTAATAATAAAGGAGCGATACCGGTTACCGGACGTAACCGGCGGCTTGCAAGTCCGTCAGGAAATGTTCAGGGGTATCGGTGGCAACTGACACGCCATGCAGCTCCCCGTAACGCCGGGCAAAGTTCTCCATATACTCCTGATCCGTGCAATCATAGTCGAACCGGCTCCCCTCACGGAGCAGCCGGACGAACTCTTCCGGGCTGGCGGCGGTTATCTGACCGCCATCCAGCAAATGATAAGTCTGTATCATACCGCTAACTTTTTAGTTCTAAGTTTAAAAAATAATTTCTGTTTCCCGTCCAGGAAGGGTAACCCCTCCAGTGTCATCCGGCTGGGAAGGCTGGAGCTTTTCGCAAAGGTAATCAATCCGTTCAAGAACCGGATCCAATTCTCCATCTTTGTGAAATTAGTCGTACCGGAATGCTGGCGGAACTCAACGGTCCGGTGCCTGGAATAAGCCTCAAAATTGACCTTGTGGTACCGATCATTATTAAAGACCTCCCGCAGGCCGTCTATCGTCCTTACCGATTTGATTCTCTCGTCGGAAACACCGGAGAGGGTTTTGCAGTAGGTATTGTTCCGGCGTGTCCTTGGCATAAAGGCATCAATCAGGTGTTCGAGATGCTTGTAGGTCAAAGCCAGATTCTTCCAAGTGTCCAGATTGAAACCAGCCGCATCCATATGGACATGGAACCCGCAACTGTCATTCACTTTTGCATTACAGATGTCAAGCACCCAGCATACCGTTTCCAGCTCTTTCAGGCCATTCTCACCCACCAGTATCGGGCTGACCAGCTCGAAAGTATTATTTCCCTGCAGGCTGCTGTCCGTCACCAGCTTCCAATGATCCCTGGTCGTGTGATTATAACCCTCAACGGCAACATGGATGCCGGCCTCCCTCAATTCGCGTGCCAGTCTTTCCATATTACAGTTATAGGCTTCAATCTCAATACCGAACTTGTGGGTGAAGGTGTAATCCATCAGGGTGGTTGCTGCCCTGTTCAGCAAGACTCCACCTTCTCTTTCAAGCATTTTCTTCTCAACATTATATACAAAACCATAGTTGCCGCGTGTCACCAAATCGGCAATTTCCCTGCGCGTCAGGCCCAGATGGAGCAGCTGCTCAATCTTGCTCGTCTTGGTGGTACTCTGTTCTAAGATATTTCTAACTTGTTCGTTCATAGCTTTTTATCCTTTATTATTATACCACTAAGGTAGCATAATAAACCCACATATCATAGTATTAGAATCCTTATTGTCAGACTGTTAGCTTAGTTTAGCTAAGGCTAAATACCCTTATTTTATGTATCCGATTATAACATTGCAGCAATCTACAAGGACAGCAATACAGCAATCTACAGTTCAGGGAACCTGTCTTTTTTCTCATCGTTTCCCCAGTTAGGGAGATTAGATAATTATGCTTATTTTTGTGATGCGAAAACTTAACCTATAACGAATAGATTATGATGAAATACCTGATTGTGTCCGACATACATGGCTCGTTACCGGCACTGGAACAAGTGCTGGCATTTTATCGGGAGCAACAATGCGGAATGCTTTGTATTTTGGGAGATATCCTGAATTATGGTCCCCGGAACGGGATACCTCAAGGACTTGACCCGAAAGGGATCGCAGAACGTCTCAATGCGATGGCCGGTGAGATTGTCGCCATCCGTGGAAACTGTGATTCGGAGGTGGACCAGATGCTGCTGGACTTTCCCATCCTGTCCGATTACACCCTGTTGGTGGATAATGGAAAACGTTTCTTTCTCATCCACGGACATATCTACAATGAGGACAGACTGCCGAAGGGAAGGTTCGATTGTCTTTTTTATGGTCACACCCACCGGTGGAAACTTGAACGGACTGAGCATACAGCGGTCTGCAATACCGGCTCCATCACTTTCCCGAAGGACGGGAACATGCCAACATTCGCTATTTACTGTGACGGTACGGTATCCGTTCACCGGCTGGACGGCAGCAGGCTCAAGGAACTTTCTCTCTGATGGGGAATGTATAATAACAGCCTTTTATAATTGCTTATCCATTATACAAATATAGCAATATCCAAAACGCCAATTATTCAGTTGTCACTGTGTAATATTCCAAGAGACTACAGATATAATAGTATTCGGATTATCCGATTATCAAAATATTCAGTTTTCTAAATATTCAATTATCACGAAAAAGAAGCCATCTGATGTGTCGGATAATCGTAGAATGCTCTACTATTACAGGAAGCTACAGCCTATTCCGCCTCCGGAATATTGGTAAAAAACACCAACTTTCCTGGAGAAGCAGACCGAAATCGGGAGAGGTTGCCATCGGGAGGGAGGCACCAATCGGGGCAATCTACAGTTCTACTTAAAAACGTTGTCCCCGTAGAGGGGACAGCAAGTTGTGTTTTCGTTAAACGAAAACCATACGGTTTAACGGCGAAAGCCATTAAACCGTCAGTAATAAAGTTCCGAAGATCGCTTTTCAAATAATAATAAAGCTATTGATATATTTCACTTCTATCATCCGTGCTAGGTATTTATATCTCCAATAATATTTTCTTTAATTGATGCAGAACATCATTATACTTACACAGCGGATAGAGAACAAGAAAAGATACCATTTTATGGAAGATACAATATATGTATCTGAGGAATATTGATAAATGTTTATCCTTTAACAAATACAAGAACAATAACTCAAATAATAAATTCTGCGATATTCATACATTATAAAACATCTATTCATGTAAGATCCGAAATCTAAATTAAATAGTAAAATCCTTATATAGACAGTTAGTAATCACACAAATTCAAAACAACATTATCAAAGCAGAGCTTAGGTAAACTAATTTTCCAGAGCCTTTATTTATACTTTCCGCCTGATAATTCCTCCTCTTTGCATGTTTTTTCTAAGATTCGGTCTTCACACATTTCATTTTCCTTTCAGATATTTCCATAAAGTAAATTCCTTACTTTAAACCTTTAAAGCATTGTGATAAAATTGAAGTGGCATTATAACAAAAGAACATATTTTTACCAGAAACATTGCCCATTAGCCAATGTATTGAAATGAAGGGAAATTAAAAACAAATAAAATCTATATAAATATTAATTATCAATGTGTTATTAAGTAATGATGATTTCTGTTGTATTCTGTTGTATTCCTTAAAATCTTTATTATTCGCCGTTTTTGTTACCTAAAACGATACTTATATTCGGATTATTTGTCACCTTTGTATATGGATATAAATCATTGATATACAATGGGAAGGAAAAAGAAATCATTAATAGAGAAATCTCCGTTCAAGTTACGTCACCGTAAACTGGCGGACGGACGTTTATCCCTGTTTCTTGACCGTAGCGTAGACGGCGGGCATGAGTACGAGTTTCTGCAACTCTATCTCATGCCGGAAACATCTGCCAAAGCAAGGCGGCAAAATGCGCAGACACTTCGCAAGGCGGAAGATATTCAGCGAGAACGGACAGAAGCCCTGCTCAATGCGAAGGTGGAAACAGTACCGGAAAGCAAATCTTCCGATATGCTGCTGTCCGACTGGATGCCCATTGTCCGCAAGAACCACGAACACCGGGGAGCACGCGACCTGAACGGAATCGACAACGCCCGCAAGAACCTGCTGAAATTCCGTGCAGATGTCAGGCTCTGTGATGTGGACAGACAATTCTATCTTGATTATATCGACTGGCTTCGCTCTTCCTGCAAGACCGCATGGGGAAAACAGGTTACTCCCAAGACGGCTCATTCCTATTATACCACTTTGCGTACCGCTTTGAACGAGGCTGTGCGTGAGAGACTGATTGAATCAAATCCTTGGTACAAACTGGAGATGACCGAGAAAATCAAAGTTCCCGAAAGCAAACGGGATTTTCTGACCATCGAGGAGATAAAGAAAATGATAGCCACGCCATTCTTTAACGAGCAGGTACGGCGAGCATACCTGTTTTCCTGTTTTTGCGGACTTCGTATCAGTGACATACGGAAATTGCGTTGGCGTGACATCTCCACATCAGACGGGCAATGGCTCGTGTCTGTAGTAATGACAAAGACCACAAATCCCGTTTATATCCCCCTTTCGTCCCAAGCGGTAAAATGGTTGCCGAAACATAATGGCTGCACGCCGGATGATCTTGTCTTTGGAGGGCTGCCCAATGCAAGCAATCTCTGCATCAGTCTCAAGAACTGAGCTGATAAGTCAGGTGTAAAGAAGAACGTGACATTCCACACGAGGAAACACAATGTATTTGTTATCTAATTGAAATTTAGATGGTTACCATATTATTTTCATTTAATAGGTAACGATTTAGAAACGAGCGAGATTCAACGGTTTGTTCTATCTTGCATACATTCAAAGAACGATTATCGTAGTGCAAATATAAGATTTGCGGGTGAGAAAAGCAAGATTATAGCCTTTCTGTATCCTAAAAATCATCAGAAACAGGAGGCCTGTTTTCACGTCCCTCCCCTGTTTTCTCGTTGGTTATATGATTCCGTATTTGCGCAACTTTTCATACAGGGTGGTCCGGCTGATGTCCAGCATCCTGGCTGTCCTCGCCCGGTTGTATGGGCTTGCAGAGATAGTTCACGGCGTCCAGTTGCATGGCTTCCACAGCGTTCTCCACCTGTCCGTAGTTCGTCATGATCAGGAACGGGACGGCAAGGCATTTCTCATGCGTCCAGCGCAGCAGCTCCGTGCTGTTCCCGTCCGGCAGGCGCAGGTCGGCAAGGACGAGGTCGAACTCCTCCGAGGCGAGGGATTTCTTTGCCGGGGCCAGTGCCGTCACGTGGCGGCATTCCATTCCCTGTTTCTTCAGCCAGTTGCCGATGCTGCGGCCGAAAACAATGTCGTCCTCTATGATCAGTATCTTTTTCATTCTTCCTTCTTTTGCAGGTTCATGGCATGGCGGAGCAGCATTTCCTTCACGATGCCAAGCTGCCGGAGGTCGTCATCCAGCACAAGGACGCGTGTCCCTTCCATATGAAGGTGCTGGGAGAGTTTTTCCGTATCCAAGGGGGATTTCCCGTCGGCCGGCGGAAGGAGAAGCAGGACGATAAATTCGCTGCCTTGCCCTTTTCGGCTTTCCACACGGATGGAGCTGCCCATCCGGGAGACCTGCCTGGAGCAGATGGCAAGGCCGAGGCCGAAACCGGATACGCCACGGGCATTCTCCAGCCGCTCGAAGGCGGTGAATATCCTCTCCGCGTCCTTTTCATCCATGCCGGTGCCCGTATCCCGGACGCACAGATGCAGCTCGCCGTTCCTGTACTCTGCCTCCAGCCGGACGCTCCCTTCCTTGGTAAACTTCAAGGCATTCGAGAGCAGGTTGTTGACGATCTGCTGGAGATGGCTCTTGTCACCGCAGACCACCACGTCCGTGCCGGAGAAACCGGAGGAGAGAAGCAGGCGCTTCCTCTGCGCAAGCGGGGCGTAATTGTCCACTGTCTCCTTGAACAGGGATTCCAGGTGGAAGATACGCTCGTATGACTGTGCCTGTCCCGTATCCAACAAATAGAAGTCCATTAGGGTATCTACTAGGGAGAGTATGTACTCCGAGGTGTGACGGATATTCTCCACATACTTCGCCTTACGCCGCCCGTCCTTCTCGCCCGGCAACAGGTCGGCGGAACCGGTTATCGTTGTCAGCGGGGAACGCAGGTCATGGGCGATGGCGAGCATCATGTCCTTCTTGGACTGGAGGAGTTCCCGGTTCTTCCTGTCGGACGTCTCCAGCTCTTTCTGGTAGCGGTATTTTCTATTTATGTCCCGGTGTATGATGGCATAGAACACGATTGTCAGCAGGGAAACACCCAGTGCAAGACAGGCCACGGTACGGTAGGACGTGTCACGGTCAAGAATGAATGCCTCATATTTAGATGTGAACCGTGTATTTGTTTCCTTTTTGAACTCGGTAACGAGCGCGTTCATTTTCCGGTTCAGTTCCGCATTGTTCCCATACAGGCTATCCATCTGGACGGACAAGTATGCTTTCCGCCTTTCCTATTCCTCAATGACCCGGTCGTTCAGGGTGAGCAGCATGCGTCTTGCGGTCACAACCGGGGAAGAGGCGGTCTGTTGTTCCTGCTTCCGTTCTATCTGTTCTTTTTGTTGCAGGTAAGCGGACTTTTTCTCTTTACGCCGGAATATATCCCAGAAATTCCGTTTTTTGGAAACCGTTCCATCTGGATCGGAGACTTCCGTTTTTAGAGAAATAGTCTGTCCCTGTGACTGTTTCCTGACCTCGGACAGGACAACCGGAATCCTTTCCCCTACGATGTCGGCTATGTTCTGCTACTCCTGAAGGTTCCTCATTGCCGTAAAAAGAAGCTGTTCCTTGTTTTCAAGCAGCAAGCACAGCGAATCGATGTGCTCTTGTTGTTCCGGTGAATGTACATATTTTTTTAGCAGGTGGAGGCTGTCGTGCCGTCGGTCTGTACATAACGTGGCGGATAACTTTCGCAAGCATTACCGCGATAGGGTTACTGGTAGCTCTGTTTCTGGGCATGGTCTTCCCGAAACCGCCCAACACCCGACCGATGACGCTGCACCGGTTGCCTGTACTGTTCCGCAACAAGGCGTTGATAAGTATCTATCTGTTCGCCTTGCTGGCAACTATGGTACATTATACGGGATACAGTTACGTAGAGCCGTTTCTGGTGCAGATTGCTCGGCTGGACGAGAATCTCATTACGTTGGTTCTGATGCTTGTGGGACTGTCCGGTATAGTAGGAAGCGTTTTGTTTTCCCGATATTCCGGTCGGAAGTCCGGTTTGCTCCTGTTTACGGCCTCTTCGGGCATGGCGGCCTCTTTTCTGTTATTGTATCCGCTTTCCGGTTTTATGAGAGCGGTACTTGCCTTGTGTTTCTTTTGGGGAATAGTTTATACCCTCTTCAACTTGTCGCCTCAGGTGAAAATTATGGCCGTATTGCCGCAGGCTTCGACCATTTCGATGACCATTTATTCTGCGGTCTTCAATCTCGGAATCGGCTGCGGTACTACTATCGGAGGAGCGGTGTGTATACATGCATCCATTGCATACATCGGTTATGCCGGGGAATCACTGCTCTGATTGCTTTTGTCTATTGTATCAGGCATGTGTTGCGTCCATTGAGACCTATTCTCTACAGAGGGTGATTTTAGCAAATATAGGCCTTACGCAGGTTTGGATTTGCCAACGGGAGATAGAGAAGCGGAATTTACAATCTATCTCCGAAGCATAGAACGTGCACTCGCTTTTGGAAAAGAAATGATGTAACTGAAGTTACTTGCAGAACATTCCGTACTTGAATAATAGACTGCAATATCAATATGATTTTTGGTTTTATATCATCTGTGTTTTAGTTTCATATTTGTTTCCTTTGTTTGTCCAGATCTGTATTCTTGTTCTATCTTTGCGTCGAAAATTGATGTTTTTTAGCATGAACTATAATATGAAAAAAGCTAATTTATCGAATGATATATGTTGCGCGATCCCTTAATTTATTCAGGATTTACCAATTCTGATGTATTTATATAGATGAGGGAAGGCTGTTCAGAATCTGAATAGCTCCCATGAATTTCAAGTCTGTTTTGATTATAAATGAACATTATGTTTTTAGGGATCAGACCGAATCAATGTTACGGTCAGCAATGAAAAAAGAGCTTTTTATCAGTTGTTTGCACAAATGTAAAATTTGGGCAATAAATGACGTGTGATTCGCAGTTCATACCTACATCATTGGAACATAACAGGATACTAATTTAATTTATAAATAAATTAACTAAAAAATAAAGTTCAAATGTGTAAATTAAGAATTATGCAGTGGTATGGGATAGTTGTTTTTTTGTTAATAGCTTCTTGTACGGATGTAGATATCACCATGCCCAAGGGTCCCAAAGGTGATACGGGGCTTTCAGCCTATGAGTTTTGGAAGGAAAAAGTGGCGGACGGAACTGTAAACTGGCCGAAGGATCAGACGGAAGTGGCAGACTTTTTCAAATATTTAAAAGGTAAGGATGGCAAGGACGGTCAAGACGGGCAAAGCGCCTTCGAGCAATGGAAAGAGATGATTGCGGACGGTAGTGTGGATAATCCGCATGATCCAGATAAAAAGTGGTCTCCCGAAAATAATACGATACAGGACTTCTGGCGCTTCCTGACCGGTGCCAGTGGCGAGGACGGACAGACACCCCATGTGGGAGATAATGGAAACTGGTTTATTGGCAATGAGGATACTGGTATTGGCGCACGCGGTCGTGACGGTCAGAATGGAGCGGATGGAAAAGATGGCAAGGACGGTCGTGATGCCGTGCCCCCGACGGTCACTATCGGTGATAACGGCAACTGGTTTGTTGACGGTGTAGATACCGGCAGGAAGGCTGTGGGCCAGGATGGAGCGGACGGCAAGGACGGAGTGTCACCGACAGTCACCATTGGCGATAACGGCAACTGGTTTATTGACGGTGTGGACACAGGCAAGAAGGCTGTGGGGCAGGATGGAACGAATGGTAAGGATGGCGTGTCACCAACAGTCACCATTGGCAATAACGGCAACTGGTTCATTGACGGCGTGGACACAGGCAAGAAGGCTGTAGGTCAGGATGGCGTGAACGGCAAGGACGGAGTGTCACCGACAGTCACCATCGGTGGTAACGGCAACTGGTTCGTGAACGGCACGGACACCGGTAAGAAGGCTGTGGGACAGGACGGAAAATCTCCCGAGGTGGCCATTGGCGAGAATGGACACTGGTATATTAACGGTAAGGATACCGGCAAGTCCGCTTTCGGCAAAGATGGCAAAAACGGAACCAATGGAACAAACGGGACCAATGGTAAAAGTGCCTATGAACTTTGGAAAGAGTACATTTCATCCGGTGAAGTGGACAATCCGCATAATCCTGACCAGAAATGGCCGGCAGACCGGAATAAGCAGACGGACTTTTGGGATTTCCTCACAGGCAAATCTTCGGTGATCGAGGTGGAAATCGGAAAATATAATGTTATTCCCGAATACTGGAACTCTTTATTGAAAGAGTATGTAATACCTTCGGACGGATCGGTGCTCTTTACCGTGTATGACAAGGCCGGCAAAAAAGTCGCGGCAGGCGTAAATGTGAGCGGCTTACCCGGCGTATCTTCCACGGAGACATTTACAACGGATGCCGAGGGGCAGTTCAAGGTCACATGGGACAAGTTGCCGGACATGAAAGAACTGTCGGACAGAAGAGGAAGCGTAACCGTAACGGTTGATGGAGCGCAGGAAACAAGTGCAAGGAACACGCTGGTGCCGAACAGGATAAATGTCAGAGCCAGTGTGAGTGGTGCGTATCTGAGTGCCTATACATCGGAAATAAATTCATTGGAGTATTTATATATATCATACAAAATTGAGCGGCAGGTAGATGGAGAATGGGGCAGTTACCCAAGTGCCATTACGACCCCTTATAGTAGTATGAAATCATCTAAGATTAATGATATAAATCAACCTGTAAATGAAGAGAATATAGATAAAAGTAAATTAAAACGTTATAGCGGAGGGGATACTTATTTATACATAATACGTCCGATGGTCTTTACAGCAACAGAGAAGGCCAATATTGCAAAGAATGATACTATCAGCCGGTTGAAACAGTATGAGTGGGACGGAAAAGAAAACTATGTAGGCCTTTATTTCGGTGATGGTGAGGGAAATTCCAACGACTATGGACAGACGATATATTTACAGGATAAGATACACGTTCCGGAATTATATCCGGCTCCGGGTTTCAAGGAGAACAGTGTCTTTGTCGAAATCAAGGAGGGTGTCACCACCCTATGGGGAGAAATTGACACGGATAAGTTACCGGACTTTTATAAGACATACTCTTACCCGACAGGACAAGATAGATTGCAGAAAGAGGAAGGTACCAATATCTGGAAACATCCGGAAGGCAACCTTTCTGCATCCGCTTTGGCTGATAACCGGGCTGTGTTCATACAAATGCGTACTTTCATCAACGGAACGGGAGGAACCGTACATACGGGAACGCTGGAACTTTCAAAGGGTGGCAGACGGTTCTGCCTGACAAGCGCCTATCCCAACAACTGGATTGGCGTGGATGTCCGCTCAAGGCAGAAAAGTGGAAGCCAGATAGTATTCTACAATACTAACGAGTACCGTGGGCGTTACGCTTACTACCTGACCAAAGAGGGCGATCAGTATTATTTAGTTGATTTTGCAGACAGGTCCCAAAAAACTCCTTTGGCAGTCAAAAATTGTCCGGCTGACTGGATGGATTGATTTATTTATCGGATAATTGAATATGAATATGAAGAAAAAAATGATAGGTTTTGTCTTCCTCTCCTTGCTGCCAGTCTCTTTGGTAGCAAGAGGGCAAGACACAGAAACAACCCGTCGCGCACCTTCTCAGGAAGAAGTGACCATACACGACGGACAACAGGAAAAAGCATCAAAAGCCTGGGAGATCGGTGTCGGTGGTTCACTGATAAACTGGAACCGTGTGGCGATAACCGGTTTCCGGAGCACACCGGAAAATTACTTTTATAATCTGAAGGCAAATCATCTGATGGGTGGGGCTAACCTGTACGTGGCACGGGAATTGAACCGATGGTTTTATCTGGACCTGCAGGGGACTGTCGGAGTGACAAGCAACAACCGTACCACAGGAAGCGGCAGGAAACATGATTGGCTGTACATGGGGGGATTAGGCTTGCAATTCCGTTTTACCCCCTTGTTCAAGTCCAAATGGGTGGAACCGTATCTTAGAGTCGGGGTAAATTATCTGCATAAGGATTTTACTTCCGTATATGGCGGTAATTTTGTGGATGATCCTACAGGAGAAGCGCGTTGGGAGTCTTTTGATACATGGAACCCTGACGGGCGCTCATCCGATAAGAACTCCTTTATCCCCCTGTCTTTCGGCGCGGGGGTAAAAGCCTGGTTAAGTAACTCGTTCGGGCTAGGTCTGCAAGGTGAATATCTTCTACCCGTACAAAAGAGTCTTCCCCACTTCGTGCAGATTTCTGCCAGTGTTATCTGGCGTATTGGCGGAAAGAACAAGCATACACCTCCAGTAGTTCGGTATGTAGAGGTGGAAAAGCCGGTCGAGGTGGAAAGAATCGTTGAACGGGTTGTAGAGAGAAAAGAGAAAGTTCCTGTCATGGTGGATACGGTATTTTGCGATTTGTTAGAGAATATTCATTTTGAATTTGACAAGGACGTGATTACTCTTGTTTCCCATAAGATTCTGGACAGGCTGGCAGCTTTGCTGAAGAATTACCCGGATAGTCATTTCCTGATCACGGGATATACAGATGCCCGTGGAAGCGCGCAGTATAATTTGCGGTTGTCTGAGCGCCGTGCAAAAGCGGTATATAAAGCCTTGCTTGAACGCGGGGTCCCCAGCCATATGCTCAAATGGCGTGGATTCGGCAATCGTGCTGCCTTGGTTCCGCCTGTAGCTGCTGACAACATTCGGGAAGGGGATAGAAAAATTTTATTGGAAAAGGTTACCAATATGGAGTACTGGAAGGTTTTGGGAAAAGAAGACTAAAAGCCAATCTTATAAAATTCACGACAAATAGATTTTGTCGTGAATTTTATTTATCCCTGTCTTAGATATTCAAGAATGTTCGACTTTACATTTATTACATGTCCCTTTAATCAGGACCTCACATTCCTCTTGTTCAAAATTCTCAGGCAAGTGATATTCTTGCAATGGAATATCCTCAAAACAAGTTACAGAATGACATATTTTGCAATAAAAATGAATATGGCTGTGATTGGGGGAGTTATTCAGTGCATATCTGGCCGTAACGTTGTCTATTGTGATCCGATGAATAATGTTTGCTTCCAACAAAGTCTGTATCGTCCGGTAAAACGTGATCCGGTCATACATATCGCCCATTTCTTCCTTGATATCACTTTCTGTCAACGGGAACCGCTTGTCAAGCAAAATAGAAATAATGGCTATTCGTTGGGCGCTCTTTTTAAGCCCTTTTTCCCTTAATATATCTATTGCACTCATAATGGCTGATTGGTTTATATTGCAAATATACTTAATAATCAGAAAGTATCAAAACAAGCAGATAGCATGGTTCGGGATTTTGAAACAGTGTTTCGACATGAACAAACACCTGTTTATAGGTATTCTGATGATATCTAAAAAAAATGAAACAATGTTTCATGTCTGAAAACTGTTTCATTTGAATGTTTTTATTATCTTTGCAGCGTTTCTATGAAAGTAGGTAGATGAAAGTAAGGACAAAAAACAGAATTGCTGTCGCATGGCTGTTACTTATGACACTCATGCCTGTCTTCGTGGTGAAGGCTATGCACCACCACGAAGAGATTGCTGTCTGCCATTCAGACAACGGGCATCCTCAGAGCCCCTGCAATCAATGTCCTGTCTGCCATTTTACCCTTTCCCCATTTACACAGGCTGAATCTTTCCATATTCAGATTATAATTCCACTTTTTAATTATGAACCGGTTGCTTATATGGGTATGAAGGGTTATCAGCCCGTTCATCCGTATAATCTGCGCGCCCCTCCCTCTTTATCTGCATTACTATAAACAAATGCGAAAATTTGCCACACCATTGTGGGTGTGCCTGCACATTGTCTGTCCGAAAAAACAGGTTATGGCATATGATATTTGTATCATTCGATTATACAAATACGGATATTGTATATCCTTTTCCGACGGCAAATGCAGGAAGGCATATGGCTAATATGCCGGATTTTAAGGAATAATTTCCGGCAGAAGGTTCTATCGATAATCTAAAAAAATAGCGATGAAAAGAGTTGTTGCAACCGTTGCGTCATTCCTGTTCATCATTCATTCTCATGCCCAGCACCAGGACAGTGTTCCGGACATGACAAAGGATGGCGTGACGTTAAGCGAAGTGGTCATCATGGGAAATGACAGCAGGCGGGATACTCAGATGAGATCCTCCCAAAGTCTTGTCAGAATCGGCAAGTCCTACCTTGAAATGAATCTTTCAGGCAGTCTGCCGCAAACATTGGCGGGAATACCGGGTGTG
Source organism: Bacteroides sp. AM37-9 (assembly GCF_003603455.1). Classification (NCBI taxonomy): domain Bacteria; kingdom Pseudomonadati; phylum Bacteroidota; class Bacteroidia; order Bacteroidales; family Bacteroidaceae; genus Bacteroides; species Bacteroides sp. AM37-9. Next base: position 214,154 of record NZ_QTNF01000003.1, on the reverse strand, counting down.
AAGGCGATGAATATCGGTTCCGGGCAATCCAAACCGGTTATAAGGGGACTGGGGTTCAACCGCATGGTCGTGACGGAAAACGGCATCAAACACGAAGGGCAGCAGTGGGGAGAAGAGCACGGTCTTGAAATTGACCAGTTTTCAGTAGACAGGATTGAGGTGATAAAAGGACCGGCTGCCCTGCTCTATGGTTCGGATGCCATTGGAGGGGTCATAAACCTGTATAGCGACTATATACCGGCGAGACCGTATGAAAGCAGGGCGGAACTTTTTATGCGAAGTAATAACGAATCGGTCGGTCTTTCGGCACAAATGGCGGGAAAGAGGGACAGGCTTTATTACAAAGTGGGCCTGACACTGGTGGATTATGCAGATTACAAAGTTCCCGCGGACAGCATTCAATATTATTCCTATTACATTAAATTAAAGGACCGGCGTTTACGCAATACGGCAGGCAAAGAACAGGACGGGAGTTTTACATTAGGGTATGTGGGAGACCATTTCTCCACCGCTTTCAAAATATCCGATATTTATACCAAAAGCGGATTTTTTGCCAATGCCCACGGTTTGGAGGTACGGCTGTCGGATATAGATTATGACCGTTCCAGACGTGATATCGATCTGCCGTACCATCTGGTCAACCATCTGAAAATTATGAACCATTCAACATGGCATTCAGGGAACATCCGTTGGGAGGGCAATCTGTCATTCCAGCACAATCTCCGCAAGGAATTGTCGGAGCCGGTCTCACACGGCTATATGCCTACGCCTTCCAATACCCTGGAAAGGAAATACACCAAGAATACTTATACGGCAGGTATTGGAATGAAAGTGTTGATAGCCGGAAAGCATAGCCTTAATGCTGGGGTGAATGCAGAGTATCAGCATAACAGACGTGGCGGCTGGGGATTTATCATTCCCGATTTTGAGACAACCTCGCTGGGAGGATATGTCATGGACCGTTATTTTCTGCTTGAGAACCTGATATTGAGCGCCGGATTACGACTGGACAGAGTAAACACCCATATTCACAGCTATCATGACTGGTATAAGACACCTGTGGAAGAAGCCGATTCCGTCTTTAAAGAAAGAGCCGCCGGTTTAAAGCGCTCTTTCACCAGTCTCACCGGTTCGCTGGGGATTAATTACAGTGCTGGGCAATGGATATTGAAAGTAAATATCGGAAAAAGCTTCCGTGTGCCGATTCCCAAAGAATTGGGGGCTGACGGAATCAATTACCACATATTCCGGTACGAAAAGGGAAGCGCCGGCTTATCCCCGGAAGAATCATACCAGCTTGATCTCGGAATGAACTGGCACACCGGTGCGGTCAATATTCAAATAGATCCTTACCTGAACTATTTCCCAAATTATATCTATTTGAACCCGACCTCAACGTATACCGAAGGCCTGCAAACCTATTATTACACACAAAGCCGGGTGATTCGTTACGGATTTGAGGCTGAAGTCAATTACAAGCCCATATGCTGTCTGGAGGCCGGATTAAAGGGGGAATACCTGTATGCGGAGCAACTCTCCGGTGACAAGAAAGGATATACCCTGCCTTTCTCTCCTCCATGGAGTGCCAGTGTGGAATTAAAATACACGCACCCTGCCAGGGAGGGACGTGAGGCGGGGTTTGTCTCGGCAACGTATAAAATTGTCGGCGATCAGAATGGGATTGTCCCTCCCGAAAAGCCAACCCGGGGCTATGGAGTGCTTAATATGGCGGTCGGAAAGGCTTTTGTATGGAAAGACTTCCGGCTAAGACTGAACTTTCAGGGACTGAACCTGCTGAACAGGAAGTATTACGACCATACCAGCTATTACCGGCTGATTGACGTACCCGAACCGGGACGTAACTTTTCTTTAATGATAGGATTTGATTTTTAAACAATAATTGATTAACAAACATCGAAGGAACGTACCGGAAAACAAAGCACCGGTACCTCCTTCAAATAAAAAAAGAAGATTATGAAAAAGAATTTAGTATTGACAGTAGTTCTATTGATGGGTTTATGCATGTTTACCTTTTCATCCTGTGATGATGAGAAAGAAAGCACAGGGAAACCAATCGTTGGTTTGAATGAAGTGGGCAAAGAAAACAGTAAAACCGGAATTGCCGGAAGTGACCTCCACTTGGAAGGCGAGATCATAGCCGAAAATCTGATCAGGCGTATTGATATAGAGATCCACCAGGAAGACGGCGGCGATTTCAAGATAGAAAAGTCTTTCACCGAAGGCAAGTATATAGGTGTAAAGAACGCTCATTTCCATGAGCATATAGAGATTCCCTCCGAAGCGCCTGCCGGAAAATATCACCTGCATTTTACCGTTACCGACCGGTTGGGACAGACAGAAACCAGGGAATCGGAACTGACGGTGAAAGCGGCAGCCGCACACATCATCGTGGAAGACTTGAAGTTCGGCGCCTCCCATGATTTCTCCGATAATAAGATCGGTTATACAGGTACCAAGCCAATGGTGTCCGCACATATCAAGGCGGAAAACGGACTCGAAAAGATTACGGTCTTCATACATAGTGAAGAAGGAACACCTTCATTCGAACTGGACACTACCTATACTTTTAATGGAGAGAAGGAATGGGGTACCGGAGGCCAGCATAAGCATATTGCGATTCCGGACAATGCCCCTGCAGGAGATTATCACATGCATTTCAATGTATACGACAAGAAAGGCGAAGTATCGGAAAATTCACTGGAGGGTGTGCAGTTCAGGAAAAGCAATGCGGAAGTGTACGGAGTGGAAATTGGAACCAACCGTTCGGCACTTGCCTCTGATATTCTGACAAAGTTCAGAGTAAAGGCGGAGGACGCCTTGCATTCCATCCGTATACGCATCTATAAAGAGGCTGCACCCGGTGAGTATTTTTATAATAGTACGTTGGCGGATGAGTTTTCTAAAGGAGATTTGAAGGAATACGCATTCAACAAGAGCTTGGAAGCCAGGGATGGTCATGGGAATTATGCGGCTGCAGGCGAATATATTCTTGAAATCAGAGTGGAATATGCCCTGGGAGCCAATAAGATATTCAAGGAAAAGTTTAATATAACCGTAAAATAAGAATCATGGTAAAAAGCAGGAGCATCATTCTTCCTTGTGCCTTTATGTTCTTTCTCCTTGCTGCATGCAGCAAGGATGAGAACGGCAAGGATTTGGATAAGCCGGTCATTGAAACCGATAGCGAGGCGTTACCGCAGAACTGTCAGGTATATGTGAAAGGAGAAGAAATCCCTTTCATATATACTTTTACTGACAATATGGGTCTGGGCAGCTATAATATCGAGATACATCACAATTTCGACCACCATACCCATAGTACCGATGCCGGAGATTGTCCGCTGGAGGAGAAGAAGAAACCCGTAAAGCCCTGGGTATATAACCAGGATTTTCAGATTCCAGAAAGCGCATCGACCTATAATGCCAAAGTGTATATTCCTATTCCGGAAGATGTTGATACGGGGGATTATCATTTTATGATCCGGGTGACCGACAAGGCCGGCTGGCAACAACTGAAAGCGGTAAGTATAAAGATCATAGAAAAGAATTATTAGAAAAATAATAAATCATGAAACGTTCATCACTTTATCCAATAAGTTGTGATATCGGATATATTTATCATGCTTGCGTTCCAATATTTCTGTCTTATAAAATCGTTGGCTGTAGAAGGAAATCCTCCTCTCTGTGTTTACAATCATAACAGATAGCGATATGGATATTATTTTTAGTTTTATATTATCAATGTTTTGGTTTTATATTTACTCCCCTCTTTTTTTGTATTTGGCTTCTTGTTTTACTTTTGCCTTAAAGAAATAATGCTTTTAGCATGAATATTATAAATATATGGAAAAGCTATTTTTATTGAACGATTTATATAACGATCCCCTTGCCTTATCCAGATTCAGTCAATTCAGATGCCTTTATTTAGGCAAGGGGGAGACTGTTCAGAACCTGAATGACTCCCATGAATTTCAAGTCTGTTTCGTGTTGAAGGGAACATTATGTTTTTTTAGGGACCAGATTAAGTCTATGTCACAGGTCGTAATGGAAAATGAGCTGTTCTTTATCAGTTGTCTGCACAAATGTAAAGTCAGGGCAATAGATGACGTGCATCTCGTCGTTCATGCATGCAACATTGTAGCCCCTTATTTTCATGATAAGGTAATAAAATATCTGCAGAATATAGTGCTTGAGAAAGTCAAGCCTGTGGAGGTTCTTCCTGTTTATCCGTTAATGCGTTCCTTTCTTGACCTACTGGTTGATTATATGAAGCAAGGTATGGAAATCCCGGAACTGCACCGGGCCAAGGAATATGAACTTTTTTCATTATTCAAGACCTGCTACTCAAAACATGAAATAGCATCCTTCTTTCGTGATGCCTTGTCAAATGAATTGCGTTTTTTTGTATCTGTCATGACTCATTACAAAAGCTGCAGGACCGCTAAAGATTTAGCTGTTTTATGCGGATATAATGATACCATGTTCAATTTATTATTCAAAAAATGTTTTTCTGGGGAGACTCCATACCGATGGCTGCAAAAGCGGACTTCCCACGAAATCAAGCTTAAATTGATAGAGAATATTCTGCCAGTCAAGCAAATAATGCTGGAATATCATTTTAAAACGTTTTCTCATTTTACCACTTTCTGTAAAAGAAATATTGGAGATACTCCCAATGAAATACGCAGGAAAGGAGTTGTCATTGAAAGAGTGCCTTTCCCTTAGACGATTTTCTGTATCTGTTGCCTTTAGTTAAAACAACAATATTCTAAAATAGCAGATGCCACATGTTGGATTAAAAGATAAAATACAGATACTGTCGAACCTTTTGTGTAAGCCTGTATTCTGCATCATTTGAATATAACAAAACTCTAATTTAATTTATTAATGTATGAAAAAGATTCTTTTCTATTTCTTGTTAAGTACAAGCACATTGAGTGCTTATTGTCAAACCCTGCTTGAGGGAAACAAATTTTTCGATAATTGGTCTGTTGGACTAAAGGGCGGAACAGTAACTCCGCTTACCCACAGCGCTTTTTTTAAGAATATGCGTCCTGCCGTTGGAGTGGACCTGACCAAACAGTTGACTCCCGCATTCGGACTTGGGGTCGAAGGTATGGGATATATTAATACGAGTAACAGCAGGACTGCTTTTGACGCATCCAATATCAGTCTGTTGGGAAAGTTCAATCTTATGAATCTGCTGGGTGGATATCATGGAGTTCCCCGTACTTTTGAGATGGAGACGGTTTTGGGAGCCGGTTGGCTACATTATTATGAAAACGGAAAAGGTGATATAAATTCTTGGAGCACGAAAATAGGCTTGAACTTCAACTTTAATTTAGGTTCGGAAAAGAAATGGACGTTGGCATTGCAACCTGCACTGGTGTATGACATGGAAGGAGACTTCAACGAGCACCGGAGCCGTTTCAACGCCAATAATGCCGCCGTAGAAATTACTGCCGGTATTGTTTACCATTTCAAGAACAGTAACGGTAAGCATTATTTTACAATGACCAAGCCTTATGATCAGGCGGAAATAGACGGTTTAAACCGGAGTATTAATGAGCTGCGTATGGAGGTAGATTCTAAAAAACAGGATTTGAATTCTGCAAATCAAAAACTTGCGCAGCTCAGCCAGATGCTGGAAGAGTGTCAGAAGCGGGAACCACAGGTTCAGACTGTTGTAGAAACAGCCAAAACGTTAGAATCTGTAGTCACATTCAGACAAGGAAAATCATCCATTGATGCATCCCAGTTGCCCAATGTGGAGCGAATTGCAACTTACCTGAATAAACACAGCAATGCCAAAGTCGTTGTGAAAGGATACGCGTCTCCCGAAGGCAGCATAGAAGTCAATGAACGGATAGCCCAAGCGCGCGCCAATGCCGTCATGAATTTATTAGTCAAAAAATACCGCATCAGTGCGGACCGCATTACTGCGAAAGGACAAGGCATAGGCAATATGTTCTCGGAAGCGGACTGGAATCGTGTCAGCATCTGTACTATCGAGGAAGGAAAATAGAAACTTCAATGAACATCGCAATAGTTTTCGTGTTATTCCTAATGACACGAAACTATTGCATAAAAACTTTCTATAGAATATGAATAAAAAAATATTGCAGTCAGTACTTTGGGGCTTTATTCTTATTTTATCATCATGCCGGTCTTCCCAACCGCCATACGACGGAACTTATGAAGGCATATTGCCTGCGGCCGATTGTCCAGGCATCTATGTCTTATTGACCATTAACGGAGGACAGTATGAATTACTGGAGAAATATATCACGCGTCCCGGAACTTTTGTTACTTATGGAAAGGCCGGAAATCTACCCGGTGATAAGATTCTTTTGGATAATAAGATGGAACTCAAATCCGATGATGGCCGCTTGTTATATAAGGATACGCCCCTAAAACGGATTTCCCTCCAAACGGAACTTCCGGAATTCTGTACTTCGCAACTCCTGAAAGAATCTCAAAGTGGGGAAAATGTAACCCTCAAATTATATGAGAAACAAGGAGAACAGTATGCGGACTTCCTTTTCAAGGCCAAAAAGCATATACTCAAATTAAAGGAAAAAACAGATTTAGTTTCTGAATATGCGGACAAAAACTGCTCCTTGAAAGTGCCGTCGGAACAAAAACAATCGTCCGTGTCAGACGAACTGGTTTTCAATGACGGAACAAATTCTTATACATTTGACCGCCTTACACCTGATTATTGTATTTATTCGTCGGCAACAAAGACCAATCCAACCTTTTTTGATGTTGTATATTATACTGCCGGCGAAAAACCCATGGTCAAACTTATATCTACCGCTCCTGAACATTGCTATACTCTTTTCCAGACAGAGGCTTCTGCCAAAACTGCGGAATATTCCGATGGGAAAGTGGAATGGCGGGTAGGAAATCATAAAAATGCAACATTCGTTGTTGACAATAAGGAGTATGAGTATAATGAGCAATAAAACATCAGGATTGCAGTCAAGAAAATAAATTATACATCAGGATTCATTTGCTGTTCGCTCCTTTAGCGAATAGCAATGAATCCTTGGATGACAAATGTCAAATGACAGAGTTCAGTTTCACTGCAAACCTGTTTCCTGTCTCTCTATAATGAGTCCCGACAGTTCCGGCTAATTCACCGATAGTCCCGTCAATTCGAACTTTCTTCAGATAAAGATAGGGATATCCTGTCTTTAGCACATATGATATATTAACCAAAAGGTATCCAGGGTGCAAGTGGCGTAATTTATATTATCTGTACTTTTACCTTTAATTTCTTGAATTTTGAAAGATTCAGCCATATGCTGTAACCAGCCAACATGGGTGGTCAGAATGGCTTCATTATTCATCATTATAACCGCCAATATCAAATCTATCCGGATTTTACCTATTTTTGTGCCCGTATTATGAATCTGCAAATGGAAACGATGACTGATAATAATGAAATGAATGCCGGCAACGGGACGCCATGCTGCCATTGCCACGGGGAAGAGTGCCGTTGCCGGGAAGAAAACGGGGAATGTGAATGCCACTGCCACGCGCACGAAACCCTCTACCCCGGGGTAACCTGTATCGATGTGGAACCCGACGATTTCAACGACTGGGACTAATCCCCACCGGACTTTATCCGGTACGGCACGTTCAACCGCTGACGATACCCGCCCACGCCGAACGTGGTCGTGACCTCTTCCACCAGGTAAACGCCGTTTTTCGAGGGGTTGCGGTCACTGTCCCGGTGATACCATTTAAGTTGTAGTTGCGGAAATACTCCGTCGTCTCCTCCACGAGCTGGTCGGAGATGATGCCGATGTGCGGCGACATGTACGGCACGATGGTGTAGGTCGAGAGATCGACTTTCGTCTTCGTCACGGCGCCCTTGGCGGTCGTGTTCCCGGTAACCTTGTGCGTCTTTTTGGAAATCTGCGTGGCGTTCACCGTCTGGTACTGCCTGCTGCCGGCAATCGTCGGGTCGTACTCGGGGTTCAGACGGACAGTCACCTCGAAGAATTTCTCGTCGGTGCTGAGCGCCTTACCCGTGACGGCGAGGAATTTCGGGTCGGTCTTGACGACTTTCAGGTTGCTCTGCGCCACGTGCTCGTTGAACAGGATTTTGAACGGACCCGTTGATTCGTCTTCGGGGAAGACCGGCTGCGCCTTGCTTGACGAGTACGGGCGGCCCACGGCAATCGCCGGCATGGCTCCCTCGTTTTCGGCATCGTATTTCAGGAAGCAGTAGACCTTGTATTTCGACCACTCGGAGAGGATGTCGGCCATTTGCACAGTCCCGTACTGCTATTGACTCTCTCCAGGTTATATAGCATATTAACGGTATTACATAATGTTTATGAGAGAAACTAACACTTTTAGACATTTTCGCTTTTAATATCCATCCAGAAGCGACTCCGGAGCTTCATGGAGGGTATGGTTTGGCAGCACGATTGCCGTTAAACCGTACGGTTTTGGTTTAACCAAAACACAACTTGCTGTCCGCAGGAGCGGACCACGTTTATCCAATAATTATTGTATATCAGAGTGTTGTGTGGCTATTTTCCTGTATTTTGTTTGGCTTTTCCATCAGATATTTGCCGGCTGTTCTCCCCGTTAAAAGATAGATATATCTCCATAACCATGTGACTTACGCCCATAATTCGGGGATAAGGAGGCGAATATACGGAAAATCTGCCCTTTACATACCTTATTCTCCATTAACGAATTACTACTTCTACACTTCTGCAAATGGAGAATGGCATGTAGCCGTATACGCCTTATTGTTTTTTCTTCATCGTCTCCATTAATAGATTGCTACTTCTACACTTCTGCAAATGGAGAAATGGACATGTAGCCGTATATGCCTTATTGTTTTTCTTCATCGTCTCCATTAACGGATTGCTACTTCTACACTTCTGCAAATGGAGAATGGCATGTAGCCGTATACGCCTTATTGTTTTTTCATCGTCTCCATTAACGGATTGCTACTTATACACATCTGCAAATGGAGAATGACAGGTAGCCATGTGTGACTTATGTTTTTCTTTATAGTTCTCCATTAGTGAATTGATATTTATACACTTCTGTAAATGGAGATTTTAAGATATCTGTATCTGGAAAGGTGCGTGCTCCCTTCGCTTCCGGCTATCCTTATTTTAATATCCAGCTATATTGTAATTCTGTGATAGCATTATCCGGCTAGCGTATTATCTGGCTATATACAAATATGGCTACACTATAATTCATGGTTGTGATGGAGATGGCTCTTCCCATCCGGTAACATGACCATAATACCACGAGAAAAAAAGACGACGCCCACAGAGAAAAAACGGATGGAAGGGACGGTTACAGAATGACAGATTTCAACAAATAGCCGGCTGTTTTTGGAGACAAGCTCGGATCTGAAGTTCCGGTCAATCAGCCGTCAAAGGGCTGTTCAGGTATATTATGCCATCAGGTACAAGAATGTTTGTTATGGTAGTTTTCTCCGATTGTCATTAGGGAAAAAGGATTTCAAGGTATCCTGTTTGTTGGTATTCCGGCTGTTTGGTAATCAGGTAAATAGAAAGTCCGGTACATGTGAATTTAGGAGATCATCCCAGATGGTAATCTGTTAAAGAGTTTTTTGGAACATTTGAAATACCGATAATAAAAACGAAATCAGGTATATGGACGCTGTCATACACCCACAACCTGCCATACCTCTATTCCGATAATTATATATGGTTATCCGTGTATATCGCTATATCCTTATTCCGATAGAAGGGCGTATCGTTATCGTCGTATCTCTATATCTAAACATATGGCTATGTGCGTATCCGGCGGTATCATCGCCTTTCCCATCCGGGTCTGTCACAGGTTGGATAAGTTTTTAATCTGAAGGTAACCAGCCTGATGGTATAGGAACATGAAGAACTCTGTAATCATGGCATTTACCCGGGCAGAGAAGCCACATCTTTTATTACCGAATTCTCGGCGTTGTTTCGTCCATGTGTGAAGAGGAGTTTTTTTTCATCGCAACGTTCCTTTCACATACCCAAAGGGGGGAGTGAATCCAGCCCTGCTTCGGCTTTCTTTTTCTTTCCCATATGACAAAAACTAACTATCTATGACTATTCCTGCCAGTGGACTGGTTCTGTTTAGCAGGTGTCTTTTTTTCTTTACATTCGTATCAACGAACATTAAAAATTGAGCGTATGGAAATATACTACATTGAAGCCGGTGTCCTTGAGAGGATGCTGACATGCTTCGAGAATCTGTCCACACATGTGACAGATTGTATGAGAGAAAACGTTGTAAGGAACTCGGAGAATGACTGGGCGGTCAGGATGTCTGCCTGCTCCTTAACATCTCACCGTATCTTGCTTTCTTTTGATAGGTAATGAATGATTCAAACCTATGAATTCCGTTTATCCCTATCCTAAAAAAAGTTTTATTCCCTTCTTTCTTCTCCTTAACTTATTCAATATCAAATTCTTTCTTTAATAACTTAAAGAATACATTGTTTCTATTCGATGCAAGTTCATAAATGTCTTCAAAGGAATATAGTTCTATCCTAATATCCATTTTATTTCTCGGATTATCATCCTTAGAAAAATTGTCCTCAAAGTAATATGAATTTGCCAGGAATGGGATAGGTTTATATCCGCCACTAAAACTATTGGATGTCAACTCCTTGTCTATATCGGATTTCCTAGCAAGAATGATACCTGTATATTGTACTTGCTCCGTATTCACAGTCCAATTCAATGTTTTATGTGGATGCTTATAAAAATCGTGAGCGTATCTTTTAACCTGTGCTATCATTCCTTCTTTGGTATTTCCTGCATTATGTGCGTTTGTTGTTGATTTTAACTCAAGGATCAGAATTTGTTTTGTTTTTTCTGGGTCATCAGCCCAAATGTAAACATCTGACAAAGGTTGCCCTGACTTGGTGCTTTTAACTTTGAAATCGTTTGAGAATGTTGTGAACTTGTCATCAAGAATCCAAAGATTATGTAAATGATTGATATTTGAAGAATCACTTAAAGTTGTTCCTCTTTTAATAAAGAGTTCGTACAGAGCTTTCTAATTCTGATTTATCATTTCCGTCTTCATCAAATTTTTGAATTAACATATGCAAACGTTTCAATACACTTTCTCGATGTTTGACATATATATGCAAACTTGAGTTTAAAAGCTTATAACATTCTTCAGAATCACTAAAAAGTTTATCTTCTTCATTTTCAAACTCTCTATCTATTTGATTCCAGAACTTTTTCTCTATCCTACTCTTCTCGTCAATAGCAGATTGTACAATATCTTTCTCATTTACTATCTTTTTATCATCGATAATATTACTATCTTCAATAAATGTCTCAAGCGAGGGGTACTTCTTTTTGAAATTCTTTAAATTACGCTTTGTCTCCTTTTGGTTGTTCTCTATAATAGAGCTAAATTCAATATCCAAGATCTCATTTATTTTCTTATTTATTTTTAATATATCATCAACTGGGATTTCTATTTTTTCGCCTTTTGTGTCGACATGTTCATCGAAATATTCCGATGTTAAATACAATAAATAACCGTCATTATTATCAATTGAATAACTTAATTTTCCATTGGATAAATCCGCTTTCAAGTTCCTTGCAAAACAGATTACCGGATTCTCTCCATGCATTTGTGTTCCTTTTTTTATCAACCATAGCATAAAAGATTTATTACCCTCTGCGAGATTGATTTCAAAAGGTTTTCTTTCTGTTTCAGATTCAATATTTCCTTTTTTTACAGTAACATCCTCTCCATTGAAAATAATATTTACTACAAGCTGTTCATTGGTTACAATGAATGGAAAAAAAGTTTCTATAAACCATTGTTTAAATGCTTTTGAGTTTGGGTATTTATAAAAAAAAGTTTTTGCTCGTCCTAATGTGTTTTGTTTGTTTAAGTATGCTGTCAGCTTGGTATAGGTATCTTTTATTTCTGGCATTTCTTCTACAAACTCATCAAAATTAAAAAGTCCATCAGATGTATTTGGATATGGAATGGTTCGCTTTTGATATGTACCATCTTTATCCTTATACACCGTTTCATATTCAGATGAGTCGGTAAAGTATACAATAGCCAATCTCCCTTGGCCCAAAGGATGGAAATTAAACTGCTCCTTTTCCAGGTTTTTTTTATCAAGTTCTTCAAAATAGAGACGATTTTTTTCTGTAAAGCCTTCACCATTATCCCTTAATTCGATTTTACATTGATTTTCATCAAAAGTAATATTCAGGTCTAGCTGAGGGATAAAATTCGTTTCTTTATTTTGCCGAATTAAAACGGCATGTATGGAATTGGAAATTATCTCTCTTAATAAAAGAAAGAATTTTTCACGGCTATTCTTATATTCTTTCTCTGCCCTGTATTGAACGTTTGATTTCTGTTCCATGATGATACTACAATTTTTTGAAGGCTATTTTAAACTCAACATATATTCTACTTGACGATAAAAGATCACTTGGCCACTTCAACCGACATCTTACGGAATTCCTTAAGCAAACTCCTTAATTCCAACGTAGCTTTACGTGCTTTCATACCTGCCACATTGTTGCCTTTGGAAACCAGCTGTTCCACATCTTTTTGAAAACGGCAAATTTTCTCTGAATGTCAACAAGAAGTTTGTTTATATCCTTAAAAAGTGTTTATTGATCAGTGATTTTATAATCATAGTTACAAAAATAAGATTTAAATTCCAAATAATTAAATGTTCCAGTCTCTTTTTATTGAAAAGACTACGAAGGACAAATAAGGTTCAGGAGCAATTCCTCGTTTGGAACCACTTGTTGAAATCGCAATGATAAAGTTCTTAGCCTATATGGAGCACTCCAGAGGTTTTATACTCATTTTTTTGATACTTATTTTGTACGGTGGGGATTTTTTCTTTACCTCTTTCGCATGACAATAGCCGACTATCCATGACTATTCCTGCCAGTGTGCCGGTCGTGCTTGCCTCTCATGTTTTTTTCCCTTATATTCGCTCCGACATTTAAATGAGTTGAAAATATGGAAATATGCTACATCGAGACCGGTGTCCTTGAGAGGATGCTGGTACGCGTCGAGAGCCTGTCCACACATGTGGACAGATTGTATGAGAGAAACCGCTGTAAGGAACCCGGCGAGTGACTGGACGGCCAGGATGTCTGCCTGCGCCTTGACATCTCGCCGCGTACCCTGCAGACCCTCCGCGATACCAGACGGCTGGCGTTCACCCGCCTCCAGCGGAAGTTCTATTACAAACCCGAGGATGTGGAGAGGCTGATGACCTACGTTGGCATCAGACGCAAGGAGAAGGCGGTGAGGGAAAGAAGAAAGAACGGAAACCTTTAAAGAACGGAAGAAATGGAAGGAATTATCGATAAGGAAGACGGGCGCATCCGCAGGTTCTTTGCCCTGCTGGACAATATAGAGAAAAAAGTGGAACGTCTTGCCTGTGACAACCGTCCTCCCTTCAACGGGGAACGGTTCCTGACCGACAGGGAGCTTTCCGGGATGTTGAAGATCAGCCGCAGGTGCCTGCAGGATTACAGGGACCAAGGACGGATTCCCTATATCCAGCTCGGTGGAAAGATCCTGTACAGGCAGTCGGACATCGAGAAGCTGCTGGAGGAGAATTATCACCCTGCATTGGTATAATATCGTATTCAAGTTTAAAGATTGCCGCCGGAATTGCATTTACGATTCCGGCGGCAATCCTTATTTAGTCGGCGGTTTCCTTGCCGGCCGCATCCGCGGACTTTCTTCTTTCCATCAGCCGGTCCATGTCCGAGGATATCTTCCGGTCGGTGACCTGGGCGTAGACCTGCGTGCTGTCGATGTTTGTATGGCCCATCATCCTGGCGATGCTCTCTATCGGAATACCCGCGGTCAGCGTCAGGGTTCCGAACGAATGCCGGGCCATATGGTAGGACAGGTTCTCCCTCATCCCCAGCGCCACGCCCATCCCGTGCACCTCGTACCAGAGGACGTCGCGGACAGGCAGCGGGAATATCGGCTTGCCCTCATCCGTGGTGTTGTAAAGCCCCAGTATCTGTTCGGCCACGGGGTGCAGCGGGATGAACGCCTCCACGTCCGTCTTGGCCCGGCGGATGCGGATATACCTTCTCCCTTCCGAGGTCCTTCCGATATGACGGGGATGGAGAGCCCTCGTGTCCGCGTAGGCAAGACCGGTCATACAGGAGAAGATGAATGTCCTGCGCGCCAGCTCCATCATCGGGTCGGGCATCGGGGTCTCCATCATCCGCTTCAGTTCACTGCGGCTGATATGCCTTAGTTTAGGTGCATCTTTCTTCTCGTATGCCACATCTTCTATCGGGTTGGCCCGCAATACTTCCCGGTCCACGGCGATGTAGATGAGCCGGTTGAGCCAGCACAGGCAGTGGTTCACATGCCCGTTCCTGTGTCCCAGCTCCTTCTTGAGAAAGACCTTGAACGATTCGGCGAACTCCCCGGTGATGTCCGAAAAGGCGATGTCCCTCATCCCGCGGGATTCGACGAACTGTCTCAGGTTAAGCTGCGTGGTCTTCGACTGGCGGTAGGTCGAGGTGGAGTTGATCTCCTTGGAGCGGACCCTGAGACGTTCGCGTTCCACCTCTCCGGCCTGCAGGAGATATTCCGGCACGGAATTGGCACCTGACACGGTGGTCTTGAGCAGCTTGGCCGTGACCACCCCCTGGTTCCTCAGCAGGTTGGCGTACGCCTCCTCCAGCCGGCTGCGGAAGGCGGCAAGGCGGTTGTTCTCCCTGACTGTTTTGATTTCACACTTCTTGCTGTCCCAGTCACCGGGCCTGCAATAGATGCCGGTGGTAACGGCTGACTTCTTGCCGTCAATGCTGATCCGGCAGAGGACGGCGGTCGTGCCGTCCGATCTGACCTTGTTGCGGTTGATGTAGAATAAGAGTTTGAATGTACTACGCATGATAATGATATTTTTTAGGATTAAAGAATGAGTTTCAAATCACGGGTCGCCTCGATGAACCTGTCCATGTCCTCGAACAGTTTCTTAGGGGTCACGCGCGCGTAGACTTGGGTGGTCTTTATATTGGAGTGTCCCAGCATTTTGCTGATGGTCTCGATCGGCACCCCCTCCTCGAGCGTGACCAGGGAGGCGAAAGAATGTCTTCCCATGTGGTAGACGAGGTCCTGGCTGAGCCCCGCCATCAGGCGCAGGGATTTCATGTTGGCCCTGAGCGTGTGGTAGTCCTGCGGCGGGAAGAGGGTGGCGCGGGTATCGTCACGGTACTTTTCGATCAGTGCGAGGGCCTCCGGCAGCAGCTTGACGCGTCCGAGGTAGTCGGTCTTCTTCCGCCGGTATTTCAGCCAGAGGCTGCCCTCGTCATCCCAAAAGAGGTTCTCCCGGGTGATGCTTACCACATCGGCATAGGCGGTACCGGTGTAACAGGCGAAGAGGAAGAGATCCCGGGTGATGACATGTGGCCTGCGTTTTTCCGGTATCTCCAGATCACGCAGCTTCTCGAAATTCTCACGGCTGAGTGCTTTCGGTGTTGTCTCCTTCTGCTTGGGCAGCTTGAAGTGGCAGAAATGATATTTCTCCGAGTGCCCTTCCTTGTAGGCGATGCGGCAGATCTTTTTCAGGATGGACAGGTAATGGCGCACCGTCTCCATCGCCAGTCTCTTCTTTTCCAGGCAGAAATCCTGATAGTCACGGATGAACTGCTCGTTGAGCTGTCCGAAGGCGAGGTCCGAGACCTTGAATTCCGTTTTGATGAATTCGGCAAGGGGGCGCCGGGTGTACACGTAGGTCGACATTGTCGTCGGTGCACGGTCCACGCCCACACGGGCCTTCATCTCCTCGTTGTGCCGGTCGAGAAGTTTGAGCAGGGTCATCTGCATGCCCGCGTTACCCTGGAACATGTCCCTGACCGCGGCGGCATCGAAATCCTTTTTCCTTTCCATGAGGGAATTGAAGGCCGAGTGTACGGCAAGCAGCAGTCTCTCTATTTTTTCATTGGTCTCCACCGCTTCCCGGCTCTTGCCGTTCAGCCGGCTCTCACGCGCGTTCCATAGTCCGGGGGTACAGGAGAGCTTGCAGCTGAACTGCGCCATCGTGCGGTTGAGGGTGATCCGTCCCATGATCGGGGCTTTGCCGGTCTTGTCCGGCTCGCTCTTTTTCAGGTAGAGCAGCACCTTGAATTTTTCCACTTTCATAACGCTCTTTTTTAGGTTGTAAAAATACTCCTTTGAAAAGCGTCCTTTGGCATGCAAAACATTGATAAACAGTGAATACAAATCCGCTTTGTCCCTATCGGTAAAAATTCGGTTACCTGCCGTTGTTTCCGAAACAGGCGGCTAACAGTCTGGTAACTGAAACGTTGCAATATTTTGTTTTCTTTTGCAGGTCTGTCTGTTCTGTAATTCTCGCAAAATGCTTAATTATAAACGATTTACGTTTAATTCTCGTCATTCTGTTTTTTATTGCATTTCTAAATTTTACTTCACCGTGTCGGCATCATAGAGAATCGTCATGCGCCTGCCTACATACTCTTTTGGAACACTGTAATGGTGCTTGAACAAGGAAACGTAAGAGTTCTTTCCCACGGTCATCAGTTTCCTTTCTTTCATTACGTAGCGTTTCACGGGAAGCGGACGAAGATAATCCTTCTCTCCATGAAGGAATATTTCCTTGCGTGACATCTCCCGTCCGGCCATCACCTTTTCATTGAAATCAAGCAAGGAAATATGGATGGCGGTATTGAGTTCCTCCAAACTGGAAAATGTCATTCCCTCTATATCAAGGTAAATGGAACGGTAGAGGAGCTTTACGGCATTTTCTACCAAAGCCTTGTCCTTGGGGTGACGCACACGAGCAGGATAGACCACACAGCCGTAATATTCGGCAAAAGCGGCGAAATCATCATTGATGACAGGTTCGTTGCGGTCGCTTCGTGTGACGGCAGCCTTCAGATTGTCGGGGACGATAGCCGCAGGAACACCTTCAAAATATTGAATGGCATTCTCGCATGCCTTTATCAGGTCTTCCTTGCGTTGCGACCATACGGCTTCGCAGTAGGTATAATGGCTGAACGGAAGGATGGCAACAAATACCTCGGATTTCTTCGTCTCGCCCGTCATTTCATCAACAACTTCAAGTCTGTCACCGGCAAAGTCAATATACATCTGCTCTGCGGCATAGTGCTCTACATGACCGACAACCTTAATGTGAAACCTGTATTCGCTGACAATCCGTTTGAAGGAAGACAACTGATAGCCGTCCGGATATTCGGTATGGTACTCCTTGAACAGTTTTCGGACACTCATACCTTTGCGTGACAGACGAGATACATATCCGGGAAGCAAGGCCTCCAATTCAATCCTTTTGGATGAAGGCTCCCGATGCCGGGTATCCGTGCAGCCGAACAGTTCATCCAACTGTCCATTGGGCAGGGAAAGAAGCTGTTCAATACTCTTGCCGCTTGAAAGGAATAAGCGGACATATTTGCGGACTGTATTACGGGAAATATGAAACGTAGATGCCGTTTCCTTGATTCCTATGCCAGCCGCATAACATCTTAAAATATTTTTGATTCGTTTATTCATTTGTATAGATTTTATTTTCTCCCCCGTTACACCAGGACAAGGGTACTCAAATCTACACAAAAAAACTATAATTATAGGTGAAGCAAGTGGGCAACACTATTTTAGCCAAAGGGGTCAATCATATTTTAGCCAAAAGGGATAATTCTGCGTGGCCAAAAGGGTCAAAGTTGAGTGGCTTTTCCACGCTCCCCCTCTTCTTGTCTCACGCACAGATTAAGGATAATGGTTTCAATTTCAGGTGTTATCTTCATATTGGCAAGTCTTGATGGACGTTTAGACTTATCGGACAATTCCGACTTGCCTTGTTCTTTCTCGCAATTTATCCAACGGTATAACGTGGAACGGGTAATCCCGCACCGAAGGGCAGTTTTTGTCACAGAACCCGTTTCGACGTATAGCTCAAGCCATTTTTGGCGCATCCGTATATCTTCTTTCATGCTACGAAGATACGGATTAAGATTTGCCAACGAAAAGAAAAAGTGTAGCGTATCTATTGATACTTTGCAATTAAATACTACTCCGCTTTTCAGCCATCTCCTTAATACCAGCCTGTCAATCTACACATTGTTGAGAAGCCATTCATGATTAATATGATCAAAACAACCCTTAATGTCACCTTCCAGTATCCATTGTGGTAAACAGTCTCTACTCAACCATCTATGAAGTGCGTCTATTGCATCTGCAGTACTTCTAAACTTTCTGAACCCATATGAGTTCGCATCCGCTTCACTTTCAGTTATAAGTTCTAAAGCCATAAGATATATCCTGCACGGCTCTGTCCTTCATGGTTGGTATTCCCAAAGATCTTGTCTTGCCATTTGCTTTGGCTATGTTGACCTTCCTCAGCGGGAAGGCCTTATATCCTCTCCTTTTCAATAAACATATAGCTTCTATTTTCTTGGCATCAGTGTCCCACTTCATATGGTCAACCCCTGCCGTACGTTTACCTTTATTGGAAGTTACTTTCCTTATCGCCAATGCCTTGGCTTCGTAGGAAGTGGCAAGTAGGTACCGTAAGGCCTTTACCTTGTTGTACCTCTTTTCTTTGTGGGCCTTTGCTATTCGGACCTGCAGTTTTCTCACCTTACGCTCATATTTGGAAGAATCGATATCTTTTCATGTCGTGTTTCGTACGGTTAAAGATGCACACTCGGCTTTTGCCTTGCTCATTTGCAGTTTCTTCATTTTATTAAAGTTCTACAATCGTTTCACAAAGAATTACCCTGCGGAAGTCTGCCTGATTTCGCATGGGGTGATGTTTAAACCTCTATCCTCCGCATTACACAGAATCATTCACTTTCTCCGCAATCCTTTACCCGCACCACATTCGGCTTTTCTTGCAATTGGCTTACCTGCCTGACATAGACAGGAGAAATACGGGTTTACCAAGTTCCGTACAAGTAACTGACGCCCGACTTAGAGCCCGCCCCTCCACCGCCAGTATGATGTCCGTGTAGCCTTACATTCCCAAAAGACTATCCTGACTACCCACCTTTTGGCTATAGCTTATAAATATCCGTAAGCTATTTCTTTATTACGATGGTGTAGCGATTCACATATGTTACTCATATCAGTCAGCCTAACAGCCTATACATTGGATATTTCTGTAAAGGACTGCATTGTCAAGAGGGCTTCGCACTAAACCATGACTGGTAAAGCACGCCTCTTTAGACTACTATTGACAGAACAATAGGTTCAGGCACAGTGCTGAACAATTACTTGTACGACTTCTTGTCGCACGGAATACCTAAAGATACAAAAAGGCCAACTAATTCGCAATAATTTGGCTATGAATTAGTTGGCTAATTTTATATTATTTAATAAATACCCCTATTCAGTTCGATTAATGGAGCTGAACTATAAATTTGGACGTTTGCCTTCTTATACAAGATTGACATTCATTGTTTCCGCTATTGTTTTGTTTTCAATCAGCATTCAACTGTATCAACATGAACAGTCGTTTGAAAACTTGAAACTCATTTTCCAAAAACATAAATAATCAACAGATTATTAAAGGTAATCAGTTGGACTATACATTATCTCAGAAAATATATCTATTTGACCTTCATTATATCTTTCAACAGTCCCAACGGCTCATCTGTAGTGATAAAGTCGACTTTATCCCAAAAGTATTGCATGTCCTCTTTTTTATTAACCGTCCATACATTCACTTTTAGCCCCAAGGCATGGCAACTTTCAATCCAATCGGTATAACGGTAAAATTCAGAGAAGTGATAATCCGGTCCGGCACTACCCAATTCTTTCAGTTGTTGTGGAGATAAGTCCCCTTTCAGATAATATACAGGAGTGCTTGTGGGAGCCTGACGGATCAGTTCCTTTAATGCGTGAGACGAAAAGGTGATATATATCATCCGGGGTTCGAGTCCCATCTTCTTTATCATCGAAACGATCTCTTCAACAGCTTTTATCTCCCGTTCGGGTTTACTATGAGCTTTCAACTCCAGCACCAGCTTCAAAGATGTTTTCCGCTTAGCTGTTTCCAGAAGCTCTTTTAAGGAGGGTACGCATTCTCCATTCGCTAACCATAACCCGGTTAATTCCTTCAGAGTGGACTCTTCAACCTTATGCCCTTGAATAATCCCATCATGGCTAACCACCAAACCATTATCTTTTGTCAGCCAGACATCAAACTCCGAACCATAACATCCTATAGAATCCGCTTTCAACAAAGATGTAATGCTATTCTGTGCTGATCCTTGGGTTTTCCAGAAACCACGATGGGCAATCACCCGTGTTTGTGCCGAAGTATTGGCAATCATAAACATAATTACCAATAAACACATTACCTTTTTCATTTTGTCCTTTCCTCTAATTGTTAGTTATATAAGAGCTGATTCTCTAGTATCCCGGATTCTGCACTAGATTGGGATTTACTTCTATCTGATCTTGTGGAATAGCAAGCCAATAGTTCTTGGGAGCGGTAAAATTACGAACGCCGGTTTCTTTCATGTCCGTAAGTTTATAAAAACTATCAGCGGTTTTTCCGGATAATGTCCAGGATTTCTGATAACGCATCATTTCAGTATGGGCAATTTTCCAACGGCGCATATCATGGAAACGTCTGCCTTCCATAGCCAATTCAATGGAGCGTTCATCATGTAATATTTCGCGCAACTTCTCTCCTGAAGGAATACCACCGGCTTTTGCCCATGAATCTGCAAAGGTAGGTAATCCGCAACGTTCACGTACTTTATTCAAATAGGACAGACTGGCAGTACTCAGTGTGCCGCTATATTCGAAATCCGCTTCTGCATAACTCAGATAGAGTTCGGCCAGACGCATATAAGGAAAGCACCAACGGTTGTAGGTTATTTGATCGGTAGTCCTATTATAGGTATCATATTTAGACACCCATTTCTGACAATAATAACCGTTGTCCGTTTGATACTCATCCTTGGCATTGCCATTATTCTGCTGCATTTCACCACGTCTGCATTTGAGCACTATTGTCTTTCCCTGCACGTCATAATTTCCACGATCAAAGCCAATAGAGGCATAAAAGCGCGGATCACGATTCCTGTGAAAACGTACCGTACTATCACCTGGTGCAATGGAATACGGATCAAGCTTCTTAGTCTCGGGGTCATCTGCCCAAGGTAGACCGTTCTTGGTATAATACCTACTCACACAATCCCACGTCGGGAATAAGGACCCTCTAAAACCTTTGGTCGAATAACTTGTAAATTCAACACGAGGAGCCATATTCTTGATACAGTAGGAAATAGTTCCCTGTTCAGCAAAGCCAAACAGGACTTCATTCCAGTTAAATCCGCTACCACTGATCCCATCACCGACAAAGGCTTCATGATAGTTTTTCTTCCCTTGCTCCAAGTCATTGGTCGAATTTCCATAAAGTTTGTAACCGTTCTCTTCGCAAAGGTCTATGGCCTCTTTGGCAGCATCCATCGCTCTCTTCCACTTTTCCCGGTCATAAGTCTGGTTAATCAGAAAAGTGCCGTCGGGGTTTTTAAAGTCGGAATAAAACTCACTATTCCCATTGACTAACGGCGAGGCGGCATAAAGCAACAGCCGAGCCTTGAAAGCCAAGGCAGCAGAAGAGGTAGCCCTGTTTCTCTTACTTGAATCCCATACGCCAGGAAGTAATCTAGCTGCTTCCGAATATTTATTGGCAATGAAATCGACACATGTATCATAAGGAGAACGGGAGGTCATCATCTCGGCCGGAGAACTTTCCATTGGTATTTCCTTGTCAATAATAACTATCGGTCCATAGTACTCCAGCATGATCTGATGATAATACCCGATCAAAAACAGCACTTCACCTTTCCACCAGCTCAGGTTTTCGGGGGTAATGTCCGATACCCTATCCAGATTATTAAGCACATTATAGCAATTGCGGATACTTTCCCATACTGCTTTCTTCACAGCACCCTGCGGATAAGATTTTGCTGTATTGCTCCATAATGAGTAATAAGTCGTTGTTGGGGATTCTTCCCCATAAACCAGACTGCGGAAATGAAACCAGCGCGTTGTTCCTCCTTTGCTCGTTATGATTTCGTTTCCTCCGGTAAAATCAGGAAATTGTTGGGGATGGAAATAGTTAGGGATATTCGCGTAGCAAGACAGTACCATTCCTTCAGCCTGATATTGTGTCCGGTAGATATCATCCACGGTAGCAGTACCTTGCGGAACCACATCAAGAAAATCACATGATGCCATCATTAAACAGCCGATTGCCGACAGGCATAACTTTGTATATATATTTTTCATAACTTATTCTGTTCTTAATTAATAATGAAACTGAATTCCGATCTTGGCCGTGCGCTGTAGCGGATATTTCAAACCATTCCCACTTCCCATTTCAGGATCCCAGGTACTGAACGGAGAGAATGTCAGCAAATTAGTACCTGCTGCATACACACGCAGCCACGGGAAGAAGGAATAGCCCAGTTCGGCATTCTTCAGGCGCAGGAAAGCTGCGTTACGTAGGTAATAAGTGCTGGTTTGCGCATTGTTCGTGATAAATTCGGGTGATAATCGGGGATAGGCGGCACCGGCTACATTATTGCTTTCCGACCAGTGGTCATCAACGATATACTGTGCAATGTTATATCCTTTATGGCCCGCTTCGCTGAACGGATGAATATCGCTCATCATTAAACTGACTTTGGCCACTCCCTGGAAAAACAGAGACAAATCCCACTTTTTATACTTCAACGTTCCTCCAAAACCATAGATAATCTCCGGAATTTCAGGATTGCCGATAATCGTCCTGTCATAACCATTCACCACGTTATCACCATTCAGATCTTTATATTTAATATCTCCCACCGTATAATTTCCGAACGACTGTTTGGGAGATCTGTCTATTTCCTCCTGAGAAGTAAACAATCCGTCAGACACATATCCCATAATACTGTTTATCGGGTGTCCGATTCTTGAAGAATAGGGTTCTACATTCACCGGTTCGTCTATCTCCGTAATCTCATTATGCGCATAGGTCAGACTACCGTTCAGGCGGAGCACCCAATCTTTGCCAATTACTTTGCTGTATGCTACACTCATATCCACACCCTTATTCTTTACCGAGCCAATGTTGGCATAAGGCAGCATACCTGTCACTCCCATTGTTGAAGGGACGGACGAACGTTGCATAAAAATTCCACTACGGTCTTCCTTGAAATAATCAATGGTTATATCCATAGATTCAAGAAGGGTCATATCGACACCTAAATTCAGCTTTTTCGATTTCTCCCATGTAGCGTTCGCATTACCATAAATATTTACAAGCGGCCCATTCACGCGGGTACCGCTACCAGTCCACCAATCCAAATTATTATTCATACTGACTTCTGTTACATAGGGAAAGCGAGTGGCAAGCGCATCATTTCCGGTCAATCCATAAGTAGCTCGGATTTTCAGAGTGGAAACTGTTTTTTTTAACGGTTGGAAAAACTTTTCATTAGAAATAGTCCATCCTAGGGCAATCGCAGGGAAGAATCCGAAACGATGCCCGCTTCTGAAATTCTCCGAGCCATTATAACCAAAGGTAGCCTCAAGCAGGTAACGCTGACCAAAACTGTAGGTCAGACGTCCGGCCATCCCTTGCTCACGGTAAGGAAGAAGATCTTTTTCAGCTCCGCCGTCCTTCACTTTCTTGGTTTCTTTCATGTGGTAAACAAGGGTAGCTCCCACATCATGTCCACCAAACTGGCGTGAGTAGTCCAGCGCTCCCTGTAAAGACCAGACACTCTCTGTCGGATCACGCCCGGAATTGCTCTTCAGATAAGGTTCTCCCGGCTCACCGATAGTCGAAGTCTTATAAAGGTAGTTTCCCTGATCATCCATCGTATAGTCATCAGATACTTTATAGTAGAAAGGTACAATCCAATGATCCAGCCAGTTAAAACTGTAATTATAGAAAGATGCCAGTCCGGTGAGTTTTAACCCTGGTGTGACAAACTTCAAGTCCTGTTCGAGATTGAAAGCGGTCGTCATATAGACATAATTTCGTTCCGTATAACCTTCACTCAATTTGGCGTAAGGATTCGGCTCTGATTTTCCCACATCCCACGGATCATTGCTACCGTAGCGGATGTATGTATCCCCTGGTTCAGCAGGAAGTGTAGCAGGAAAACGTACGGGATTCCCATGCATGGAATAGGCGAACAAATTCCGGGTACTTGTTTTGGGGGCATGGTGGTAGAACAACTGCGTATTCATATTTAGCCCCACTTTCGTCGTAGAGGTAACACGGGCTGTCACATTACTCTGAAACAGGTATTTCTTGTTGCGCATACCCACATCAAGCTTATCTTCCTTGGGTTGCCGGATGATACCATTTTCATAGAAGATTCCAGCATTCAGGAAGTAATCCACATTTTTGCTTCCGCCCTTGATGGAGATATTCAAATTCTGATTAACGGCGAAGTCTTTGAACAACATACTGTACCAGTCATTGTTTGGGAACAGGTAGGGATTTGCATTGGCACGTGTTTTATCTATCTTATCCCGGCTATAGAAAGGCTCATACTCTTGGTTATTGGAAATAGCCTGATTATAAACGGCTTCATTATACATATCCATGTAAGTCGGGCCATCTGCCATTTTCTGCACATAGGTAGGCATGGAGAAAGTATTATCAAAGCGGATATCTACAGACATTTTCTCGGAAAGCTGTCCTTGCTTGGTAGTAACGATGATAACTCCGTTAGCCCCCCGTGAGCCGTATAGGGACGTTGCCGTAGCATCTTTCAGCACAGAAAACGACGCGATAGATTCTGGAGGAATATTGTTCATCATCGTAGCGTTGATTTCCACACCGTCAAGTATGATCAGCGGTGAGGTATTCGAACCAAAAGTTGATATACCACGTATATAGAATTTCGCCTCATCAGAGCCTGGTTCACCCTGTGTTTGTACGGCGATGATACCTGGAACGTTCCCGGCAAATGAAGTACTAAGATTACTGGATGTCATCTTCAGGTCTTCCGGCTTCACTGCCTGCACAGCTCCCACGAGGGATTCTTTCTTTTGTTTGCCAAAACCGACCACGACCACTTCATCCAGCATCATACTCCTGTCCGGAGTCAAATTAACGGAAATGAACTTCTTATCTTTTACCACTACCGTTTTCTTCTGGTACCCAACATATGAAATGGTCAATGATGCGTTCTTTGCCAACTGTATAGTGAATATACCGTCCACATCTGTTATAACCCCGTTCTGCGTTCCACTTTCCAATACGGTAGCTCCAATAACAGGCTCTCCGTTTTCGTCTCCCACATATCCTTTCGTTTCTGCTTTTACTTCTTTTTGCTGGCTCTCGTCGATCTTTCTATTATCTGCCGCCGTTACAACGGAAACGGGAAATAATGTGAAGGCTAACCATAACAGGATGCAACAGCTTTCGCTGGTAAGGCATCCTTGTTTTACTTTACAGTTCATATATCAATAGATTTTTTGATTAGTAGTGTAGATTTTTCTCTGAAATACAGGGAGGTGTGTCGTAATGCACGATGTACCCTCTTTTTTATTCATTACTATACAACTCTGTTCATTTTCTTTTCTATTATTCATTGTGTGTGCAATTTATTTTATAATTATTTCTTTGACTTTATATAAATTACAGTACAAATTCTCAAACTAAGAATCGTTTATATATACGATAGGAAAACAACTCTCTCTTCCGCCCGAAGGCTGGCTGGCAAAAAAAAGTAAATACCTTGTCATACATCAAATTTAGTTGTTAATATATTTGCAAAATTACCCGGAACAACTCGGATAAAATATCAGAAAATGACCTGATATTATAAAATTTAAAGCAAAATACATATTACTAGTGCGATATGAAATCTTTAGGCAGTACTCCGAACTGTTTTTTAAAACAGCTTGAAAAATAGGAGGGGGTACTGAACCCTACCATGTAAGAGACTTCCACCACTCCATAGGTTCCTTCTTTCAGTATGGAAGCTGCCTGCTTCAAACGGAAAAGGCGGAGATATTCGTTCGGACTCATATTTAGGATTCCTTTCAATTTCCGGTAAAAGTTGGAACGTCCCATATTCATTGCATCCGCTATATCATCAATTTGCAGGTCCGTATTATCAAGATGGCGTAATACATACTCATTTAACTTGCTAATAAACATCTCATCGGCCTTTGTCTGCGCCATTGCATCTGCTTTGATAAAAGGAAATTCAATAAAGTGACGGCGTAATCTTTCCCGATTACTCAACAGATTTGCTACATTGGCACGAAGATACTCCATAGAAAACGGCTTTTCAATATACGCATCCGCCCCTTCTTCAAGTCCTTCGATTCTTGATTCCAGATTAGTTTTAGCTGTCAATAATATTACAGGAATATGACTATAGTCCAGATTTTGTTTCAGATGCTTGCATAATTCAACCCCGTCCATCAGAGGCATCATAATGTCACTTATTATCAGATCCACAGATTTCTGTTCAAGAACGTCCAACGCCTCGACCCCATTTTCCGCAATCAGTACATGATACAATGAAGACAATTGCCTGAACACAAAAGCAAGCATATCCTTATTATCTTCTACAACCAATATGGAAGCAACCTCTCTTTTATCTTTATCAGAAACTTCACGATCTTCATCATCATACCCAGGTTTCTTATGTTGTTCTTCCGAATCATCCGGAAGTGTCTGGTGTAATATTGGAATGGAAAGAATGAAACGGTTACAATCTAGCTCCCGGTCCATCACCAGCATACCTTGATGCAACTCTGCCAAGTAACGAGCCATAGCTAATCCGATGCCTGTGCCCGAGACAATATCTTTCCCGTCCCGGTATTGGACAAAAGCTTTAAAAATATTTTCACGCATTTCGATAGGGACTATATTCCCATCATTACTCATAGAGATAGTGAACACCTCATTCTTCTCATCAACAGACAAATGGAGATAAACGTATGTCCGGGCATATTTCAATGCATTAGCAAACAGATTACTGAGAATTTTGGTCAAAGCCTCTTTGTCAACAGAAGCCAACAATTCTTCCTCTGGAACTTCTACTTCAAGTTTAATTCCCCTTTGCTTTGCCAAAGTGGTGAAATACTTATAAACAGAGTGGACGATAGTACCGATATTATATTCTTTCGGATTCAATTTAAAACCTTTATTTTCCGCTTTACGGAAATCAAGTAATTGGTTTATCAGGTTCAGTAACCTCTCCACGTTCTGATCCATAATTTCCAATTCCATCCTTACATTTTCGGAGAGTTCCCTATCAGCAAGTACATTCTCCAATGGGCACTTTATCAGTGTTAAAGGAGTACGGATTTCGTGTGCCACATTTGTAAAGAAATCTATCTTAGTGGTGTAGAGTTCCTGCTCCTTTTCCTGTTCGAACTTCTCCATCTCTTTACGCTGCTTTTCAATAGTACGCTTCCTTAAATAAAAGAAGAGGGCGAAAAATGTACCGAGTATCAATAGGATATAAATCAGGTATGCCCATACGGATAAATAAAACGGGGGCAATATCCTGATCCCCAATGTGCGTACATCTGGATTCCATACACCATCACTATTCGCACCTTTCACGCGTAACATGTATGTCCCATAAGGTAAATTGGAATACGTAATAGGGCCCTTACCCGCTGTATGCCATTCGGAATCATACCCTTCCAGTCTATATAGCAGTGTATTCATGCTCGGTGACTGATAACTTATCGCAGCTATCCTGAAGGAGAACGAATTCTGATTTGACTGAAGTTCGATATGGTTTGACAAAGTGATACTTTGTTTCAATGGAGAGCCTTTTTCTCCGACTACCACCTTTTTATTAAAGAGCATAAAATCGGTAATCAAAACAGAGGGTAAAAAATCATTATCAATAAAGGAGGAGGGGGCAAAGGAGATGAAACCGTTAATACAGCCAAAATAAATCCGTCCATTCTTATCCTTATAGCTGGACTGGTAATTAAACTGGTTACTCAGCAACCCATTAGCAACTGTATACACTTTAAAACTGGAATTCTTCGGGTTAAAATGCACCAGCCCTTTATTGGTTGAAACCCAGAACAATCCCTTTTCATCTTCTTCAATCCGATAAATGACGTTGCTTGGCAGACCGATACCGTCATAACGGACAAAGGTGTTGGCGGAAGGCACAAAGCGGCAGAAGCCACCTCCTTGTGTGGTAAACCATAGCTGATTTTGACTGTCTTCAAAAATACTCAGCACCTTATTGGATGGAAGGGTGGACGAGTCTGCTTCCTCATGTACGAAATGTTCCCAACCACCTGTACGGACATTCTTTTTATAGACGCCATCGGCATAAGTTGCCAGCCATAAATTCCCCTGCTTATCCTCCTTTATATAATAAACAAACGTCCACCCAAGTTCGGGGACGCGTTTAAAACGTTCCGTATCTGGGTTGTACCGAAACAATCCTATTGTTGTTCCAAGATACAGATCGCCCGCAGTTATCCGGCAGATAGAAAAGATATCACTTGCAATATTATCATAGTGCTTTACAGCGTATGTCCTCAAATCAATACGCTTCAATCCTTTTGCAAAATTCCCAACCCACAGATAATCTCCGTCCAAATACAATCCGTGAACATTATGATAAATATCCGGATGAATGAACGGTTCGATTTTTCCAGTACTAGGATAATAATGGAAAAGCCCCTTATCTTCTGTACCTATCCAGAGTGTGCCGTCATGGGCGGCACAAAACTCCCGCACCCTTTTTCCCATTTTGTTTGATTCTTTCTGGGGATAGACTTTATCAAAGTAGGTATATTGCCGGGGGTAATAATTCACACCCCCAAAATAAGTCCCTATCCACATTCCGCCTTCACGGTCTTTGAGAATCGAATAGATGGCATTGTCAGAGATTGAATAGGGATCACCGTTGACGTTCTGCAAGTGGATGATTTTTGCCGTGTGCAGATTATAGATATAAAGTCCCGATTCGGTTCCTATCCATAATTCGTCATCTGAATAAAATGCAAGTTCCCTGATATAAATATCACCTCCCAATTCATCCTTGGAAAGAAGGGTACGGATAGTCTTATTAGTTAGGTTCACTTCTTTCAGTCCGAATACAGTTCCCACATACATGCAATTATAGGGTCCGGGGAGCAATTTATAGATGTATTCATCTCTGAAAGACACTTTTGAATCTTCTGGAAAAATCGGAGTTAAAGTTTTAAGCTTGTCTTTTGAATAATACAGATTTCCATCACGTATGTCCAACCAGCAGACATCGTCCGAATCAAAATAGAGTTGGCCGGAAGTTTTAAGGTTCAGAGTACCGGACCCGTCCGACTGATAATTAACCAACTGGCTATCCTGGGGATTGTAATAGAAGATTCCCCGCGTCTGAGTTACAACCCAGATACCTCCTTTCTGGTCCCCAGTTATCAGATTGACCGTACAGTCTATATCTATGTTTGGATTACTTATCAGAGTAAAATGCCTGACCTTTTCCATTTGTGGGCAATAGACATATAGGCCTACGTCTGTCCCAATCCATATTTGCCCAAGATTGTCTTCATACAAAGAAGTGATGAAATTATTGCCCAAGGTTCCGGATTCTTTCATGAAAGTCCGAAAAGAGATACCATCATACCGGTCAAGACCATCCTTCGTCCCAAACCACATAAATCCTTGTTTATCCTGAAGGATGGCATGGACCGTATTCTGGGATAATCCATTATTGATATCAAGTGAACGGAATGCATATTGTCCTTCATTCAGAACGGCAAGGGAATAAAGAGGCATCAAAGAAAGAAGTATTAATATAACTAAAATACGTAGTCTCTGCATTGTCTTAATTGTTAGTTTCATTAATTAACATACAACAGGATATAAGAATATCCTGAAAAGTGGATATCAGAGCTATTTCAACAGTATATTCTCAGTACGTCCCGGTGTCAGCAATTCCCAAAGGGATGCTACCGTCCAACCGGGAGCAAACATGTCATTATAATATCCTTTTCCATTCCTTCCATAATCCCAGTTGGTGTGCTGGATCACTTCCGGATAATAACCAACTTTTATCACTCCACACATATGTCCTTTATAAGGAAGTAACTGGCACATGGAAGTAGAAATGACTTCAGCAAAATCAGAGAAACGAGGTTCATTATACTCTTTGGAAAGCCAACGGAGCACATCGGCAAATTCAAAAATAAATACATCAATATGATTATTCTCCACCGAGACATTTCCCCAGCCGCGAGTTTTCAGACCGATATCACCCAACATCTGCCCGGGAGCAAACGGAACGTCCCAGACGTAATACCAGGACAAGGCAAAATAAGCCGCTTTTCGTGTCAGAGAGGCATAGTGGTT
Organism: Bacteroides sp. AM37-9; assembly: GCF_003603455.1. Lineage (NCBI taxonomy): Bacteria > Pseudomonadati > Bacteroidota > Bacteroidia > Bacteroidales > Bacteroidaceae > Bacteroides > Bacteroides sp. AM37-9. The sequence continues at coordinate 183,742 of NZ_QTNF01000003.1, read as the reverse complement.
ATGTTCCGTACCATTTGTTATCAATGATAAATAGTAAGTTGCCGTAGCGGTATAGAGGGAAGCTTCCTTATCCTCACAGTTTGCATCCAGCGTAGAGGAGAAATAGTCAGCCTTTGATATAAGCTCTTTTTCCAGATATTCCGCAGTACGCCGGGCAGCGGACAGATAGCGTTTGTCCTTAAAATATTTATATCCCATAACCAGAGGTAATGTAGCGGATGGAGTACTTCCTCCACTTCCGTCAACAACTGTAAAGTCATCATGGAATTTACGTGGAAAACTTCCATCTGGATTTTGCAGTTGCAAGAACATATCGAGCATTTTCTTTAAGCGTTGTTCCCAATCAGGATGGTGACGTTTATACTTCTGTTCATAATTCAGATAATGAAACATGGCATAAATTCCTTCCGACTGACGACGTATGCTATGCACTGGGCGTTCTTCTTTCACATCACTATCATTTTCCAGATTTACCCATTCACGCAAATAACCGGTTTCCGTAAAGCCATTTTCTAAGTAACTATCAAATATCTTTTTACTGCTAGCTGCAAGGTCATCACGTCCATTCTCATTGCCAAACTCCCATGCATTGAAAGCGTTTAGAAGTACGCGACCGACAAAACCTATCTCTGCTACATTCATGTTGGCACAGGCTGCCACTTTCATTTCAGGGCTGGAGTAATAGGCAAGAGCTTTGTCCCCAACAAAACTTTCCACAAAATAATTGCTCAGCACTCCTTTTATCTCTTCTGGAGAAAAAGGTATTTTCACAGGTTGGGGACGGTATGTATCATAACAATATTCCCAAGTATGGCAAATAAAATCTGAGTAGTCTGTAGCCTGCCCCTCAATAAATTCCCAGGTCAGGAGTACTGTTTCTCCTTTTTTTAGATATTGGAAAGATGTAACCTCCGGAGCCAGCGTCAACTTACGAATATAGGTTTTAGGAGCTTCTCGGTAAGGAAATCCAAAAGATAGTGTTGATGTTCCGTCATGGCTCTCAAAGCCGGTGAACCCTAGGGACGTTTTGCCCGAGAGGATGATTTCGCCTGTTTGGTGGGTAGCAAGGGCATCCCATTGAAAATCGTCCTTGCGTGCCACAGTCATATAACGTCCATCTTTCTGATTGAAGATACCGGTAAGGGGTGAGCTCAGACGATCCTCACGTACCAGCCAACTCTCTGATATATGAAATGAAGGAGCACCTTTAGGAGAACGTAAATTGCGACTATACCAGAATCCTGGTAGATAAAACATACAGTCATTATGTCGGAAGCCTGTTTTCAACTGTTGTTGATAATTAAAGTACACGTCTTCCAATGCCGTAATACTTACTACCATTACACATTTAACATTGTCACGTTCTATTCTCTCTGTAATGATTAATGGTATTTTTTCTTCAGACTCTAACAGATAGATTCCCTTATCATCAACGGCTCCTTGAAAAGCAAGGGAATAGTTTCGTGATTGATTACCGGGAACCTTCAAGGAGACTTGTGCAGATATTCTTTTATATATATCATTAACAGTCCTAGCATCAATAGTAATAGTACAGATCATCAGGCAACAAAGCATACATCTTAATTTTGTCATATAAATCAGATAATTTAGTTTATTAATATTCTTTTAATTTGCGTTCCAAAATTAGGATATTACGTATACAAAGAATGTGATTTTTTGAGCAATTATTATAAGATTTCAGTAGAATTCATAAGAAACAGCCCATTAAGTATTTATTTTTTTAATCCTCTATTAAGATCCCATTACAATATACACTTATATTTTTATTGGGATATTTAATACTACAAATGTAAATGTGTCAGAATGCGGGCACAACCTCAGGTCCCTAGCCTTTGTATTGACGAGACTTCTTTAAGCTGCGGAGAATTATATACTGTTGTCACTAATCGTGCGGGACGTGGTGGCAGAGGTACACTTGTGACCATGATACGTGGCACGAAGTCTGAAGACGTCATAAAGGTGCTTGAAATGATTCATGTCTCCAAGCGCAAGACAGCCAAAGAGGTCACTTTAGATCTTTTGCCGACCATGATGCGGATCGTCTGAACGGCTTTTCCCAATGCCACTATGACAAGTTATCGGTTTCATGTACCTTAATTCCGCAATACTATTGTAAATTAAATCTTTTAAGTAGAGGTTGTGTCAAAACGCTGACACACCTCTTTTAAATGCTATTTAATGCGAAATTACAAAAATACGCATTTAGATGGAGGCAAACTGTTTGCGCCATTGGCTAGGTGACATGCCCGTTTTTTGTTTGAATATACGATAAATCCATGTGTGGGATGAGAAACCGCACTCTGTGGAAATAGCGTCAATGCTATATTCGGGGTTGGCTTTCATCATGCGAACAGCCTCATTAAAACGAATGTCGCTAAGCCAGGTTCTAAAATTGGTGTATTCTGACTGATTGAAGTATTCTGTCAGTTCGTTTTTCTTGTATCCCAACTTGGTAGCTAGCGAATAGATGTTAACTTCATAGTCCTTATAAAATCCCTCTTCACACCATTTCTTGAGGGCTAATTCTATTTCCATCTTTCTATTAGCTGTCAAGATATTTGTGCCATGAGTGTTCTTGCCGTCTTTCATGTCTTCTGCTTCCGTGACTTTTGCTTCTGCGTCATTTTCCTCAGGAATGACTTCTTTGGGTGTGATGTAATAGCCCATAGCAATGAAAGTGTGGACGAAAAAGATGACAGAGAGTAATATCAAGGGACCTATTATATATAATAAGGTATTGAAGAGGATTGCTACAGGAAGGAGTCCAGCAGCAAAGTATAGCAAAATGATGCTGGCTTGCGAATAGCGCACGTATGGAATCAAGTCGATTCCGAAATTCTCCATGAGCTTCTGCTTTCGGGCTTTTGTTTCTTTGCGAATGATAAGAATAAAATATGCCATGCTAGCCACAAAAAGACCGAGCATCACATAGAGCATATTGCCAATGTGTAAACTTTGACTTTTGAACATGCCAATGACGAAAACTATGGCGATGAGTATGTATGCCATCATACCACGTAAACAATACCGTCGCACTTTGTTGCCTGTGCTCTCTATGTTGATTATGGAGAGAGTGATGGCAAATGCCACTGGAGTATAGAACAATATGTTGAATGCTGCGCCCACATCGGTACCTTGTGCACGGAGTCCATGAATCATCTGTAAGAGGTAGTGGACGGAGAAGAATAGCATGGATGCAACGAGAATCCATCTTGATATTTCGTAGCGCCACACCTTCCATCTCACCTGCAAACTTGCCATGGCTAATTGCAATGCTAGCATGGCTGTAATGACGCAACATACAAGTTGTAATATGAATAACGATTTCATAGTATTGTTATTACCTTAATTCCGCAACACTATAAATTTTAACTTTTATAATATCCTGAACAACAAAAAGTTCTTGGACAAGCCAAGCGGCAAAGCCGAGCGGCTCAGGATTTTGTCATGTCAAAGGATTCACTTAACTTAGTGTTGCAAAAATAGTCAAACAAAACCTCATCAAGCATGGTAAAAGTACAAATAAAATCCGAGAAACTCACATCTTTTGGTGGTATATTTCCAATTATGGAGAAATTCGACAGGATGTTGTCTTGTACAATAGACTCTACTTTAGGTTTGCGTAGCAAAGTGTATGGCTATCAATATAGCGAGATAATACGTTCTCTGATGTGCGTATATTTCTGTGGAGGGTCATGTGTCGAAGACGTGACCTCACACCTTATGGAAGCACTTTGCTTGCATCCACCCCTCCGTACATGCAGCGCAGACACAATACTTAGGGCCATTCGTGAATTGACCACACCGAATCTGACCTACAGGTCTGATTCGGGCAAAAGCTACGACTTCAACGTGGCTTCCGACCTTAACAATCTGCTTGTCAATGCATTGCTGGCAACTGGACAGTTGCTGCCAGACAATGAATATGACTTTGATTTTGACCACCAGTTCATTGAGACGGAGAAATTTGACGCAAAAATAACCTACAAGAAGTTTACCGGTTACAGTCCAGGAATAGCAACGGTCGGCGATGTCATCGTCGGGATAGAGAACCGCGACGGCAATACCAATGTCCGTTTCCATCAGGAAGACACTCTAAAACGTATTTTTGAGCGTTTGGAGAATGCCAGAATACATATAAACCGTGCGAGGATGGATTGTGGCTCATGCTCTGAGGCTATGGTGGAAATGGTGGAGAAGCACAGTCGGCATTTTTATATCCGCGCAAACAGGTGTGTATCGTTGTATGACGATATCTTTGCCTTGCGCGGATGGAAGACCGAATACATAAACGGTCACGAGTTTGAGATATGCTCCATCATTGCAGAGAAATGGGTCGGCAAAGCGTACCGCCTTGTCATACAGCGGCAAAGAAGCATCAACAAGGAACTCGACCTGTGGGAAGGGGAATATACATACAGATGCATACTGACAAATGACTATACTTCGACAGACCGTGACATCGTGGAGTATTACAACAAGCGTGGCGGTGCTGAGCGTGTATTGGACGACATGAACAACGGCTTTGGCTGGAAACGGCTGCCAAAATCGTTCATGGCGGAAAACACGGTGTTCCTGCTTCTGACCGCTTTAATACGAAACTTTTACAGACACCTCATATCTGACGCAAACATGAAGAGCTTTGGACTTAAACGCACAAGCAGAATCAAAACTTTTGTATTCAAGTATGTTTCTGTCCCTGCAAAATGGATTAAGACTGCAAGACAGCACATACTGAACATATACACAAGCAATGATGCATACATGATGGCCTTCAAATTTGATTTTGGGTAGCCTCAAATCTTCGTGGCCTTTTGCGTATTGCCTCAAGTCGCATCATGGGGTAAGGGGATTTTGTCTCTTGCGACTGCACCATTAGGGTTCTTTACGAAAACGAGTCGTTTTAGAGAGGTATCTGCAACCCCAGATATCAAAAATATTACAGGTTGCGGATTTTAGGATGTACAAAAGCTCTTTTATGAGGCAATTGATGAACTCAGGATTACTTATCGCTGAAGGGCACGGGATTTGGAGAGCGGAGAGCGATGAAATTCAGTGGCGCAGAGAGTAAAATAATAAAAAAGTTGGATTTTTATTGACGCGAATCAATTCTTTTAGTATTTTTGCCTTGTCTTTTACCAAAAAAGATTAATAACAGTAAGCGTTAGGCATTATCCATGTTCAGGAAATCCCCAATTTCAAGACAACAACTGGATAATACATTGGACGCTCCACGGGCTATGTATCTTATTAGTATATATAGGCGTGGGGCTTTGTGTATTATATGTTGTTGAGTATGGGGATACTTCTGAACGGTAATACCAAAGTTCCCACGCTTAACTTTATATAAACACAACTCCAGGGAACAGAGTTGTCATATAATCGCATTATGAAAGCAACTTGTTTCAAAACCGGACAGGTCCCGCCTTCCGTTTTCATTCCTCTGTCTGTTACTATCTTTAGTGGAATTCTCTGCCTTTTTGTTTCCATTCCTGCCCCTTTTCGGGACTTGCGGCTATTATTACACAAATTACATGCCAAACAGTTTCTCTGAATCCATTTATGGCATTCAATAATACCCCTGGACATACAGAAGAGGAACTTTGGAGACAAATACTCTCCCTGTCAAGGGAATTGCAGGAATGCAGGGCCTGCCTGCACTATCATAATACGCTGGACTACATATACGAGAAGATCAACATGATAGAAAAAGAACTGGATATCTTGTTGAGAATGTTGCAGAAAACTTGTGACAAAAAGACATTATAATTATATATTTTATGACTATTTGTCTTGTGAATATTAAAATTTATTTTGCGACTCCATAAGAGTCCGGTTTACAGATGCTATCACATAAATTCATGATTATTGCAGGATATGAATTACGATTTATTTTGTCTAATTTCAAATATCAGAACAGCCATGGATAAACGAATTGAATATGCGATAAACACATTGATCAATACAGAAATCTGGTCAACGAACCTGTACCTGTCATTGCAGGTCTATTTTGAGGGGCAGCAACTTCCGATATTGGCCTCATGGCTAAGTGTACAGGCACAGGACAATATGGGCAAGGTCTATCAGATGATGAACCGCATCTATCATGAAGGAGGTGCTGTAACCATCCATGAAATCAGGCGTGACATCCGGCAATGGCCGACACCGCTGGCTGCCTTGAACACCCTGCTTGAACATGAACAATATATATCCCGTCAGATATCCGAACTTCACGTACTATGCCAGAATACGGATTCATCCATCCATTCTTTCATCAAGGGGCTGTACACAAAACGGATATATGTAAGTACGGCGTTTATGGAATTGTTGCGTATCCTGGCCATGGAATATGAACGCAGGCTGCCCTGCTTCATATGATGTGTCAAATCGTGTAATCTGACCGGAGTTTATTGTTCACAGAGAAAATAATGGTCTAAAAATAAAACAAGTATCATCCTATGGATATATTCGCATACTCAATGTTGTGTTTCACTTCGTTGTTCACATTGATGGACCCCCTCGGAGTGATGCCGGTTTTCCTGCAGATGACCGAGGGCATGAGTGCCGGAGAACGCCGGAGCATCGCCTTAAAATCCTGCGCCCTCACGTTCGTCATACTGGTACTTTTCACCTTGTGCGGCAGGTTCCTGTTCCATTTTTTCGGGATCTCGACCAATGGTTTCCGGATTACGGGAGGTATCATCATCTTTAAAATCGGATATGACATGCTGCAGGCACACTTCACCCATGTGAAACTGAACGAGAACGAGAAAAAAGAATATTCCAGGAACATCACCGTCACGCCTCTTGCCGTTCCGATGCTGTGCGGTCCGGGTGTAATTTCAAGCGGCATAACACTGATGGAAGATGCCCCTGAGTATATTTTCAAAATTGCACTGGTTTGCGTGATCGCCCTAGTCTGTCTCCTCTCTTTCATTATCCTTTGCGTGTCAACGCGGCTTTTGAAAATTCTTGGAGAAACCGGAAATAATGTGATGATGAGACTGATGGGGCTTATTCTGATGGTCATCGCCGTGGAATGTTTCATAAACGGGATGCAACCTGTCCTGACAGATATTTTGAGACAAGCACACGCTTGCCCCTGAATATGAAAAATAAAAAATAGTACCAACATTAAAAATTAGATTCATTATGACCGAGAATTTACAAAAGGCCCTGAACGGGCAGATTACTGCGGAATTATGGTCCGCCAACCTGTATCTTTCAATGTCCTTCTATCTGGAAAAGGAAGGTTTTTCCGGCATGGCCCGCTGGATGCGCAAGCAATCGGCGGAAGAGACAGGACACGCATGTGCCATCGCCGAATATATGGCCAAACGTGAGGCGGAGGCAAAAGTGGACAAGGTCGATGTGGTTCCACAGGGTTGGGGCAGTCCCACCGAAGTCTTTGAACATGCCTTGGAACACGAGAGACATGTTTCCAGATTGATTGACGAACTGGTACATCTGGCTTCCGAGGAGAAAGACAATGCCACCCGTGATTTTCTTTGGGGATTTGTCAGGGAGCAGGTGGAGGAAGAGGCGAATTTCCTGAACATCGTAAACCTGATGAAGAAAGCCGGAGAGAGCGGCATCCTTTTCATGGATGCAAAACTGGGGGAACGCCAGTCCTGATTTGGAATAAAAAAACGACTGACATGAGCACGATTATTGATTTGTTGGGAACGCAGGCAGGATACTACCTGGACCATGTATGCAAGACAATAGACAAGAAACTCATCCATATCCCCGAGCCGAATATGATAGACAAGGCATGGGTGGATTCCGACAGGAATATACGCACCTTGGAGAGCCTGCAAGCCCTGTACGGGCACGGGCGTCTGGCCAATACCGGGTATGTCTCCATCCTGCCGGTGGATCAGGGGATAGAACATTCTGCCGGAGCATCCTTTGCACCCAATCCTCTTTACTTCGATCCCGGGAACATTGTGAAACTCGCTATCGAGGGAGGATGCAACGCCGTGGCATCCACATTCGGAGTTCTGGGAGCTGTGGCACGTAAGTACGCCCATAAGATTCCTTTCATCGTGAAGTTGAACCATAACGAGCTGCTGACTTATCCGAACAGTTATGACCAGGTCATGTTCGGTACAGTGAAGGAGGCATGGAACATGGGTGCCGTTGCCGTGGGGGCAACTATCTATTTCGGTTCGGAACAAAGCCGCCGCCAGATTGTGGAGGTCTCACAGGCGTTTGAATATGCCCATGAGTTGGGGATGGCCACGGTATTGTGGTGTTATCTGAGAAACAGCAGTTTTAAGAAAGACGGGATTGACTATCATGCGGCAGCAGATCTGACAGGGCAGGCCAACCATATCGGGGTCACCATCAAGGCTGATATCGTGAAGCAGAAGCTGCCGTCCAACAATGGAGGTTTTAAAGCCATCGGATTCGGTAAGACCGACGGGCGTATGTATACGGAACTGGTCTCCGACCATCCGATAGACCTCTGCCGCTACCAGGTGGCCAACGGGTATATGGGAAGGGTTGGCCTGATCAATTCGGGGGGCGAGTCCCATGGGACATCTGACCTGCATGATGCCGTCGTAACCGCAGTGGTGAACAAACGTGCCGGAGGTATGGGACTTATCTGTGGGAGAAAAGCCTTCCAGAAGACGATGAAAGACGGGGTCTCGCTTCTGAACACCATTCAGGATGTCTATCTGGATCCTTCGATAACCGTTGCATAAAAACTATATGGCATGAAAAGGATCGTATTGTTGAGACATGGCGAGAGCCTATGGAACAAGGAAAACCGCTTTACCGGTTGGACCGATGTAGACCTGAGTGATAAGGGGATCGCAGAAGCCTGTAAAGCCGGTGATATGCTGAAAGAAGCGGGATTCTCTTTTGAGGCGGCTTACACATCCTATCTGAAACGGGCTGTGAAAACGTTGAATTGTGTTCTGGACCGTCTCAATGAAGACTGGATCCCGGTGGAGAAAAGCTGGAGGTTGAACGAGAAACACTACGGCATACTTCAGGGACTTAACAAAAGGGAGACAGCAGACAAATATGGCGAGGAACAAGTCCATATCTGGCGGAGAAGTTACGGCGTGTCGCCCGAGCCGGTGAAGGAAGACGATCCCCGCTATCCGGGGAACGACACCCGTTACGCCGGTGTTCCCGAAATGGAACTGCCACGGACTGAATCCCTGAAGGATGCCGTCATGCGTGTCATGCCCTATTGGGAATGTGTCATCCTACCCACATTGATGCATAGGGACAACCTGCTTGTCGTTGCCCATGGAAACAGTCTGCGCGGGATAGTCAAGCATCTCAAGAATATTTCCGATACGGACATATCCCTCTTGAACCTGCCCACGGCAGTACCTTATGTATTCGAATTTGATGAACGGCCGGTGCTTGTCAGGGACTATTTCCTCGGAGACCAGGAGGAGATACGGAGACGGACGGAGGCTGTAGCCGAACAAGGTATGATCAGACGATAAGAGTCAGTCAATCAGACTGATTTGTATTGTCTTTTTGAATATTTTATTTATTAACAATTTAAAAAAGGAGGTAAAAATGGTACCTGTAAAAACAAATTCAAACTGGTTGCCGAGTATTTTTAACGATTTCTTCGAGAATGAGTGGCTGGCAAAAACGGGAGTTACGGCTCCTGCCATCAATGTCATTGAGAATGACAAGGACTACAAGGTTGAAATGGCGGCTCCCGGAATGACGAAGGATGATTTCAAGGTGAATGTTGACGAAAACAACAACCTGACAATCTGCATGGAAAAGAAAGAAGAGAAGAAGGAGGAGAAGAAAGACAAGAAGTATCTCCGCCGCGAATTCTCTTATTCCAAGTTCCAGCAGACCATCCTGCTACCTGAAAACGTGGAGAAGGATAAGATTTCCGCAAAAGTCGAACACGGGATCCTGTCCATTGAAATCCCGAAAGTGAAGGAGGAAGAAAAACAAAAAACTTCCAAGGCTATCGAGGTTAAATAATTCCATATCTGGAATGGTGTAAGGCCGGACAGGCTTTTCCTGTCCGGAGAGCCGTCCGGCCTTTAACAGGCACTTCCGGAACTGGGAACCGGCACAACCGATGAAGGAATTCAATTTTGAAAAAGAGCTGCTTAGCGTACAGGACGAACTGTTCCGTTTCGCGTACAAACTGACAGCGGACAGGGAGAAGGCGGAAGATCTGCTGCAGGATACCCTGCTCAAGGCAATGCTTCACAAAGAAAGTTACAACAAGAACACGAATTTCAAAGGGTGGCTGTTTATCATCATGCGTAACACGTTTATCAACGGTTACCGGGCGGAGGTCGGTCATACCCGTCTGTACATATCCTCCGATCCTGCATATTATTCGCGGATCATGGACGAGTCCCGTACAGAGGAAGTGGACAGGAACTATGACCTGGAAAAGATACGTAATGCCATCAAAAGTATACCGGAGTCGCATTTCATACCTTTTGAGATGTACCTGTCAGGGTTCAAATACCGTGAGATAGCGGAAAGAACCGGTGTGAGTTTGGGAACCATAAAGAGCCGTATTTTTCACTGCCGGAAAAAACTGAAAGCTATATTGGCAGAATGAAACAAAACAAGAACTGAGATAGATGAAAAAAGATGAATATATAGGAATCCTTACTTCCGGAGGGGACGCTTCCGGAATGAATGCGGCAATCCGTGCCGTGACCCGTACCGCCATTTTCAACGGCTTCAAAGTCAAAGGAATTTACAGAGGGTACGAAGGCCTGATAGCGGGCGAGTCCAGGGAACTTACGACCGAGGATGTGAGCAGCATCATCCAGCGTGGGGGAACCATCCTGAAAACGGCACGTTCCGAAGCGTTCACCACCCCGGAAGGACGCAGAGAGGCATACGATACCATGAGGAAAGAAAAAATCGGGGCGCTGGTAGTCATCGGGGGCGACGGCTCACTGACTGGAGCCCGCATATTTGCCGAGGAATACCCTGTCACGTGCATAGGACTGCCCGGTACCATCGACAATGACCTGTACGGTACCGATTTTACAATCGGATATGATACAGCCCTGAACACCATTGTGGAGTGTGTGGACAAAATCCGGGATACAGCCACCTCGCACGACCGAATTTTCTTTGTCGAGGTGATGGGACGCGACGCCGGTTTCCTCGCCCAGAACAGCGCAATAGCCTCGGGAGCCGAGGCCGCCATTATTCCGGAAGACCGGACGGATGCGGATCAGCTGGAGACTTTTATCGGACGCGGATTCCGGAAGACCAAGAACAGCAGCATCGTCATCGTGACGGAAAGCCCGGGCAATAAGAATGGCGGAGCCATGCACTATGCCGACCGGGTAAAAAGGGAATACCCCGGATATGATGTCAGGGTCTCTATCCTGGGACATCTACAACGGGGAGGAGCGCCAAGTGCCAACGACCGCATATTGGCCAGCCGGCTGGGTGAGGCCGCCATACAGGCCCTGATGGAGGACCAGCACAATATCATGGTAGGCATACATAACAATGAGATTGTCTATGTTCCTTTTGACCAGGCTATCAAGAACGACAAGCCCATTGACAAAAACCTGATCCGTGTCCTTAACGAGTTGTCCATATAAAATGTTACTCCTATGTCGGAAGTTGCCCCTTTAATATCAGACCTTGCCACTATCTTGATTATAGCCGGTATCATAACCGTCATTTTCAAATGGCTGGGACAGCCGGTCATAGTGGGATATATTGTGGCCGGTATTATGGCAGGTCCTTCCATTTCCCTATTCCCGACTGTTTCCGACCAGGCCAATATCAAGATATGGGCGGATATCGGTGTTATTTTCCTCCTGTTCGCCATAGGACTGGATTTCTCGTTCAGAAAGCTGATAAGTGTGGGAGCCTCGGCCATATTCTCCACTGTTATCATCGTCTGCGGCATGATGTTCCTGGGATATACGGCAGGCAATGCGATGGGCTTCTCACACACGAGCTGTATCTTTCTGGGCGGAATGCTGTCCATGTCCTCCACCGCCATCGTATTCAAAGCATTCAGTGACATGGGGCTTCTCGATCAGAAATTTACCGGTATTGTCCTGGGGATACTAATCATTGAGGACGTGGTGGCGGTAATCATGATGGTGGTCCTCTCCACATTGGCTGTAGGCAAGCATTTTGAAGGCTTCGAAATGCTGGAGAGCATATTGAAACTTGCGGCCTTTCTTATTTTCTGGTCAGCATTGGGAATCTATCTGATTCCTACCCTTCTGAAAAGATTGAACCGCTTTATTAGCAATGAAATACTGTTGACAACCTCCCTGGGACTATGCCTGGGAATGGTGATGATAGCGACAAAGGCGGGATTCTCCGCCGCGCTGGGTGCGTTCGTCATGGGATCCCTGCTGGCAGAAACAGATAAAGCGGAAGAAATCGCACATATCGTGCAACCGGTAAAGGACCTGTTCGCCTCCGTTTTCTTCGTATCAGTGGGAATGATGATCGACCCTGCCATGATATGGGAATATGCCGTTCCTGTTTTTATCCTGACGGCACTGGTCCTATGCGGGCAGGTCCTGTTCGGGAGTTTCGGCGTGTTGCTTTCCGGACAACCGCTAAAGATTGCGATACAAGCCGGCTTTTCCCTGGCACAAGTGGGTGAGTTTGCGTTCATCATCGCTTCGTTAGGAATCAGTCTGAATGTAATGGACAAATACCTTTATCCGGTCATAGTGGCAGTATCGGTCATCACCACTTTCCTTACTCCTTATATGATAAGACTGTCGGATCCCGTCTACTGTTTTGCAGACAGGCACTTGCCACAATTCCTGAAAGATTACCTGACGCATTATTCTTCTGGAACAATGACCACAAGACATCAAGGCTCCTGGCACAAGCTCATCAGGTCCATGTTGGTATCCGTCACCCTTTATCTGGTGGTATGCCTGTTTTTCATAGCGCTGTTCTTCTCCTATGCGTATCCTCTGGTAATGGGACGTATTCCGGGGATGAAAGGAAGCCTGCTGAGCTTCGTTCTTGTCCTCCTTATCATATCCCCGTTTTTGTGCGCCATCATCATGAAGAAAAACAATTCCGTCGAATTCCGCAAACTTTGGGCGGACAACAGGTTCAACAGGGGGCTGTTGGTATCAATGATAGTGATCAAGGTGTTGATCTGTATCATTATCGTAATGGGTATCATCATCCGTCTTTTCAATGTCGCTTTGGGGTCAGGACTGATATTATCTTTCCTGATCATTGTCGTTATCTATTTTTCCAAGTGGATACGGAAACGATCGCTAAGTATGGAAAAACAGTTCCTCGAGAATTTCCAGGGTACAGCCGGGACATTTCCACAGGAAGAACCGGAAACAGGAGAAACCTCCACAGAAAAAAATCATGAACTATCAAATAAGTAAAATGTTATGGAATATTCAAGTTATCATGTAAACGTCCCACAATGGAGGGAGATTACAGTCGGTTCACACCTTCCGGCAGAATTGCGGAGATTTGCGGAGATGGCACATAATCTTTGGTGGACCTGGAACGAGGATGCGAAGAGTTTATATAGTGGTTTGAACCCGGAACTATGGGAAGAGGCGGAACAGAATCCGGTACTGTTTCTGGAACGGATGGATTATGAAGAGCTGGAGGCACTGACACATGACGGAAACTTCATGCGTAAGATGGAAAACGTATATTCCACTTTTAAGGCGTATCTTGATGTGGAGCCGGACCACAGCCGTCCGTCAGTTGCCTATTTCAGCATGGAATATGGTCTGGACAGGGTTCTTAAAATCTATTCCGGCGGTCTGGGCATATTGGCAGGTGACTATCTGAAGGAAGCTTCGGACAGTAACGTAGACCTCTGCGCTGTAGGGCTTTTATATCGTTATGGCTATTTTGACCAGGCTCTGGCGATGGACGGGCAGCAACAGGTTCATTATGACCCACAGAATTTCGGGCAGCTTCCGATAGAGAAAGTGATGCAGCCTGACGGGCGACAACTGGTAATCCATGTTCCCTATGCCGACAGTTTCACGGTCCATGCCAATGTATGGAAGGCCAATGTGGGACGTGTTTCCCTCTACCTGCTGGATACGGACAATGAACTGAACAGCGAGTTCGACCGTCCGATTACCCATCACCTGTATGGCGGTGACTGGGAAAACCGGCTCAAGCAGGAAATACTGCTCGGCATCGGAGGAATGATGACATTAAAAGTATTGGGCATCGAGAAAGATGTATATCACTGCAACGAGGGGCATGCCGCACTGATCAATATCCAGCGGTTATGCGACTATATATCCGAAGGCCTGGACTTCGGACAAGCCATGGAACTGGTTAGGGCTTCCTCGCTTTACACTGTGCATACACCTGTGCCTGCCGGCCATGACTATTTCGATGAGGGGCTTTTCAATAAATATATGAAAGGATATCCTGATAAGCTGGGCATTACGTGGGACGAGTTGATGAACCTCGGACGGCAAACTCCGGGCAACAAGGGAGAACGTTTCTGCATGTCGGTATTCGCCTGCAAAACCAGCCAGGCGGTAAACGGTGTCAGCAAGCTGCACAAGTCCGTTTCACAGCAGATGTTCGCGCCTCTCTGGAAAGGCTATTTCCCGGAAGAGAACCATGTGGGCTATGTGACGAATGGCGTACACTTTCCCACTTGGTGTACGGCGGAGTGGAAAAAGCTGTTTAAGGACAATTTCGATGAGAATTTCATGAACGACCAGTCCAATCAGGAAATATGGAAAGGCGTTTATAATATACCCGATGAAGAGATATGGAACATGCGGAAAAGGTTGAAAACCAAACTGATATCCTACATCAAGTGGAAATGCGGCCGGGACTGGCTCAAAAGCCAGGTTGACCCGGCATTGGGTGTCTCCATTTTCGAGAAGTTTAATCCGAATGCTCTTCTTGTCGGCTTCGGAAGGCGCTTTGCAACTTACAAAAGAGCTCATCTTTTGTTTACCGATTTGGATCGTCTGGCGCGGATTGTGAACAATCAGGAACATCCCATACAGTTTGTCTTTGCAGGAAAAGCCCATCCAAACGACACTGCCGGGCAAGGGCTCATCAAGCAGATTGTGGAGATATCCCGCCGTCCTGAATTCTTGGGTAAAATCATCTTCCTTGAGAATTATGACATGGACCTGGCACGGCATCTTATTTCCGGGGTTGACATCTGGATGAATACTCCCACCCGTCTTGCGGAGGCTTCCGGAACTTCCGGTGAGAAGGCTCTGATGAACGGCGTACTCAACTTCTCCGTGCTGGACGGTTGGTGGTACGAAGGCTACCGCAAGGAGGCGGGATGGGCCATCACCGACAAGGCCACCTATCAGGATGAACAGTACCAGAACCAACTGGATGCGGAAACAATTTATTTCCTGCTGGAACATAATATCCTGCCGTTATATTATGAACGGAAAGAAAAAGACTATCCGGAAACCTGGGTCAAGTACATCAAGAACTCGGTTGCGCAAATAGCTCCCCGCTTCACGATGAAAAGACAGCTGGATGACTACTATGACGGATTTTACAACAAGTTGTCGGAACACTTTCATGTTTTGGCGGCGGACAATTATGCAAAGGCGAAAACGCTTGCCGGCTGGAAGGCAGCTGTCGACAGCAGATGGAATGCCGTGGAAATCGTTTCCGTGAATGCGGGAAAAGGATTGGACGCCACGGTGGAGGCTGGTAAGGAATACGAGATGACGGTCGTCATTGACGAGAAAGGGCTGGACAACGCGATCGGATTGGAATCGGTCATTATACGGCATGAGGAGAATGAGGATCGCATCCATGAGGTCATTCCTTTTTCTTTGACATCCAAAGACGGAAACCTATACACTTTCAAGGCAATAACCAGAATGTTCAGCGCTGGAAGTTTCAAACAGGCATTCAGAATGTATCCCAACCATCCCCTGTTACCTCACCGGCAAGATTTTTGTTATGTACGATGGTTCTGAACGGACATGAATAAGCAAGAGTTACTGACAAATGGACGGTGTAAGAAGAAGGCGGACCGAGAAACCGTCTGGCCGGTTGTCATCATGGACTTCACCGGTGTGTATGCCCATGAGGTATTTGCACGGAACAATCAGTTCATTTGGCTAGACTGCCGTCACCTTTCTGGAACGAGAGGTTACTGTGACAAGGAGGGGATACGAAAATTGAAGCGGGTGATTGCCGGTTATCCAGCGGAAGGTATCCATTTCATTGATTCGGGCAATTATCATTACCTGACCAAATTATGGACAGACAAACTTCGAGTTCCGTTCTCTCTGATTGTATTCGACCATCACCCCGACATGCAGCCTCCCTTGTTCAAGGGCATGCTTTCTTGTGGGAGCTGGGTAAAAGACATGTTAGACCGGAATATGCTTTGCAAGAAAGTGGTGATAGTCGGTGCATCGGACAAACTGATACGCACCGTACCGGAAGAATACGGACAACGAGTCAGTTTTTATAGCGAAGCGACGTTAGCTCACGAGAAGGGCTGGCGCAATTTCTCCTCTGCGTATATTGAAGGACCGGTTTACTTGTCCATAGACAAGGATGTCCTGAACCCGGCATCCGCAGTAACAGACTGGGATCAAGGGTCTTTCAGCCTGCAGGAACTGGAGGAATTACTGGCAATTGTCCTTCGAAAGGAACGTGTAGTCGGCATTGATATCTGCGGGGAATGCTCCGCAACGCTTACTTTGTTTGAGGAGAGGCGGGAAGCCACCGTGGACAGCCGGGCGAACAAGGAGCTGCTCAAACTCATACAGTCATTCTCCTGTTTTTTATAAAGCTGTTGGATATTGTTAATTATATTATCACATAAACCATATTTTATTATTATGATGAAAACAATTGTTCGTAAAATCGGTCTGGTTGCACACGATGCAATGAAAAAGGACATGATAGAATGGGTTCTTTGGAACTCGGAACGTCTGATAGGGCATAAGTTCTATTGTACGGGAACCACCGGTACACTCATTAAAAAAGCGCTCGAAGAGAAACATCCTGAAACAGAATGGGATATCACGATTCTGAAATCCGGTCCTTTAGGTGGTGACCAGCAAATGGGCTCACGTATTGTGGAAGGAGAGATTGATTATTTGTTCTTTTTCACGGATCCGATGACATTGCAGCCACATGACACGGATGTAAAGGCACTGACCCGGCTGGCGGGAGTTGAAAATATAGTTTTCTGTTGTAACCGTTCGACAGCGGACCATATTATTTCCAGTCCTTTGTTTCTTGACCCGACCTACAAACGGATTCATCCAGACTATACCAATTATACACAACGCTTTGAAAACAAAGAAATTGTATCGGAAGCAGTAGAACGGGTGAAGAAACGGATGAGCCGAAATGAAAACAATATGATCGAATGAGAATGTAATGTCCAATAAAGGGGATGTGATATGTTTCAGTCATAAAAAGCAGGTTCCTATCCTTTCTGTGAGTATAAAAAAAGATTAAAAGATCAACTGTGTGATAGCAAACTTGCGAGGTATCCTCAAATGGTTTGAAACAGTAATAAACTTTTATCATAAGTTTCTATTATTCCCTTTTATATGAGCGAACACGCCTTTTTGTAGGATTCCAATATAAGAATGAAGACTTCCATGTGGTTGAAACTTAAAATCCTTTTAGGATATGTCATACTGCTTCTCCTGCTCGTCCTGACCATTCATATCTTCCGCAAGGAACAGACGAGGCGGAACAGCCTGCGACAGGATGAGCATGAACTGGCCTGTATCCGGCATCTGGCCGGAGAAACATACGCGGGCTTGCTGGGACTGGCCACTTACGGTGAAACAGCCAGCGTCTGGGATGAAAGCGACCTTGGACTCTACCACACAAAAAAAGACAGTGTCTGTAACATGTTGCAGACACTGAAAAGGTATGTGAAGTCTCCCGAACAACAGTCGCGCATAGATTCGTTATGCCTGCTGCTGGAAAGAAAGGAACTGTTGTTAGACACGGTCATGGACACGTTCGGGCGTCTGCGCAAGACCGGCGAGATCGTGAACAGCAAGATTCCGGCAATCGTGTCCCATATCCAGCAGGCGGATGTCCTTCCTGCCGAGAAAAAGAAGGAGGAGGAAACTCCGAAGAAGGGTTTCTGGTCATTCATCAGGCCCGGGAGGAAAAAATCGGCCTATCTGCAGCAGAAGGAACAGCTGGAACGCCAGCGACAGTCCATTGGTAAACATCAGGGTACCACATCTGTCACGAGCATGCTGCACTCCCTTGACAGGGAGGTGACCGACATGCAGAAAGCCGAACGGGAAAGGCTGCTGGAACAGATGGACCTCCTGTACAGTAACAACACGGACCTGAACCACAGGCTACACCGGATTGTCAGGGACTTTGAGGCGGATGCTGGAATACGGCTTGATGAGCGTTACAGGCAATTCATTTCCACACGCGACCGCTCGTTCCATACGGTCTCTCTGCTGGCTGTCCTCATCTCGTTGCTGACCGTCCTCCTGTATCTTATCATCCACCGGGATCTGAACAGGATAAACCAGTATCAGCGTCAGCTGGAAGCCTCCAATCGTGAGAACACGGAGCTCCTACAATCCAGAAAACGCATGATGCTCACCATCGCTCATGACCTTCGTGCGCCACTGGCTACTATCAAAGGATGCGCCGAACTGCTCCCCGGGGAAGAAAAGAAGAGCCGCAAGGACGAGTATGCGGAAAATATACTCCATTCTTCCGATTACATGATCGGGCTGGTCAATACGCTGATCGGATTCTACCTGCTGGATACCGGCAGGAACAAACCCATCCTTTCGATTTTCCGGCTGGAGACCCTTTTCAGCGAAACAGCCCGGAACTACGGTTCGCTGGCCAAAAAGAAAAAGCTGCGGCTGACAACCGCCTTTTCCGGTCTGGATGTGGTAGTAAGCGGTGACCGTTCCCAGCTCCAGCAAATCCTGAACAATCTGCTTTCCAACGCCATTAAATTCACCCGGCAAGGTGAAATCCGCCTGCAAGCGGAATACCGGAATAAAGAATTGCATTTCTCGGTACAGGACACCGGTACCGGGATGACGGAGGAAGAAACAACCCGGATATTCACAGCTTTTGAACGGTTGGACAATGCCCGTAATGTTCCCGGTTTCGGATTGGGGCTGGCCATTGCAAGCAGGCTGGTCTCCGGGATGCAGGGAAGCCTTACCGTAAAAAGCAAACCGGGTGAAGGCAGCACGTTTACCGCATTCCTGCCACTCCTTGAGGCGGATGAATCCACCCAGATGGATGAGACACGCATCGCTACTGATTATCATCTGGATGGAATCAACGTACTGGTCATTGATGACGACCGGATGCAACTGAACATTACCAAAGAGATGTTTAACCGTAACGGAGTGCGGTGCGACTGCTGCCAGACCAGCCGTGAACTGGTTACCCGGCTACGGTCACAAAGATATGACCTGCTGCTGACGGATATACAGATGCCTGAAACGGACGGCTACGGAATACTTGAACTGCTCCGGGCATCCAATATGGAGAACGCAAAGACAATCCCCGTCATAGCGGTAACGGCACGGGTGGATGATGACAACGAGTATCTGTCGGGCGGCTTTTCGGGCTGCATCCATAAACCATTCTCTATGGAAGAACTGATAAATACAGTGGCACAAGTGATAGGAGAAAAAGACAGAAAGGAGTATGCTCCCGATTTCTCACTCATCCTTTCAGGAGAGGACAACAGGGAGGAAATGCTCGCCCTGTTTATCGAAGAGAGCCGGAAAGACCTTGCCGCATTAACCGCTGCCTTAGACCGACAAGACAAGGAGGCCGCCGCCTCCATCCTGCATAAGAACCTGCCCCTATGGGAAACCGTCCGTCTGGATTTCCCCTTGTCTCATTTACGGGAACTGGTGACAGAACCTGCGACAGAGTGGACCAATAGACAATCCATGGAAATGCGGGACATCATCCGGGCAGTGGAAAAACTGATAGTATACGCTGAAAAATACGGGAGGAAAGCCTATGAAAACAATCCTGATTATTGAAGATGATATTGTGTTCAGCCGTAGCATCAGCAACTGGCTGGTGAAAAAAGGGATGAAAACCGAATGCGTGGCAACCCTTGCGAATGCCCGTAAAGCCATCGGGCAAAAGGAGTTCGACCTAATACTGGCAGACCTGCGCCTGCCGGACGGAAATAGCACCTCGCTCCTGAAATGGATGAATGAGAAGTACTACTCTATCCCTTTTCTGATCATGACCAACTACGGACAGGTGGAGAATGCGGTGACAGCCATGCAACTGGGAGCCATCAACTACCTGTGTAAGCCTGTGCAGCCAGACAATCTCCTGGCTCTGATAACGGAGATACTGGATAAAAACGATAACGAACAGGAGTTCTACCGAGGTGAAAGCCCCAAAGCCCATGAGATGTACCGTCTGATAGAGATGATTGCCTGTGCCGACATCTCCGTTCTGCTCCGTGGGGCTTCCGGCACCGGGAAGGAGCACATTGCAGCCGAGATACATGCCCGGAGCCATCGGAAGAACAAGCCGTATCTGGCTATCGACTGCGGGGCCATTTCCGATGAGCTTGCCGCCTCCGAGTTTTTCGGTCATCAGAAGGGAGCCTTTACCGGTGCGGAAAGCGACAAGGTCGGATTGTTCCGTGCCGTTAACGGAGGGACATTGTTTCTGGACGAGATAGGCAACCTTTCCTATAAGACACAGATGCTCCTGCTCAGGGCCTTGCAAGAGAAACGCTGCAAGCCGGTAGGTTCCACGAAAGAATACTCTTTTGATATCCGGCTGGTTGCCGCCACCAATGAGAATCTGGAAAAAGCCATCGGAGAAGGACGCTTCCGGGAAGACCTGTTCCACCGGCTCAATGAGTTCACTCTGCGGATTCCTACACTGGCAGAATGCCGGGAAGACATCCTTCCTCTGGCTTATTTTTTCTTGAAACTCACTTGTGCCAAGGCCCATAAATCGTTTCGTGGCTTTGACCGGCTGGCAGAGGCGGCACTGCTGGAATATCCCTGGCCGGGGAATATCCGTGAACTGAAGAATGTAATAGGTCGAGCCGTACTCATCTGCCAAGAGCAATGGATTTCCGTTTCAGACCTGAACATTGAAATCTCCCTTCCTAAAGAAGAAGAAACGCAGTGGACGGAAGAAGAAAAAGAAAAGGCGTTGCTTCTCCAGACCCTTGAAAAGACGGGTGACAACCGTTCCAAGGCGGCCCGGTTGCTCAATGTCAGCCGGACTACCCTGTATGAGAAACTAAGGAAATACCATATCATCGACTGACCGGAGGATAACCCGAAGCAAATGAGGTTTACAAAAGTGTAAGCCGTCCTAACATTCTTGTCAAGGACGGCTTACACTTTTTATTTACACCCGTTTCTATATGAAATTTGTTTATTGTTGATTGTCAGTATTTTAAAAAGGTATAGAGCTTTAAACGGTAGCAGAGGCATTTCATTTGGCCTACTCCGGTATAAACAAATCAAATGTATGCCGTATGAAACCATTTACAGAATGCCGTATATTCAATTATTTATCTCTGGCTTCAAGCCCAAAACAGACAGTTTCCGATGAAGAATTCTCTTCCTCCTATACCGAATATGAACAATACCTTTACGACCTCGCCATCGAATCGGTTTCTGTATCGGAAAGGCTGCGCCATCTGCTTCACAGCAAGGTAGAACTGATTTCCCTAAAGAAGTTATTCACCCGAACAGGACATTTCCACACGGCAGTAGCCGAATTCTATCTGGACAAATGCCTCCTGCTGGTGGAGGCGGAAATAGAGCTGGTCAATTTTGGTGTACAGTACCCCGGAACCATCACGACACCTTCCTCGTTTCTTTCATCGCTCCATTGGAAAGGTTCGCTGGTCAACCTGATGGAACTGATCTCCTCGCTGGATTACAGCGGGCTGATTACGGACGAAAGCGGCAAACGCCTCTCTTTCGCCGGTATCGTTTCCGCTTTTGAGAAACTCTTCAATGTTGCCATTCCCAAACCATATGACCTGCGTGCCGACCTTGCCCGGCGCAAAAAGAACTATTCCGTCCTGCTGCCCAAACTAAAGGAAACCTTTGAAAAGAACATCGCGGCTTGCGGAAACGGGAAGTGAACAGGGGTATTTTTACCCCCTGTCACAAATAGTCATCTCTTGTCATTTGTAGTCACTTTCCGATTTTAGGTTCGTATCAAAATTATCACTTATTTTGCTGCCGGATAAATAAAACCTGAAAAGATATGGCTAAAATCAATAGTACACGCAAACCCGGACGGGCTGACACTTCGAGCAAATGAAGAGGCGGACGGAATCCCAAAGAGGAATCAGAACTTCATTCTTATTATTACGGATTCCGTCTGGACGAACTCCAGAACATCGAGTTTGAGAGGCTCTTTGAGAATTCGGGAGCTAAAAATAAATCCCAGTTCATCCTTGCCGCCCTTTTCGACAAACCGATGAAAGTCGTGAAAATAGATAAGGCGGCAACGGACTACTACATCAAGCTGACCAACCTGCAGAGCGAATACCGCCGGATCGGAGTAAACTATAACCAGGCAGTCAAAGCTCTGCATACCGGACTATCCGAAAAGAAGGCTCTTGCCATGCTCTATAAATTGGAGCAACTGACTATTGAACTAATATCTCTCAACCGGGAGATTATCCGTCTCACCCAAGAATTTGAACAATGGTTGCAAAAATAACATCAGGAGCCTCCGTTTACGGGGCATTATACTACAATCAAGAAAAAGTGGACAAGCAGCAGGCACGGCCACTGGCATGAAACCGGATCATGGAACCGGCAGACGGCCATCCGACCATCCAGCACTGCATCCGTTCCTTCGAACCGTATCTGGCGGCTAACCGCCGGACTGAGAAGCCCGTTATCCACATTTCATTAAATCCACACCCGGACGATGTGCTGACCGATGAACAGTTGACCGCTATCGGCCAGGAATACATGGAAAAAATGGGATATGGCAACCAACCCTATATCATCTACCGGCATGAGGATATCGGCAGGCCCCACATCCATATCGTCTCCCTGCGTATTGACGAGCAGGGAAAGAAAATTAAAGATTACAAAGAATGGCAACGCTCGACCGCTGTTTGCCGGGAGCTGGAGAGGAAATACCATCTGCTACCCGCCGAGAAGATGGAGCGACGGGAATCCCTGCCGCTGACTGCCGTCGATTACCGGAAGGGGGATATCAAGCATCAGATAGCCAATGTGGTCAAGCCCGTCATGCAGGGATACAAGTTCCAATCCGTCAAGGAGTTTAAAGCCCTGCTTGGCCTTTTCCATGTAACGGTGGAAGAGGCCCACAAGACGATAAAGGGAAAGACCTATCATGGACTGGTCTATGCGGCTACCGATGAAAAAGGAGAACGGACCGGCGTAGCCATCAAATCCAGCAAGATCGGTAAAAGCGTAGGCTACGAGGCACTCCAAAAGAAATTTGTGAAAAGCAAACAATGAATTGCCCGACATCCCGTACCCGTACAGACGAAGGAAGCTATCGCTACCGCCCTGCAAGGACAGCCCACCCGTCAGGGATTCCTGCAGGAACTTTCTGGAAAAGGCATTGCCGCCATACTCTGGCAGAACGATTCCGGTGTGATCTATGGCGTGACCTACATCGACCATAACTCAAAGACCGTATTCAAGGGCTCGCTTCTGGGCAAAGAATATTCGGCATCGGTTATAAACCGGAAGTACGGCACGATCCCACCGGAAAAGACTGAAGAAGCCCCTGTTATCCATCCGTCCGAACCGGAAATGAAAGAGACGGAGCTGGTGGAAGGACTGCTTGATATATTCTCTTTGGAATCCTATCCGTATCCGGCAGACGACCTGACGCAAAGCCCTTACGGGAAAAAGAAAAAGAGAAAACGCAGAGGTCCGCATCTGGGCTAATAAAATGTATCACCATTAATTATCATACCGCTTATGTCACAAGACGAAACCAGAGGGCTCAATAAGAACCTTGACTTCATGAGGGCCATCAGCATCCTATTTTTAGTGATGAATGTCTATTATTTCTGCTATCCCTATTTTCTTTCCATGAACCTGAACATCGGTGTCGTGGACAAGATACTGCTCAATTTCCAGCGGGATACCGGGCTGTTTTCCCATTCGCTGGTGAGCAAGTCCTTCAGTCTGCTCTTCCTTTTCTTCTCCTGCATGGGAGCGAAAGGACGGAAGGACGTGGAGATGTCATGAAGGAGTATCGGCTGTTACCTTATAGCCGGGATGCTGCTCTTTTTTGGTAGCGAGCTCTTACTGACGGCACGCTTCCCCGTCGCGCTTCTAACCTTATTATATGTAGCTACCGTAGCTGCCGGATATATCAGCCTGCTTACCGCCGGAACCTGGATCAGCCGCCTGTTGAAGAACCAACTCATGGATGACGTCTTTAACGACGAGAACGAGAGCTTCATGCAGGAGCGCAGGTTGATTGCCAATGAATACTCGGTAAACCTGCCCACCCGTTTCCGTTACCAACGAAAGACCTATTCAGGCTGGATAAACGTGATTAATCCCTTCCGCGCCTCATTGATATTAGGCACGCCGGGATCAGGAAAGAGTTATGCCATCATCAATAACTATATCCGCCAGCAGATAGAGAAAGGATTCGCCGCCTATATCTATGATTTTAAGTATCCGGATTTAAGCATAATTGCTTATAACCAGCTGCTTAAAAACAAGGATAAGTATGCCAAGCCGGTCGGATTTTATGTGATTAATTTCGATGATCCCAGATACAGCCACCGGTGCAATCCCCTCAATCCTTCGTTTCTATCCGATATCGCGGATGCATACGAATCAGCGTATGTAATCATGTTAAATTTGAACAAGAGTTGGATTCAAAAGCAGGGAGATTTCTTTGTAGAAAGCCCGATTGTGCTATTTGCGGCGGTGATCTGGTATCTTAAAATCTATGAAAACGGGAAATTCTGCACCTTCCCACATGCCATAGAGCTATTGAATAAACCGTATTCCGACCTGTTCACCATACTGACCTCTTACCGGGAGCTGGAGAATTACCTGTCACCTTTTATGGATGCATGGAAAGGTGGTGCGATGGAGCAGCTCCAAGGGCAGATAGCTTCCGCCAAAATTCCGCTATCAAGGCTGATCTCACCTGCCTTATATTGGATTATGACCGGAGATGACTTCACGCTGGATATCAATAATCCGGAGGAACCCAAAGTTTTGTGCGTCGGCAATAACCCTGACAGACAGAATATTTACTCATGTGCGTTAGGATTGTATAATGCCCGTATCGTTAAAATGGTCAACCGAAAAGGCAGGCTCAAATGCTCTATTCTAGTGGATGAGGTTCCCACACTTTACTTTAAAGGACTTGACACCCTGATCGCTACCGCCCGTAGCAACAAAGTGGCAGTATGTCTGGGAGCACAGGATTTCAGCCAGTTAATACGTGACTACGGTGATAAGGAGGCGCGGGTGATCCAGAACACAATTGGAAATATCTTTTCCGGGCAAGTGGTCGGAGAAACAGCGAAAAACCTTTCTGAAAGGTTTGGGAAAGTGCTCCAACAGCGCAAATCCATTAATATGACCCGTGAAGACACCTCAACCAATATCAGTACCCAGCTCGACTCGCTGATACCTGCCTCCAAAATCTCCAACCTCTCGCAAGGAGAGTTTGTCGGCAGTGTCTGCGACAACTTCGGGGAGAAGATAGAACAGAAGATATTCCATTGCGAGATCGTGGTGGACAATGAACCGGTAGCCGCCGAAACAAAAGCCTACAAGCCTATCCCCGTCATAACCGACTTTACCGGTGCGGATGGTAAGGACCACATGCAAGAGGAAATCGAAAGGAACTACTATCAAATCAAGGAAGACGTGACGCAAATCATCGAAAAAGAGCTGCTTCGCATCCAAAATGATCCCAACTTGAAACACCTGCTGGAAACGGCAGACGATGAATAATCCCTATTTAATTTATTAATCATTTAAATGTTGTAAACATGGAAAAAAAGAAATGTTCTCCGGCCAACCTGCCGGGAAAACCCTGCTTCCCCTGGGTGGGAGGTAAAAGAAGACTGCTTCCCGTACTTATCGAATCCCTTCCGAAAGACTTCGGACAGATGGATACCTATGTAGAACCGTTTGTCGGTGGCGGCGCCCTCTTCTTCTGAATAAGACAAGCCTATCCGGAAATCCGTTGCGTCATCAACGACTCCAACGAGGCTCTGATCAATGTCTACCGCGTCATCAAGGAATCCCCGGAGCAGCTTATTAAAGTGCTTGCCCGGATACAGGACGAATACATCGCGCTGGAGGAACATGCCCGAAGAAGGGTCTACTTCATGGAGAAACGTACCTACTACAATGAAGGAAACCCGAATAACATCACCCGTGCCGCCCTGTTTATCTTCTTCATGCGTACCTGTTATAACGGCATCTACTCCGTGAACCATAGCGGAAAGCTGTCCGTCACTTTTGGTGCCGGGGGACGGGTAAAACTGTTGGAAGAGGAACTGATCCGCTTTAACCACAAGCTGCTGCAAGATGTTGTGATTCTGGACGGTGACTACCGGCAGACCGCAGAATACACCGGAGCCAACTCCCTATTTTATTTTGACCCGCCTTATAAGCCGGTCAATGAGGGTAACTCCTGCACCTCCTACATGCCACAGGACTTCGGAGATGAAGAGCAGATCAACCTGGCAAATTTCTGCAAGGGAATAGGTGAAACCGGTGCCAAATGAATGCTTTCCAACTCCGATCCCCGGCAAAAGAACCCTGAGAACACCTTCTTCGACGACCTCTATGCCGGTTTCCATATCCAGCGAATCAGCATCTTCCGTTCCATCTGTTCCATAGCCGAGAAAAGAGAAGCGGTCAATGAATTGCTGATCAGAAATTATTAAGAATAAATATCCGGTGGTAGCCGGGTAGCAATAAAAAGAGAGCCAAATTCCCTCCAGCAGGGATTTGACTCTCTTTTTTATTGCCTGCCTTTCATGCATCAGACAAGGACCAGTATTTTATAATTTTCAACCGGACTGTTTCTTTGCAGGCTTTTCAATCAGCTTCGGGGCTGTTTCGTGCTGATGATCCGTCTTGTTCTCCTGCGCCATCTTCCTGCCCAACAGGTAATCGTTCAAATCGTTATACTCCCGGTAGCAGTCGGACTTGTCCCTGACCGGGCATCCGGCTTGCGCCATCTGCTGAAAAGCCTGCCTTCCGGCGGAATCGTTATCCAGTAGGCAGAGGGCACTCTTATACTCTTTCAAGACAGGGATAGCCTTGCCTACATTGCTGACCGAATTTAAAACGATATAGTCCGGACCGTTTCCTTTAGGCTGTCCGTTACCGGGATGCGTAGCCTTGAGCGTGAGGTATGAGAGATAATCCATAAAGCCTTCAACCACTATGCAACGGTCGCTGCCATTTTTGATATGGGTAATCTCTTTGGGCGATATGCTGCCTTTTAGGTATTTGTTACGGATCTCGTACCCGCCGCTCCGGTTGGCAAAGCCTACGGCAAAATACCATTTTCCCTTGTTCTGAAAATGCACTTCCTTGCATGCTTCCCTTGCGATTTCAGGCAAGATGCCTCTTTCTTTGAGATATCCCAGCAAGACCGGGTTCGTCAGCGGATCAATGCGTACCTGCCGGTAGCCGGTAGCCTGCGGTTCCGCCTGCCGGGGAGAGGCTGCTACCGGACGGAAAGCAGCCGGAAAATGTCCCTCTATCGTTTTAAGCGCATAAGAGATATCCTTCGTCTTTTGAAGCTCCATCGCCAGGGTGATGATGTCCCCTCCCTGTCCGATGCCGAAATCGTATCATAGGTTGCGGGATGCGCTCACCTTGAAAGAAGGTGTCTTCTCCTCACGGAAAGGGGAACAATACCAGATACTGTCCCCTTGTTGTTTTACCGGGTTGAACCCCATACGCCGGAGATAATCCTCCAACTGAATGCTCTTGGCTTCTTCAATGTTCATTGTGTAACGGATTAAATTAATGACTCTTTTTAGAACGGGAATCCTTTAGTATCACCCACTGCAACGGATTCTGCGGCTTCCCGTTTTTTCTCAGTTCAAAATGCAGATGGTTGCCGGTCGCTATGCCGGTATGACCGACATTGCCGATATGCCGACCTATGCGTACATCGCTCCCTTTCCTCACATGCAATTTGCTCAAGTGTGCATACAACGTGGAAAAGCCGCCCGCGTGCCGGATTTCGATGTACCAGCCGTAACTGCTGCTATACCTGGCTTCAACGACTTTCCCGCTTCCTGAAGCATAGACCGGCGTGCCATAGGGTGCGGCAAGATCCACTCCGGCATGGAGTATCCTTTTCTTTTTCACCGGATGCATCCTTATACCGAAACCGGAAGAAACGGCATACCTCCTCCGACTTTCATTCAATGGATACAGAATAGGATAATCGGCCAGTACGGTAACCGGCAACCGGCTGTCTCATATGAAAGACTTTCACTGCCGGGCAGAGTGGATACGGTAGATGACAGCACTGAGTCCGGCTTTATATCCCTTTGACGGGGACTGTGCAAAAGCCGGACATGACAATAAGTGACAGAACATGACAATTAATGACAACTTCCTCATAATCAAACTATTTAATGACAAAGATAGTAATTTTACCCTCGTAAATGATTCATTAATCTTTAAAATTAACGTATATGAACGATGTGAATTTAGCTCCTGAAAACAAGGAAGCAACCCCGGAACACGGGTATTTGATGGCGTATGACAAGAAAGAGCAGAAAGCCAAAGGTGTAAAAGGAATCGCAGCGAACGGAGAGCTGGAAACGCTCGAAGCTAACGAGGCGAACAGGGACCAGTTTATCAAAGTGGACCAACGTGGAAACTTCTTCACCAACTTCGGGAAGAATTTTCTCTACCAGTACAATAATCCCGGTCGTTACTCCCTCTACAACATGCCGAAGGAAACGCCCGTAGAGCAGGCCAAAGAAAAGATCGAAGCGGCGCAGGAACCACAGAACGAAGCAGTCAGAAGGGAACTGGCTTCGACCAGGGTGTATAATAACCATCGCTTCAACGAGCGGGAAGTGAATTGGGAACAGGCCGCCAAATACGGCATTACCCCGGACGGACTGAAGAACGCAAAGGACAGCCTCGAAAGAATGTTGCAGGGAAAGACTTCCGCTATCGCTTTCCGTGTGGCAAAAAATTCCGAGCTGGGGCGTGAAAACGGGGATGCCAAACTCTCCCTGTTCCGCGACGAGAACGGAGCTGTCAAGTTCGACATCCACTACATCCGTCAGGCTCCCAAGATCGGGGAAGACTACAGGGGACATGTCCTGACGGAAGAAGACCTCAAGGCCCTGAACCAGACCGGCAATCTCGGCAAGGCGGTGGATGTAGTCATTGACTACCGTACCAAAGAAACCAAATCCTGCTACCTTTCCAAAGACCCGGTGACCAATGAATTGTTCCATATGCCCGTAGAGCAGACACGCATTCCGCGTAAGGTGAAAGATTATACGCTTTCTCCGAAAGAATACGATGCTGCCGTGCGCGGTGAGGAAGTACCGATCCGTTTCAAGTCTGATAATGGAAAATTTTATGCCACCTCCATCCAGATGAGTGCCGCCGAGCGAGGGGTGGAATTCCTCTGGGAAAGAAGCACCAAGAAGTTGGAAGAGGCACAGAAACAAGGTCAGGAACAAGACGGAAGCCAGCAGCAGCCCCATGCACCGGTACAAGTAGCCGGAAAACCCCGGAAAAAAGAGGAAGCCTCACAGCAAGCGGAAAAGAAACCGCGTACCCGTAAACCGTCCATCACACCTAAAATGTAAGAAAAATGGCAACCTATATTTCTGATGATCCCAAACTATTGGACGAGCTTTTCAGGAAAGACGGTGAAGGCCAGCTCCTTGTCGGTTATGAAACCGGCAAGGAGAAACCCCATGCAGAATCCTCCTATATGCTTTATCCTGCCAATCCCGACAGGCAAGACCCTGTCTATACGTTTATGGCCTTGTTCAGCCAACAATCGATAAAAGCCAAATACTCCGCCTTCGTACCGAATACCCGTCTGGAAATCTATTCATTCCCGAAGATGACGGATGTACCGGCTATCTCCGGAGATATTTCCAAAAAGGAATATATCAATCAGGTATTACTACCCTATATCCGGGAAAAGGGACTGGCTCCTCTAATAAGTACCAATCTGAGAAATGTCCTGTTTGCGCAGTCACGCAGCGATATCCTCATGATATCGGGAGAACTTCCGAAACTGACCACACAGCAGTTGGACGAGCTGGTCCATTTTCATCAGAAGCAGGATGAGCTGGCTGCCAGGTATGATTATAATCCGGTTTACAAATTACCGCTGCATGCTGTGGAAACGTCCAAAGGAATCTTGTTTTTCAGTGATACCAAAATGGGACGGGAGGGATTGAAGAGCTTTTACCAACAGTTATCCGGCAATTATTTCTGGGTTCATGGCGAACCCGGTCCTGTCAGGCAATACAACGTCAACTGCCTGTCCGACGATATCTGTCCTTTGGTGGATGCCTGCTACCGGAAGAATCCCCAAAGCGGAAAAGGGGAATATGATTTTGATAATGCTGTATTCTCAAAAGAGGCTTTCCGTGACAGGAAACAGTGGAAACTGGCGTTTGAAACGGACATGGAGCCGAGCGCTTCTGAATTTCTCCGCCTGAATGAATTTGCCGGATGTCCTGCGAGCCGTAACAATGCGGATATCAGCAAACTGTTGTATCTGATGGAGAACGGATTCAAGCGGGATATAATAAATGATCCCGATTTCGGATACCGGAATGTCTTTCAGGAGTATGTCACCCGGATAGACGACTGTATCAACGGACAGTCCTCGGGGCCAGATTTGTCAGATGTGCTGGATGACATGCGTTGGAAAGCGAAGAATATCCTTCTGACGGATTTCGATGTCCGTGGACACCGTACATTGGATAGGACACTGAATGACAGGAGCGTCCCGTTTCTCATCAATGGAACCGATGCCGGCGAAGCCATGAGGCAAGCCTTGCTGGAAGGAAAGTGGATCTACTGTCCCCAAATATCCAAGTCAATGCCAGATTTACATTTCCTCCATGCCGAAAAGACATGCAACCGGGTAATGGCATATACCAAATCTCCCGTAAACAAGACCGTGTATCAGGAGAAAAACGGCAAAATCATTCCATATGTACCGGCTTTGAAAAAGGTATCGAAAACGAAAAGGAACAATTCCCTCAAAATGTAATGATATGAAGCAACCTGAACAATCCTATACAGCCATAGAGACAGCCCATGGCTTTGTGTTCTTTACTGATACGACGGAAGGACAGAAAAACAGGCAGGACTTTCTGCAATTTATGGCAGACCATTACTTCGATCCCCATTTCAATCTTGGTCCGGTAAATGTTTACCGGGCAGAAGGAGTCCTAAAGGATGGACCCTATGTCAATCCGGGTGAAGGCCTGTACCCGGAATATGCTTACCTGCAGATGGATAAGACACCGGAAATGGAGCTGGTCTACCGGAATGAGATGAAGCCGACCTGGGAGGATTTCGGTAGTTTCTGCCACAATATGCATTGTACCAGCAGCCATCGCAACCGTAATATCGCTGATATTTTGGAGGAAATAGAAAGCAAGGACCGTAAATTACTGGAGCTTTCCAAACAAGGTACAGCATCGGATATCCGGCAGCAGATAGAAGAAACCGGCCAGGATAAAGCCTTGCTGGACAAACTCCTCAAGCAGTATTACGATGTGCGTGGACACCGGACTGTTGGGAACATCCTCCGCGACCCGATGGAATGTGTCACCGTAGACGGTGTCCGGCTCTTTACCCCTCACCGGCAAGTATTGGCGGCAGGGCACGGACTCTTCCTGCCGGGAGAGGCAAAAAGCAACCCGTCCCATGCCTATGCATGGATAAACGGGGATTTCACCCGGATCGTATTTTCTAAGGATCCTCCTGCGAACAAACAGGTGTTCAAAGTGAAAACAGTCATCGAAAAGGCTTTGAATAAAAAGCAGGACGTGAAAAAGAAAAGAAATACCCACCCTAAATTGTAGAAATATGGACAAGAGAAACCAAATGGAAAATCCTTTTTTCGATCCCGACAAGCCGGGAAGTATTTTTGTCGGTATGGACCGTTACCATCAGTACTCTCCCCACCAGCCCCAAAATGCCCTCACATTCATTCAGAAAGGAGATGCGGACAGCCTGTTCCGCAAATTCCTGATTGACAATATCAAGGAAGCGGAGTGCTGCCCCTATATTCCGGATACGGAACTGCTCCGGTTTGACCTGGCGAACATGAGGCAGGTTCCACCGGTAGATACCCATACCCCTTTCGAGGAATATATCAGCAAGGAACTGCTGCCGTATTTTCAAGAACACTGCATTCCCCCTGCCAAACGCATTTCCCTGCGTGATGCGGTCTATACCTATAAATACAAGAATGAACCGGACGGCGGCATATTGAAGAAGTATCTCATGCAGGAACCCGCATACTTGGAGTTTCGATTACAGCAACAGGAAAAAAGGACATTGTACCGGTGCCAGCCGCGGTACACATTCCCCTTAAAAGTGGTGGAGAATGACTTCGGATACCTTATCTTTTCCGGTAACGAGATCGGCAGGAACGGATTCAGGGAGTGCATCCGGTACATCACGGACCATTACTTCGACCCGCACTACGATACCGGCCATCTGGCCGTCTACGACAGTACGTTCATGGACAAGAACCTGGTTCCTCTCATAGATGCCGCTTACAAGCCGTGCAAACCGATGGAACTGGATTATTCCTTCGATTTTTATCCGGCATCCTATATCGGTCTTGACGAACTGCCCAAAGAATTCATCGACAGTTTAAAACCGGTATGCTACCATTCGATGGAAGCGACAGCCGGGGATTTTATAAAATTCGCCACCGACTGGCATTTCAATAAGGATACGCAGGTTTCCATCAGCCGGGAGAACCATGACATTTACCGGCTGCTGACCGTCATGCGTAACGGTTATATGAATATTCATGAACAACCGTTTACCTATTTCAATGAACTGCTGCCGTATGCCAAGGAATTTGAAAAAGTCACGCAGGTTAAATCTGCCGGCGAATTCGATACGGGAAAGTTCAAGCGGTTGTCTACGGAAATCCGGAAGGCTGCCGATGGAATTTTGAAAAGGGATTTCGATGTGAGAGGGCACCGTTCCCTTGAGAATATGTTGAATGACTCCACCGTTACCTTCACCGTCGGAAGCCGAAAACTGAATGAAGTTCAAAAGACGGCACTGGCTTCGGGATACGCACTGTATCTCCCGGAAAACAACAAGGAGGCGACAAGGCATCTCCTTTTTTGCAAGGCCGACTTTGAGCAGGGCAGAATTGAGGGTTCCTCCAAGCCCTTCGGCGTCAGGACATACGTGATAAAGGACGGACTGCTCTGTCCGCTGCCGGAAGAGAAGAATACCGTTAAAAAGACTGAGAATAAGAACAGACATAACAATAACCGTTTAAAATAAAGCGATATGATACCTAAAAGTCAGATGTACCTCGGAGCGCGGATTGTAGAGAACGATCCGGAAGAGGAAACTCCCGTTGTTCCCTATAAAGGACCAGTAACAGCCATTGAAGAAACCGGAAAAGGGGAACTGGATTACTTTGTCTATATCCGGCTGGATGATGAGTCCATGAAACAAAAAAGAATCTCCCTTTGCTGCCCGGACAAGATCATGACCTGTTTTCCATGGACTATAGACCTGGAAGAAAAACAGAAAATGGAGCAGAAAATGAAGAATAAAAAAGTTCCCGACCCGTCGAAACGGCATAGACTATCTTAATCAACCATTCATCTAAACCATAAAATAATATGAGTACATACATTGGTTTCAATTTGAACAGCAACAGGCAGATTGAACATTTCCAGACCATAGAGAATCGTTATGGCATCAATTCAGATGGCGGCAAATTTCTTTTCGGGCAGGCAGAACTGGCCTTGAAAGGCTCCTACATTCCTAAGGAAGAAGTCTATTTAATACCATATCAGGGTGCTGTACAACCGGGGAACATTGAAAGGTTCATCAAGGACATGACCCATAACGGAGGACTGTCTTGTGCAACTCATTTCCCATTGCGGGATATCGCCTTCGTTTACGAGAATACATCTCCTTATGGCATCCATAATGTGGATAGCATCCAGAGAATGCTTCAAAAGGCCAAAGACAATCCCCTGCTGAAAAAACAACTGAACGCTTACCGCGCATTCCATCAAGAAAAGGAAAAAGATATCTACAACAGGGTGATTACTGCAATAAATACGAACCAGGGAGTCCTGATGTTCAATGATACCGGCAGGGGGATACAGTGTGCGCAGAAATACCTGCAGCATATTGGCGATAATTTCTTCTCGCCGGTTTACAGGGATGCGGATAAACTGCAAATATATTATTTCAGCGCTTCCAATATCAATCTGATCAAAGAGGCGTCAAAGTGTTCGAACATGTTTGAACATGGCTTAAAAAAGATATACCTTCCCCAAAAGGCTCATTTCCTGGATTCAAATATGATAGCCAACTATACCCCGGCGGTAGAATGCAGCATGGCTCCATCTTTGGAATGTTATAACCAACTGGCCGAAAAGTTGAATCTGGGCAAGAGCCAGAAGAATTATAACATAGGCGTACTCGACCGGATCTGCAAGACCGGGCAAATCGGGAATTTGGAAAAAGACAGCCGGTTCAACCATCAAAACAGCTTTGTCTCCCTGGATGAACGGATCAGGCTGTCTTATGTGGGGAAGCAGGATGGCACACTGCTGAAAAATGCACTTGAACGGACCATCAAGGATACGGCAAAGAGAATCCTACAGACGGACTATGCGGTACGGGGCTATGAACCGCCCAAACAGGAAAAGAAAAAGAGTAGAAGTATCACCATGTAACTATTTTAAATTTCAATCGTATGCAAAAGCAAGAGATTTCAAACATTATGATTTTCTTTGTTACCCAGGACTTGGAAGGGCAACCCCGACAACTGGAGATGCACCTGATGCCGGAGAAAGAAGTATCGATGATGAATCAACGATTCACCGAATACCTCCAGCGGCAAAGGGAAATGTACAAGCCGTCCCTTGTCCAAAGCCACTTGCCGGATCTTTATCTGTGCCGCTACCAGTTTCCGGCAGGAGTAAGCTACCCGGATATCCGGCTCTTTGACAAGGATAACAGCTTGGTACAAAAATTCATCACCCGGAACGGAGGAAGCATGCAGGGCAATGTCTCATTGCGCGGACTGGAATACCTGCATTTTCACGATGAAGAAAAAAGCCTGCCCATGCTGGTAGCCAGCGGACTTGCCGACCACCTGCTTGTACAGCCGGAAGCCAAACGGTTCGCGCTGGCACAGGATACTCTCCACGACGATCCGTCGGAAACCCTGACCGCCGTGGAAACCGCCAAAGGAGTGCTTCTGTTCGAATATTCCGGCTTTGGAAAGACATGCTGCCATGCCTATATGCAACATCTGGCCGACCGTTTCTTCATTACGGACGAAGAGAAACCGGAGTTTGTCAACCTGTACAAGCTGACCCGTCCGGACGCAGAAGTGGTAAAGGCATTCCAAGCATCTCCCAATGCCTTCTCCTTATATACAAACTCTTTTCTGCCGGAGAAAGCACAATATCTGGATGCGACTATCCTGCGGAATGCCCGGCTGGACAGGAGCCACCGCATAGAACCGACATTCGATGCCTATGACAAGTTTGCTTCCTCCTATAACGTGCTCCCCAGTATTGCCAATGCCCAGATACTCCGGTTACTATCCTTACAGGAAACCGCAGGAATCTATGGGATAGACTATACAACCAGAAGGATTCCGTTCATACACAAGAATTCTTTCAACTCCCAGTTCAATGCGCTGCAGAATATTCCGGCTGAAAATAAAGGCGGACAGGAGAAGGTCAAATCACAGATCCGGGATCAGGCGGCCTATATCCTGAAACGTGATTACGGGCTTATCCCGGACAGCCTGCAAAACAAAGAGATAGACCCCATCATTTCCCTCCAGACTCCCAAAGGAGCCGTCTACCTGCCCGCCACGGATGAAGGAGCCATCTATAAACAGTGTTACCTGCAATATCTGGCTGACCGTTTCTTCACTCCGGAAGTACAGGCTCTGGGACGAATCAGAGAATTCTATATTTCCTGCCCGAACCATAGCACGGAGCATTACATGCAGAAGCATCTGGACCTTTTCCGGTCCAATCCTTTCTACGGGCAGCTGGCGAAAATGCCATTGTATCCGATAGAGCAATCCGAGCTGTTGAAGAAAGGCGGCTATCCCATAGAGCCGACATACCATGCATTCAAACAGTTTACGGAAGATTACCGGCTTTCGGTAACGCCGGAGAATGCCGAGATATTCACCCTGCTCTTTATACGGGAATACGGATTACCGGCTGATTTCAATACTAATGAAAGCTATAAGGAGTTCACCCACAAAGGAAATTTTAAACCGCTGGATCAAGAAATGTCCGAACTGCAATCCAAAAAGGGATATAGTGAAAAGGCATTCTACAATATTCAAAACAGGCAGCAGCAACTCGCGGACAAGATACTTGGCCTGAGATACAGACTGACCTGTCCTCCGTTGCAACTGACCGGACCGGCGGCTTCGGAAAAGAGAAAGACGGCTTCCCGTCAGAACAAGTCACATAATCCCCGCATCTAAAACTGATTATCATGCCTGCATGGATGGAAAAAATAAAAGATACATTCACCGCTAAAGCGGATTTAAAGAGCCTGTTTATTGTGTTACAGCCGGATAATCAAGTCTCGACTGTCATGGTCGTGTCGTATGTTCCGACGGATAAGGACTCTTTTCAGGTATTTATGGATCTGACCGCCCGGATTGCTATGGATCAGAAAACCATACCGGATAACTTATTGCTGCATTTTGAGGGAATACCTGCTAAAGATATTCCTTTCACCAGCGAACTACCGGCGAAAGACAGTGAGAAAGCCCTCAGTTTCATCGCCTCTTACGGAGGCATCACTGAAAACAACTCCGTACCTTTACGGAAAGCGGCTTATTTGAGAGCATGCCAAAGGGAACTGACGGCAGAGAATATCCGGGATCTGGACTACTCACCAGCTTATAAGTGCTTTATTGCACACGAAGATGCGATGGAGAAGATTGCGGCAGGAAAGCAAGCCAAACAGTTCTACACCATAGCTGAAACGGAACAAGGTGTCCGCGTATTCAATGACGGACTTTCCGGGACTATAAAGTTTCGGGATTACCTGCAATCGACAGCGGACAATTTCTACTCAAGCTCTTTGCAGGATGTGGAGTCATTGAATATTTACCGGATAGAAACCGTCTCCCGCCGGATGCTGGAACTCTCCAACAGGAATCAGACCACCATGCCGCAGGCCGGGATGGAAATTCTGGCGAATTACAAGCCGTCCGTCACTTTCGACATGCATCCTACGGGAGAAAATCTCAACCGGTTTGTCACAGCCAGCGCATTGGAACTCTCTATCCGTAACCGGAACATTATGACACTTCAGGACATAGCAGCCAGAGGATACGCCCATTTACCGGCAGACGAATCGTTTGCCTATAAAAAGGATTTCTTGTTTGTGGAGAAAGGTATCCGTGAGATTACCCGGCAAAAGGAATTGTACCGGGATTATCCTTTCCGGCAGAAGATGGATGAATTACAAAATGCTGCCAGGTCATTGGCGCAAACACTGTTAAACAGGGATGGAGTC
Organism: Bacteroides sp. AM37-9; assembly: GCF_003603455.1. Classification (NCBI taxonomy): domain Bacteria; kingdom Pseudomonadati; phylum Bacteroidota; class Bacteroidia; order Bacteroidales; family Bacteroidaceae; genus Bacteroides; species Bacteroides sp. AM37-9. Next base: position 145,970 of record NZ_QTNF01000003.1, on the reverse strand, counting down.
CGGAAGAACTATCATCGGGTAAGCCCGCCTGTTGTTGTTTCTAAGAAAGGAGAAGCTCAAACAGCCGAAAAACCGCAAGACAAGCCCGGACTGTCCTGTGGCAATGAAAAGAAAAAGGTCAAGACAAAAACCGCTTCCGTTAAAAAGCAGGCGAAGCCCAAATTATAATGCATATGGAACTGATAAATAATACATTCATTCCCGAAAAAGAGATACCACGTAGCCGCAGGGCTGCCGGAAGGAAAGCATTCCTGCAAACTTTCAGAAACCTGTTTACCAGCCGGAATCATTTCAGGAGATTCATGGATACTTACCGTTTCAACACGATCCGCTGGAGCGCGTCCAACCTCCACGAACCCTCATGGGGAAAACGGATCGGATTATTCTTTCGTACCAAAAATCCAATCGCTATCCTCCGGGATGATTACCGGAGCAATCGCAGTAATCTGTTGAATAAATGGGAAACGTCCAGCCTGAACCGTATCCAGATGGAACTGGTCCGAATGGGTAGTATGCCTATTCAGAATAAGGACAGACATACTTTCAAAGCTCTGAACAGCATTGAAAAGAAAATCAAACAACTGCAGGAATATGAAGGATGTCCCGATATGAGCCATGAAAAGCAGCTTCTGGCAACATACAAGTACATTCTTTCTTCTCCTTTTGACCGGAAGTTCGGAGGATTGCCACCCGATGAGATTTGTGGGATGCTTCAGCAGAACGGACTGTCTGAATCAAACCTTCCTTACCAAAATTACGAAGGAATCCTCCAGGGCCGTGAAACAGTCATGTACGAACTGGCAACCGGAAAGAACGGGGAGAAATACCTCCAACCGGCAGATCAGGTGAAACTGAATGCGGGAATGTCAGGAATCTCAATGGATTTAATCAGCCGTTTTCCGGCAAAGGAAATACCCCTGCCGAATCTGACGGAAAGCATACAAGTATCGGAAAAGAAAGAGAAGCTCTCCATTCCCAAAGAACCGAAGAAAAGGGTACGGAAAGAAAAATCAAAGGTCAAGAGTGTAAAAATTAAATAGTCATTCATATTAAAAAAGAAAGTAACATGAAAACAATTTGTATTTGTGAGAAGCCCTCGGTGGCACGCAGCATTGCCCGGGTCCTGGGCGTAACGGAGAAACAGGAAGGATACTTGAGTGGGAACGGATATGCCGTCACATGAACTTACGGCCATCTGTTGGCATTGGCCCTGCCTCAAGACTACGGCATTGTCCATGTGGAAAAGGAGATGCTGCCTATTATTCCCGACCCGTTCAAACTGGTTGTCCGTCAGATTAAAACCGAAGATGGATACAAGGCTGATCCGACGGCTCTGAAACAATTGGAAGTAATCCGTAAACTGTTGGGTCAGGCTAATCAAGTGATATCCTGTACTGATGCAGGGCGGGAAGGAGAGTTAATTATGAGATATGTGCTTGAATATCTGGGATATCATAAGGAAACCAAACGCTTGTGGATATCTTCCATGACAGAAAAATCGATACGGGAAGGATTTGATAGCCTCAAATCAAGTAAGGAGTTTGACAACCTGTACCGTGCCGCTAAAGCCAGGAGAGAATCAGATTGGGTCGTCGGTATGAATGCCAGCCTGTCTTTGAGCATGGCTGCAGGCAAGAGTAACTATTCTCTGGGAAGAGTACAGACACCGGCACTTGGCATGATTTGCCGTCGATATCTGGACAACAGGGATTTTATAGCCAAACCCTATTATCTGCTACAGCTACGGACAACGAAAGCAGGGAAAGAACTCGTCTTAACCTGTACCGGGAAATATGATACACCGGAAAAACTCGATGTGGACCGTAAAAAAGTGTATGAAGAGACGACAGCCAAAGTGGTGCAAGTGGAGAAGAAAGAGGTTCCAGAAGAAGCTCCGCTACTTTATGACCTGACCGCCCTGCAACGAAGTGCCAATACCAAACTCGGACTGACCGCAGAACAGACGCTGAACATTGCTCAAAAATTATATGAAGGAGGCTACATTTCGTATCCCCGTACCGGATGTAGCTATATCACAGAAGACATCTTCGAACAAGTCCCTTCCCTCATCGGCCTGCTTAAGCAACATCCCCGTTTCACATGGCATGCGGAAAACCTCTGTAACCAGCCTTTAAACCGGCACTGTGTGGACGATAGCAAGATGACGGACCATCATGCGTTAATCATTACGGAGAACTATCCCCAGAGGCTTTCCCTTGACGAGCAGAATATCTATTCCATGATCGCGGGACGCATGTTGGAGGCTTTCTCCGGCAAATGCCTGAAAGAAACGGTATCCGTACAAGCGGACTGTAACGGCGTTCTTTTCGGGATAAAAGGAAGCCAAATCAAAGTTCCGGGGTGGAGAGGCATCTATAACGAACCCAGTGAGAAAGAAGAAGGAAGTCTTCTGCCCGAATTTCAGGAAGACGAAATATTGCCCGTGCTCGGTATTGATACATTGGTCAAGAAAACCAAACCGCAGCCCATATTCACTGAGGCAAGCCTGCTTGCTGCGATGGAAGGTTGTGGCAGAACATTGGACGATGAAAAGGAAAAAGAGGCAATGGAGGATTCCGGCTTGGGTACACCGGCTACACGTGCCGGAATCATCGAACTGCTCATTGCCAGACACTACGTGGAAAGAAACGGACGGTCACTGATTCCCACTCCCAAAGGACTGGAAGTATATGATATTGTAAAAGAGAAGATGATCGCCAACGTGAGCATGACCGGAGGGTGGGAATGCGCCTTGCATGAAATCGAAACCGGCAAAGTTTCCACGGAAACATTTACTCAGAGCATCAATTCCTATACCCAACAAATCACCTCGGAACTGCTTGCCCTGAAACTTAACCATCCGGACTTGCCACATTGTAACTGCCCCAAATGCGGAGCAGAAACGATTATCGTCTTTAACAAGGTCGCCAAATGCAGCGATCCCAATTGTGGGTTCCTGTTATTTAGAACGTTCAACGGCAGGGAACTGACGGATAATCAGATGCTCCTGCTGCTATCGGGGAAACGTACCGGATATCTGAAGTTTACCAGCAAGAAAGGAAAGAAGTATGAGGCATCACTCGAGCTGGATGACAATTACAGGATTGAGATGACTTTCAAGGATAATAAACCTAAAAAATAAAGAAGCGACTTATGAAAAAAGAAATGGAAGAGATACCGGATGAACTGAATCCGGACTTAATGCTGAATACGATTGCTTCCGAACTGCTGATCAAGATAGCCAAAGGGGAGATTGATATCCAGAAGCTGGTCAGGAAACAACTCTCGGACAGGGGAATCGATGACCAACGGAACTGGATAGGACCGGACAAGGCAAGAAAATATTGGGAGAAATATAAGATGCCTGTCTAAACCAAGTCAGTCAGGATAAGAAGATAATTGCAGGTTATTCAATCCGTTTGTAGGCCAGCCTGCAAATACCGGATCTGAAACATTTGTTCCCGGTCATTTCCCATGAGGAAGGACCGGGAATTTCTGTAAACAGACGTATGCCGTCCCCTTGGATATACGGTGCGACAAAAAGGATGATTTCATCCACCAACCAGTATCTGAACATGCTGCTTATAACGGAAATTGTATCCGGAGCCGCTTCTATGAAATAAATACCTTCATTTTTCTTTTTCCATTGTGTCAATGAGATGAAAGATACATCCGGCCCGAGAGTCTGTGTAGCACGTTCCCGTATTTTGGTGAGGCCATATTTGTTCGGATTATCCCACAAAGGGGAAGAAACAGTCCTGTCGAAGAGGTATCCGTCAAGAGTAGTGATTGCAAGTAATTGGAGTTTTGCCATAAGTATAATATTTAACCTATAAATATTATTCGGCAGAAGTATTTGAGAAAGCGTGGCCTTACCCAACTCCAAGACGGAGGTTCTGGTAAACCTATGAATAGTAGCTGTGTAAGCCACGCTATGACAAAGCATAGCATAAGCAATACACAAAAAGCCTCTATTCATTGAAATTTACCAGATTTCCGTCTTGAGACATTCTGCGAATGTTATGTCTATATCTAATTGGAAGGCTATTGCCTGCCATTTAAATCTATATTTCGTTCCAAAGATACTCATATTTCTGATTTCTCCGAAGAAATCCATATCATAAAGAAATGTGGCAGGGCAAAAAAGGAAAAAAGATGAAAGAGTTACCATTTGTATAAGGGATGTCGGATTTCACGACTCCCCCGTTAAATAAAAAGTATAAGAAAAGCTACGCTGACAAAAAATGACTATTAATGACTATTAACGACACTGGAAACTAAACGATTGATTTATAGTAATATTCCCTTTATCTTGCACCCAATTTCATTATTCACAATTTAATTTATAAATCATGGAACTGACAATTATCGAAACAAGTGCTTATCAGGACTTGAAGAAACAACTAAGTATGCTGTCCGTGCAAATGATGGACTTTCAAAAGAAAATAGCCCCCGTAACACCGGACAAGTGACTGGATGCGCAGGATGTGTGCCTGGCTCTCAATATTTCCAAAAGGGCACTGCAGACTTACCGGGATAACGGGCTGATTCCTTATTCTAATATCGGTGGAAAATTCTTTTATAAAGAAGTGGACATCCAGCAAATTCTGGAGGAAGGACTAATCAAAAAAAGAAAATAAAGAGTATGGCAGACATTATCACTAAAGATTCGGAAGAGTTCAAGGAACTTACCGGATGGATCAAACGGACAGGAAAAAATCTGGAGGCTGCTGCGGCACGGATACGTCCGACGATTGCAGACGAACATTATCTGAGTGGAGATGAGGTATGCCGGATGCTTCATGTTTCCAAGCGTACATTACAAACACTACGGGATGAAAAGGCAATACCTTATACCTCAATTACCTCCGTCGGGGGTAAACTGCTCTATCCGGAAAGCGGGCTATACGAGGTACTAAAAAAGAACTATAAAGATTTCAGGCGTTACTTGAAATAAGCAACCTGCCTGAATACGAAAAACACCCTTCAACATTTGCTGAAGGGTGTTTTTTCATACTTATTCTAATTGGCCAAGCGATACACGGAACCAATCTTGTCGCACATCCTATCCGTATCTTCCCCAACCTTCGGATTGATCAGTTCAGCATAGACTTGTGTGGAAAGAATCGATTTGTGTCCTAATACTTTTTGCAAAGTTTCTAACGGCATGCCTTTCAATATAGCCAAAACTGCAAAGGTATGTCTCCCGATATGAGGGGTGATATTTACATTACAATCACACTTTTTCCCTAAAACCTTAAAACTACTTTTCATGGTTTCATAATCACCGACGGGGAAAACGCAATCAGGAGAATCTTTCTTTTTGTTATCACCCTTATACTTTTCTACAAGTTCAATTGCTATAGGTAATAATTTCACGACGTATGCTACGCCTGTTTTTATACGGTTTCCCATGAGCCATGTGCCACCATCAGAATCTGTATGGATATTCTTATAAGTAATTGCTTTCAGATCTGCGAAGGCGAGGCCTGTGAAGCACATGAAAAGTAGCATGTCACGCATAGCCTGCTGACGTTTATACCTCAATTCTACATGTATAAGCCTCTGCAGTTCTTCTTCAGAGAGAAATGAACGTCTTTTATATCCCGGCTTACATCCAAAACCCGTGAAGGGATGAACTTTTATTAAACCTTTCTCTTGAGCGATATGCATTAGCCATTTCATGGTATTAACACGTCCGAATGCTGTAGAACTGGCCGAGCCGCATGTGCCCAACATCCAATTATAATAGTCTTCAATAAAATCTTTGTCAAGTTCATCAAGTGCAATGTCCTCAACATTCTTTTTGTCTTTCAAAAAAAGCAATGCGCTCTTATAATCGGCTACTAAACCAAGATAGGTGCTTTTTGCCTTTTCCTTGCCTACTTTCTCCTTGTATGACTCAAGCTGTTCCCTGAAAAGCTCCATAAGGGTGTGGGAATCTTCTTTAAAACCGACATAGCGGCTATAGACTTTCTTGGCTGTGACAAAACTGTCATGATCGCATATGTATTGGTAATGCTTGGCAATTTGGGCTTTGGCATTATCAAGTTCCTGGTTTAACATTCTAGCTTCTTCGGATTTCCCTTTAGCCCTATTAGCTTTGGCGTCCCATAAAGAAATAGACACCTCCTTCTTACAGCTAAAGCAAGCTGTGGTCTTGTTGATGGTAATACGTCCCATTACAGGTACTTTACCATTCTTAATCGATTGATTTTTAGTGTAAAACAACACTCTGAATGTACTTCTCATAACTCAACTTTTTTAGTTACAAATTTAATTACTGTTGAGGTATTTGAAGTTATGAAGAATAATGCAATATATTGAAAACTAATGCCTTATATCCGATTAGTAGGCAAATTGGAAGAGGTAACAGATAAGTAACATAACTCACTCCCAAATATGCTCTATTTAGCTTTATTCACCACATCCGATTAAAATATTAGTTTTATAACTATTTGAATTTTAATAGGTTTGCACTATATTTGCGCATCTTGAAAAAACACTTTGTTTCTCGGTGAGAAACAAATGGTTTCATGGCATGAAACAAATCACGGCTTGTGGGGTGACGCCCAGTATGCTGTGGGATGACTGAAGATGACCTTTAAGCAAACTTGAGGTGTATTTATAATGAAAGCTGGAGAAAGGGATTGTTTTATCCTTCCTCCAGCTTTTATATTATTGATGAGCAGTGAATTACTTCACTTCCCAAGTATCATTCGTCATCAACAGCTCCTGGAAATTGTGATATTTCTTCTTGCCTTTGATTTCTTCGATTTGTTCAACGACAGCATCGTTGTAAGTCGGAGCGTCTACATCACGGATTACACCGAGTGCAATCGGGAAGTCGGGACCTTCCATCAAAGCCAGCTTCAGTTGAAGCGTATTATCTTGGCAGTGTGCGTCGTGGATAAGGATATCCTTTTCTGTGATACCGTTCTCACCCAGTTTCACTACCTTCAGCCCGAAGCCCTCCTGCATCAATCCGAACTCCTTGTTTTCACCAAATAACATCGGTTTGCCATGTTCCAGATAGATAGCATTCTTGGCACGTCCTTCTTTGGTGGCAACGCTGGCGTGAGTTCCGTCGTTGAAGATCACGCAGTTCTGTAGAACTTCTACAACAGAAGCACCTTTGTGATTGGCTGCTGCTTTCAACACTTCTACAGAAGCGGCACCATCTACTGCAATGCAGCGTGCAAAGAAACGTCCGCGGGCGCCAAAAGCCAGCTCTGCCGGATGGAACGGGTCTTCCACTGTTCCGTAAGGAGATGATTTGGTGACAAGTCCGCGTTCTGAAGTCGGTGAATATTGTCCTTTTGTCAGACCGTAGATACGGTTGTTCAGAAGAATCATATTCAGGTCGACATTACGGCGTAATGCGTGGATGAAGTGGTTACCACCAATTGCAAGGCCGTCACCATCACCGGAAATCTGCCAGATAGTCAAATTGGGATTGGCTACTTTAGCTCCTGTTGCAACAGCAGCGGCACGTCCGTGGATAGTGTGGAACCCATATGTATTTACATAGTAAGGCAGACGGGAAGAACAACCGATACCGGAAATGACGGCAATATCATGCGGAGCTACTCCCAGTTCGGCCATAGCTTTGTGCAGTGAGTTCAGGAAAGCGTGGTCACCGCATCCCGGACACCAGCGTGGTTGGCCTGATTTATAATCTTGTACGGTATATACTTTATCGCTCATCTTTTATTCCTCCAATAATTTAGTGAATGCATCTATCAATTCTCTCGTAACGAAAGGCTGTCCTTTCACTTGGTTGAACTGGCTGATGTTCAATCCGGGCACTTTCATGCGCAAATAACCTGCGAATTGTCCCAGATTCTGTTCAGCTACCACGATTTTCTTGTATTTATGCAATACATCGGCTGTGTTCTTCGGCAGCGGGTTGATGTACTGGAAGTGAACGAAAGCCACTTTCTTTCCATGTTCGCGCATATAGTCCATAGCCAGACGGAGATGACCGTAAGTACCACCCCAACCCACAATCAATAAGTCTGCATCTTCGTCACCCAATACTTCGAGTTCGGGGATATAGTCTGCAATTTTATCCACTTTGGCCTGACGCAGATGAACCATCTTATTGTGGTTTTCGGGTTCGGTAGAGATAGCGCCTGTTTCGTTGCTCTTTTCAAGACCACCGATGCGGTGCATGAATCCTTCAGTTCCCGGAGTAGCCCAGTAGCGTACGCCTGTTTCCGGATTACGTTGGTAAGGAGTCCAGTTGCCGGCCATATCCGGGGTCACATACGGAGGATTGATGGCAGGATATTCATCCAGATTAGGGAGTTTCCATGCGGCAGAACCGTTAGCTACGAAAGCATCAGTCAGCAATACAACCGGAGTCATGTGTTCCAAGGCAATCTTGCATGCCATATAAGCGGCGTCGAAACAGTTGGTCGGCGATGTTGCAGCGATTACAGGCATCGGGCTTTCGCCGTTGCGTCCGTAAAGGGCTTGTAATAAGTCGGTCTGTTCTGATTTAGTAGGAAGACCGGTAGACGGACCGCCACGCTGTACATTGACAATCACCAATGGAAGTTCACCGATTACAGCAAGGTTCATCGCCTCACTCTTCAGGCAAACACCGGGGCCGGAAGTCGTAGTCACTGCCAAAGCACCGGCAAAAGCGGCACCAACTGCAGAAGCACAACCTGCGATTTCATCTTCGCACTGTACGGTTTTGATTCCCAATGATTTATGTTTAGCTAATTCGTGCAGAATATCAGTAGCCGGAGTGATAGGATAAGAACCCAGGTAGAGCCCCAGACCTGCTTTTTCAGCTGCGGCAATCAGTCCGTAAGCGGTTGCTTTATTACCGTTGATATCTGTATAAAGTCCTTTAGATTTCGGAGCTTTGCTTTCAATCTTATAAGTAGAGACAGAAGCATGAGTGTTTGCTCCGTAGTTGAAGCCATCGTTCAATACCTTAATATTAGCTTCTGCTATTTCGGGTTTCTTGGCGAATTTCTCGCGCAGCATTTTTTCAGCAGCAGCAAGGTTACGGTTGAACAACCAGCAAACCAATCCGAGTGCAAACATATTTTTGCAACGGAGAATCGATTTGTTATCCAATCCGGAGTCTTTCAGGCTCTCTTTGCACATGGAAGAGATAGGAACTTCCAATACTTCCTGTTTTATTCCTAATTCTTCAAAGGGATTGTTGGTTTTAAATTGTGCCTTTTCCAAATCTCTGGCTTCGAATGAGTCGGAGTCGGTGATGATAAGTCCTTGCGGTTTACAGAATTTGATTTGTGTTTTCAGTGCGGAAGGGTTCATTGCTACCAATACGTGGCAACGGTCTCCGGGAGTGTAAACCTGTCCGGCACCGATGTGGACCTGGAAACCGGAAACACCGGTTAGCGAACCTTGTGGGGCGCGGATGTCTGCCGGATAGTCAGGGAATGTACAGATGTCATTTCCCACTGTAGCCGACACGTTCGAGAAGATGTTGCCGGCCAGCTGCATACCATCGCCGGAGTCGCCGGAGAAACGTACTACTACTTCCTCCAATTCTTTAACCATCATTTCGTCTGCCATAACTTTAATTACTATATTTAATTTAAAAACTGATTTTACTTTCAATTTGTGAGCGCAAAGGTCGGAAAGTTAATCGAATTATCAAAATAAATCCTACTTTATTGTCCTATTGACGCCAATTATTTGAAATATCTGAAAGGAACCTGCATTTTTATTCTTGTTAAATCGACAGAAACCGTTATCTTTGCAAGCAAATGTGAAGCGGCCTTGTAGTTCAACGGATAGAATAGAAGTTTCCTAAACTTTAGATAGGGGTTCGATTCCCCTCGGGGCTACTACAGAAGAATCTATGAGAGTGGTGTTGTTTTGCTTTCATATTGTATCAAGTTTTAAGTGTAACAATAGCTTCTTTTAAGATGAACGTCTTATAGCTTCTATTTGTTTTAATAATCAATAGAAAAAGCCTCTACCGAATGTTCGGAAGAGGCTTTTCTATTTGTGGAGTTTATTATTCTTCCGTAGCTGGTACTACGACTTTTTTGTTCTTCATCATGTTGTATGCAATCGGAGATGCAATAAACAATGAAGATAATGTACCGATAACAACACCCAGGATCATTGCGAATGCAAAGCTGCGGATTGAATCACCACCAAGGATGAAGATACACAGCAATACGATCAATGTACTTAATGATGTATTGATGGTACGAGCCAGCGTTGTGTTCAGAGAGTCGTTGAACAATACTCGTTTGTCACGTTTCGGATATAAACCGAAGAACTCACGTACACGGTCGAAGATTACCACCTTATCATTAATAGAGTAACCGATAGCTGTCAGGATAGCACCAATAAATGTCTGGTCGATTTCCAGAGAGAATGGCAGGATACCCCAGAACAGTGAATAGGCACCGATAATCATAATGGTGTCGCAACTCAAAGCTACGATAGAACCGATACTGTAAGCAATGTTGCGGAAACGGAGCAAGATATACAAACCGATAGCAAGCAGTGCCAATACTACAGAGTAGATAGCACCTGTCTTGATGTCGTCTGCGATACTCGGACCCACTTTCTGGGAGCTGACGATACTACCGCCTGTGTGATTGTCACGGTCGATGAAAGTTTCCAATGTGATATTCTGAGTCAATACCGGCTTCAAGGTTTCATATAGATATGATTCGATTTCAGAATCTACGTTGTTGCCTTCATCTTCGATACGGTAGTTTGTACTGATACGTACGGTCTTTTTGTCTGTACCGATAGCAATAACGCTTACGTTGGCGTCGCCAAATTTGCTAGAGATCAATTCACGAACTTGTTCCGGTTCTACAGGATTCTCAAATTGTACCTTAAAGTTACGTCCACCAGTGAAGTCGATACTCTGACTCAAACCACGGATGGCAAATGAACCGATACAAACAACGATGATTGCACTGACGATAATAAGGGACTTTTTGTTTGTACCCATAAAATCGAAATGGGTATTGGTCATCAGATTCTTTGAAATCTTGGTTGTGAATGTCAAGTTCAACCACTTGTCTTTGTTCATGAAGTGTTCATAAACAATACGAGTAATGAACACTGCGGTAAAGAAGGATACCAAGATACCGATAATCAATGTCGTAGCAAAACCACGAATCGGACCGGTACCAAAGTTAAACAGGATGATACCTGTGATGATAGATGTTAAGTTAGAGTCGAAGATAGCCGAGAATGCATTTGAATAACCGTCGGCAAGTGCTTTCTTCACACCCTTACCTGCACGAAGCTCTTCTTTTGTACGTTCATAGATAAGTACGTTCGCATCCACAGCCATACCAAGTGACAATACCATACCGGCTATACCGGACATTGTCAGTGCAGCCTGGAAGGATGAAAGAATACCTAGCGTGAAGAAGAAGTTGAGGATTAACGCGCAGTTAGCAACCATACCTGGGATGAAACCGTACATAGAGCACATGTAAATCATCAACAGAATCAGGGCTACAACGAATGAGAAAATACCCGCATTGATTGATTCTTGGCCTAGTGACGGACCAACGATATCTTCCTGTACGATGTGAGCCGGAGCCGGCATCTTACCTGATTTCAATACGTTTGCTAAGTCTTTTGCTTGTTCAGGAGTGAAATGACCTGTAATCTGTGAACGTCCACCTGTAATTTCAGAGTTTACGTTTGGTGCAGAATATACATAGTTATCAAGAACGATAGCAATGGAACGACCGATATTTTGTTTAGTCAACTGTGCCCAGCGGCGTGCACCGTCAGAGTTCATCGTCATGCTGACAGCCGGTTTGCTGTATTGGTCGAATTCATCTTTCGCATCTGTTACTACGTCACCTTCCAACGGAGCTTTGCCGTTACGTTCGGTAGACTTGATAGCGTATAATTCGAAAGTCTGTCCTTTCTTGTCAAATTCAGAAGGAGAAACACCCCATTTCAGACGAAGGTCTTTTGGAAGATCAGCTTTGATTTCCGGCATAGCCAGATATTTGTTGATGTCAGCAGTATCTTTGTAGTTGGCATAACCAATAACGGGACCTTGTCCGCTAGAATTCAACTGAAGTATGGACAGCAAAGGATATTGCTTTTTGATTTCTTCCATATTTGCGGCAGACTTATCTTCAGCAGTTACGTCACCTTTCAGGGCAGCTGCAAGGCTGTCGGCAGCACTTACAGTTTTTTTCTCAACCGGAGTGGCTTCGGTAAGGACTGCTTCAATAGTATCTGTATCAGCTGTTGTTCCTTCAGCTAAAATAACACGCAATTTGGCGTCTGCAGATTGCATGGCAGGGAGAACTTCTCTAGCTGTATAAGTTTCCCAGAACTCCAGATTGGCAGAACCTTGGAGAAGTTTTCTCACACGTTCCGGCTCTTTGATACCCGGAAGTTCCACCATGATACGTCCCATTTTGTCTTCCAGGCTCTGGATGTTCGGCTGAACAACACCGAAACGGTCGATACGGGTACGAAGAACGTTGAATGAGTTTTCAACAGCAGCCTTTACTTCTGCTCTCAGCACTTTTTCAACTTCTGCATCTGATGATTTCTGGTTAACTTTATCTTTCAACTGTTGTGTTGCGAAAAGTTCGGAAAGTTTTGCGTCCGGAGCAATTTTGTGGTATTCTCTGATGAACAGGGTGATAACATCATCCTGACTGTTGACAGCCTGTTTTGCAGCTGTCGCCAATGCGTTGTTGAAAGCTTCGTCAGGCTTGTTGTCTGCCAATGCTTTGATAACATCAGGTACGGAAACTTCGAGGATAACGTTCATACCACCCTTCAGGTCCAAACCTAAACTAATCTCCATCTCACGACATTGTTTCAGTGTCCAGTTCCACAGCATTACTTTCTCGTTAGAGAGAGAGTCGAGGTAGTCTTGTTCCACTTTCGGGTCGCCGTTCGCAATTTCTTTCGCCTTGTTGGTATAATGGCGTGTTACGAAGGAGAAGGAGAGGTAGAACACGCATACCAGCGTGAGTAATACCGCAAAAACCTTTACAAATCCTTTGTTTTGCATTTTACTTTTAATTTATGATGATTACTTTTTTAATTTAATTTTCAGTTAAATTCTGTCGTACACAAGTTCTTTTTGCCGTATACAAGGCTGCAAATATAGTTTTTTTTTCACATTCATGTGTAATAAGCCCTCAAATATTTGATGTTTAAGGGCTTTTTTACTGAATTATTTCATTCCTCTGTTTTTCAGTAGCGGTTCCAAGCTTGGTTCCGCTCCACGGAAATTCCGGTAAAGCACCATCGGGTCTTCGCTGTCGCCCTTCTCCAATACGTTGTGACGGAAGAGGTCGGCGGTGTTTTTATCAAAGATACCATGTTCTTTAAAAGCTTCAAAAGCATCATTGTCCAGTACATTGGCCCATAGGTAGCTGTAGTATCCGGCTGCGTAACCACCAATGATATGATTGAAGTAAGTCACGCGATAACGCGGTGCTATTTCGGGGATGAGACCGAGCTTGTCCATGGCTTCTTTTTCGAAGGCAAGCATGTCTATATTCTTTACATCTGTTACGGTGTGCAGGTTCATGTCGAGGATGGCGGCAGCCAGTAATTCGGTAGTCATGAAGCCCTGATTGAAAGTCTTCTGTTGCAGTATCTTTTCGATGATTTCGTCGGGTATCACTTCTCCTGTCTGATAATGTTTGGCATACATTTTCAGTACTTCCGGTTCAGTAGCCCAGTGTTCATTGATTTGAGAAGGAAGTTCTACAAAATCGCGCACTACATTAGTGCCTGATGTTCCTTTGTATTCACATTTTGTCAGCAGTCCGTGCAGAGCGTGGCCAAATTCGTGGAACAAAGTTTCTACTTCATCCATTGTTAATAGAGAGGGAGTATCGCCTACCGGTTTGGTAAAGCTGCAAACATTGCATACTAACGGACGGGTATCTCCTTGTTGTTCGCGGTAGTTGCTCATCCATGCGCCACCGCTTTTCCCGGAGCGTGGGAAATAGTCGACGTAGAAGATACCGAGTTGCGAACCGTCTGCGTCTTTCACTTCAAAGACTTCCACATCCGGATGATAGGTAGGGATGCCTTCCAGTTTGTTCAGGGTGATGCCATATAGTTTGTTGGCTACGGCGAAAGCACCATCGCGTACATTCTCCAGTTTGAAGTAAGGTTTTGTATCCTCTTCGGACAGGTTGTACTTTTCTTTCCGTAGTTTCTCGGTATAATACCACCAATCCCATGCTTCCACTTTTTCTCCTTTGCCTTCCTTATCCATTAATTTCTGAAGTTCGGTAGCTTCCGCTTTTGCTTTTGGCAGTGCATAGCTCCAGAGATTGTTCAGAAGATCCATTACGTTGTTGGCGTTCTTTGCCATCGTTTCGTCCAGAACGAAGTTTGCATAGCAGTCGAAACCTAATAATTTAGCTTTTTCCAAACGGAGAGAAACGATCTTACGGATATTTTCCTTGTTATCGTTTTCGTCGTTGTTGTTACCGCGGTTGATGTAAGCTTTGTATATTTGTTCCCGAAGCGGGCGATTTTCTGAATATTGCAGGAAAGGCAGGCGGCTGGCATTATGCAGGGTGAATAGCCATTTTCCCGGTTGTCCGGCTGCTTTTGCTTCTTCAGCGGCGCTTTGGCGGAACCATTCGGGCAATCCTGCCAGATCTTCTTCTTTGTCAACGAAGAGTTTGAAAGCATTATTCTCATTCAGTATATTGTTGCTGAAAGTAATGCCGAGTGTAGAAAGTTCCTTGTTGATTTCGCGGAGGCGGGTTTGGTCTTCGGCATTAAGGTTTGCTCCGGAACGGACAAATCTTTTATAAGTCTTGTCCAGCAGACGTTCTTGTTCCGATGTCAGGTTCAGCGAATCCTTCTTTTGATAGACGTCGTTCACGCGCTTAAACAGTTTCTCGTTCAGAGAGATATTATCATCATGTTCTGAAAGAACCGGTGCCAGTTTGATGGAAAGTGCGGTTAGTGAGTCAGTCGTTTCCGCATCTGTCATATTGAAGAAAATGGCGCTCACACGGTCCAGGATAGGTGCGCTGTTATCCAAAGCTACAATTGTATTTTCAAATGTCGGAATTTCCGGACTTTCGATGATAGCTTCGATGTTTTGATTCTGCTCTTCTATCCCTTTCAGGAAGGCAGGTTCATAGTGCTCCAATTTAATCTTGTCGAAAGAAGGAACACCATACTGGGTTTGAAACTCTGTAAAGAAAGGATTGCTTTCTGTTTTCGTAGCACAGGAGTACATCATACAACTTACTGCTAAAATGGTTAGTGTCTTTTTAATCATCATAAGTGTTTTTTATTAGAGTTTTCAGTTCTCATCGTTTACTGATATAGCACCAGATCGGATAGTGGTCTGATGCTTTGATAGACCGGTCTACCGTGCAATTGTAGGCTTTCAGGTTGGGGCTGATCAAGATATTGTCTATGCGGAAATAGAACTTGTTCTGATTGTAGGAAATGCCCAATCCTTTACCGGACTGTGTGAATGCATCGTCTAGTTTTTGAGTCAGGATGCGATGTGTATACGAGATAGAACCGTCGTTGAAATCGCCGCATACGATAGTTGTCGGATATTTACATGCTGCAATGGCTTTAGCCACAGAATCAGCTTGTGAAGCCCGGATAGCCGATGCTTCCGCCAGTTTTCTGATTAATTGCCTAAGTCCGGTTTTTACTTTCTTGGCATTCGGGTCTTTAATCATATCCTCATACATCCCTCTGTCTTCTTTGGTGAGTTTGTTGGATTCCAGGTGGTTGTTGATTAATGTAAGAGTGTCGTTATTTACATTCAATACATATTTCATGGAACCGTTATAATTACTTTCATATTTGATGGGATGTATCGAGAGTATGGGGAACTTGGAGAAACAGGCAAGTTGCACATCTCCTTTCCCTTGTTGGTGGACGGATTGGTAAGGATAGGCTTTCAATGCTTTTTTAATATCCTGTTCCGTCAGGTATTTCTTGTTGGTAGCGGTGTTATATTCTTGCAGACAGATAATATCGGCGTTGCTATCTACAAGATAAGATAATATAGGGTTCTTTCCATCTTTCTTCTCCAGATTGTTGAAACTCATTACGTTATAGGATAGGATTTTGATGCTTCCTTCCGGTATGGTTTTAGTGGTGGAGTTAAAAGGAATATAAGTCCGTATTTGCGGAATACAAATCAGAAAACCGATGGCGGGCAAGAGCGCATAGCGGTAGTTGACGAATGCCCAGAAGCCGATAAAAATCAGATTAATCGTCAGGAATATCGGAAATGCAAGTCCCAAGCTGGAAGCAAGTGGGTTTATTTTCGGGTTAAGGTAAGGGCTATAAGCACTTAATATCAACGTTCCCACGAAGAGAGCGTTGACAGCAAGTATCAGATATGCGACAAATTTGCCAATATGTTCCATTCTTTTATCTTTTGCTTGCGTCGAACAAGCTTTTCTTTTCTTCAGTTGTCAGACTGTCGTAACCGGATTTTTTTAGTTTTTCCAAAATACGGTCCACTTCATCAGACTGTGCTTTTTTGTGGGCATTGTAATCATAATCCTTCTCGCGACCGGTGGCACTGTTTCCATAGTGTACCTTCATTTTCGGTTTCCGTTTCCATGTTTTCTTCTGAAACAAGGAGATGAAACCATCCAGAATCCAGTTGATCCAGGAAGTCAAATCAGTTCCTTTATTTAGGCTGGCAGCAAACCAAAGTCCAGCAAGAGCACCGCCTAGGTGGGCGATATGTCCTCCGGCATTACTTGAAGTGATGGATAATACATCGATTCCGATGACAACCAGTGCCAGGTATTTGAGACGGATAGCGCCGAAAAGAAAAAGTTGCACCCTGTAATTAGGCTCACGATAAGCCGTAGCGGCTACGATGGCTAATACGGAAGCCGAAGCTCCTACCAATGTTGAGCCTACCACTTGCGAACTGAATAAAGGAAATACATTGTAGGCGATCATATACAGTAAACCTCCGCAGATACCTCCCAATACATATAGCCCTCTTAAATGTTTGGCCGAGAAAAAGTAGAGAAACAAACTTCCGAACCAATACAGCCAGAGCATATTGAATAAAATATGCAGGATACCGGCATGCATAAACATATAAGTAAATAGCGACCACGGTTGATGAATAAATCCGATAAAGGATGCCGGTAAGGCAAATATACCGAATATATCGGGGGTATTTACCTCAAAAAGTCGTAGGAAAACGTTAATCAACGTGCCGATCAGAAAGATGCCTACGTTGATATAAATCAGTTGGATGAAAATATTTCCTCTTCTGAATGTCTCCTTTAAATCAGCTATAATATGTCCCATTGTTATTGCTTTTTTTTCTCCAATATAAAATCAGGATCAATCCGAATAGCATTCCTCCCAGGTGAGCAAAGTGAGCGACATTATCTCCGGCGCTATTGGCAAGCCCTGCCCATAATTCAATTGCGGCATATCCTATCACGAAGAACTTCGCTTTGATAGGGAAAGGCAGCGGAAAGATGAACAACCGATTGTTAGGAAACAGCATACCAAATGCCAGCAAAATGGCGTAAACGGCTCCCGAGGCACCTACGGTGGTCATCATGTTCAGATATTGCTCCATAGGGATAACGCCATATCCGATCAAATTCACTTGTGTATGTTGGCTAAGTTCTATCACATATTGAATATATTGCACTCCTTCCTGGATAAGTCCCGCACCGATACCACAGAGAATATAGTAGAAGAGAAAACGTTTGGGTCCCCAGGTTTGTTCGAGAATCGGTCCGAACATGAAAACTGCAAACATATTAAAGAAAATGTGGCTGAATCCGCCGTGCATGAACATATAAGTGATAAGCTGTGCCGGATTAAAGTCACTTGCGAGGAAAAAATGTAATCCCAGATAATTTGTTAAATCCAGGCCGTAACGTTGGGCTACGATTGTCCCGAAAAATACTAGTACATTGATAATTATCAGGTTTTTAGTTACAGTTGGCATCATTTTAATTTCTGAATATTTAGATAATAGACGCAAAAGTACGAATAAATTCTGTTTTAAAGCATGAAAAACGCTTCCTATTAGCTCTTTTTCAATAATTTGCTGCGTTTTTTTTATGTTTTTATTTGATATGTTGTTTTGTTCGGCTATATTTGTGGAATCAATCCATTGTGGGATAATCTTTTGTGTAACAAATATATTAATTAATCATTTTACGTATTATGAATAAGTCTGATCTTATTAGTGCAATGGCTGCTGAAGCTCAAATGAGCAAAGCCGATGCAAAAAAAGCACTTGATGCTTTCATCACTTCAGTTACTAATGCTATGAAAGCTGGTGACAAAGTATCTCTCGTAGGTTTTGGTACTTTCTCTGTAAGCGAAAGAGCTGAAAGAACTGGTATTAACCCTTCTACAAAGGCAACTATTACTATTCCTGCTAAGAAAGTAGCTAAATTTAAAGCTGGTGCTGAATTATCTGCAGCTGTTGAATAAGATAGATAGTTGAAAGAAATTAGGAGAGGAGACGCGATGCGTCTCCTTTTTTTGTATCTTTGCGCGCAAGAAATAACTTGATTATGAAGATAGAAGATAAACTTGTAGCGTCCGTTATCAGCGGACTGAAAGCACTCTACGGTCAGGAAGTCCCTGAAAAGATGGTGCAAATGCAAAAAACAAAGAAAGAATTTGAAGGACATTTGACACTGGTCGTGTTCCCTTTTCTGAAGATGTCGAGAAAAGGACCGGAACAGACGGCACAGGAGATCGGTGAATATCTGAAAGCCAATGAACCGGCTGTAGCTGCCTTTAATGTGATAAAAGGTTTCCTGAACCTGACTATCGCATCGGCTACCTGGATTGAACTGCTCAATGAGATTCAGGCTGACGAGCAATATGGTCTGGTAAAAGCTACCGAAACTTCTCCGTTGGTAATGATCGAGTATTCTTCTCCGAATACAAATAAACCGCTTCACTTGGGACACGTGCGTAACAACCTTTTAGGTAACGCATTGGCTAACATTGTAGCTGCCAACGGCAACAAGGTAGTAAAGACTAATATCGTAAACGACCGTGGTATCCATATCTGTAAATCCATGCTGGCATGGAAGAAATATGGAAATGGCGAAACTCCAGAGACTTCCGGAAAGAAAGGCGACCATCTGGTAGGCGATTATTATGTCTCTTTCGATAAACATTATAAAGCGGAACTGTCAGAACTGATGGCTGGATTTACAGCACAGGGAATGAGTGACGATGAGGCTAAGGCGAAAGCCGAGGCAGCATCTCCTTTGATGCAGGAAGCCCGTGAAATGTTGGTGAAGTGGGAAGCCGGCGATCCGGAAGTACGCGGATTGTGGGAAATGATGAACAACTGGGTATACGCCGGATTCGACGAAACCTATAAAAAGATGGGTGTCAGCTTCGACAAGATATATTATGAATCCAACACCTACCTCGAAGGAAAAGAGAAGGTGATGGAAGGACTGGAAAAAGGCTTTTTCTTCAAAAAAGAGGATGGTTCCGTATGGGCTGACCTGACTGCCGAAGGACTGGACCACAAATTACTCCTCCGTGGTGACGGTACTTCTGTCTATATGACACAGGATATAGGTACGGCTAAACTCCGTTTTGCAGATTATCCGATTGATAAAATGATTTATGTAGTGGGTAACGAGCAGAACTATCACTTCCAGGTACTTTCTATTTTGCTTGATAAGCTTGGTTTCGAATGGGGTAAGAGTCTCGTACACTTCTCTTACGGAATGGTAGAGTTGCCGGAAGGTAAGATGAAGTCCCGTGAAGGTACTGTGGTGGACGCTGACGACTTGATGGAAGAAATGATTTCCACTGCTAAAGAAACTTCACAAGAGCTCGGAAAACTGGATGGTTTGACACAGGAAGAAGCGGATGATATTGCCCGTATCGTTGGTCTGGGAGCTTTGAAATATTTCATCCTGAAAGTGGACGCCCGTAAGAACATGACGTTCAACCCGAAAGAATCTATCGACTTCAACGGTAACACAGGACCATTTATCCAATATACTTATGCACGTATTCAGTCGGTGCTCCGGAAAGCGGCAGAATCGGGTATTGTCATTCCTGAACAGATTCCGGCTGGCATTGAATTGAGCGAAAAAGAAGAAGGCTTGATTCAGATGGTGGCTGACTTTGCGGCTGTTGTAAAACAAGCCGGTGAAGATTATAGCCCGTCTATTATCGCTAATTATACCTATGATTTAGTGAAAGAATACAATCAATTCTATCACGACTTCAGCATTTTGCGTGAAGAGAATGAGGCGGTGAAAGTATTCCGTATCGCTCTGTCTGCTAATGTAGCCAAAGTTGTTCGTTTGGGAATGAACTTGCTGGGTATTGAGGTTCCTTCCAGAATGTAAGACTTTCTCTGAACAAAATATACTTCTGCGGGGTTTCTTTTATATATAAAAGGAATCCCGTATGTTTTATTCCCCCCATCCCTTACTTCGGAAGAGAGAAACGGAAACTGCTACTGTCTCTTATTCCGAACTGCTGTTTGACCTGATCTATGTTTTCTCGGTCACGCAGCTTTCACATTATTTGCTCCATAATCTTACTTGGGCAGGATTATTGAAAGAAACCATCTTGTGGTTTGCTGTCTAGATGTTGTGGTAACACACCATTTGGGTGACTAACCGGTTTAATTCGGATACCAGGCCGATTCGTATTCTTCTTTTTATCGCATATTATTGCTGTGGTTGCTTTAGCTTTACTGCTTTCCTGGCCTTATCACATTTCTTTATTGACAATGAATATCCTAGTGACATCTGTTTTTATATTTGTGATTGTGTTTGATATGTTATTTCCTGATAAAGGTTTTAAGATCAAATGAAAAAGCCAGACTAAGTTTAATCCTAGTCTGACTTTTCATTATTGTTGATGACTGTTATTTTTTAGGGTATTTGTACCAGTCTTTGGCTTGTGCCCCATTAGATTTAACCCATGTTGCAAATTTCGGATATGATTCGTCTATCCTTACGCCTTCTTCAGGGATAGGGAATTCGCTAATTGGCATATTGAGAGCAAATGGCATTAAGTCTATCGAAACATAATATAATCCCTCGTCAGGTCTGGAAACATCTTTGCCAGTGCCTAATAGTGATGGATTGGCTTTATCTGTAGGGGGATATTTTACCAAATGCACTTCTCTACCTCTGGTTTTATCTGACTCTACGAAAATAAACGGATTATAAGGTGGTAATACGTTTTTTGAGCTTACATCATTCACTTGAATTGTTACAGTATACTTTTTGTCTGCTTCTTCTTTTCCGTCAAAAATCCTCATGTTATCAAATAATAAAATTGTAGGATGAGATTGGCCGGTCTCTGTTTTCCCAGGCATATATTGAGATTTGGAGGCATAAGAAGGCCCTTCAATAGAAACGTCACTAATATCGCTGTTAGCGATGTTATGTAATTGATAGCCAAAGCCGTTTATCAAATAACCTCCTCGGTGAAACGGAGTAAATTCATCAACAATTTTGTATACTCGATTTGTCAGTATGGATTTATATACTTTACTCTTATATCGTATCATGACATCATTCATGTCATAATCTCCCTGTTCCGGCCATAAGTCCTCGAATGTCAATATTCCGGAGTAAGTGGTGTAGTTGTCTTCATCAGTTGGAACTTCAGGATCTTCGGGCAAAGGAGGAACTACTTCTTCATCAATCGCATTTTTTTCGGAAGTATGGATATAGAAAATGGCATCGCAATAATCTAAGTCTATATTATCCTCAAATCCTATTGCTACAATTTGATTGGATTCTGTATCTCGCAGTGATACGGTTCTTTGTCTCTTTATGCCATCACTTCCCGCTTTGTTCAAAATGGTAGTAGAGTATCGGGTTCCCATGCCTTGAACAAGGTCACCTTGAACGTATTCATCTAAAGGCTTGCTTCTGAATCCCATGCCTTGCAGACACCAACCAATAGTGATCCCAGCAGGAAATTTTTCTTCAAATTTACCTTCTTTTTCGTTCCAGTATTTCAATTTAACTTCATCGCCACAAACTAAAGCACCTACTCCGGCTGTTTTATAAACAGGAGAAGCATTTGGAAATGCCAGTACCTTTTGGATATTTTCCAGAGTTGGTGTTTCGCCAGTAGGATAAGTGTAATATCCCACAGTGTTGTACCAAGCGGCAGTACTATTGACAAATACAAGACTTACTTCGGTTTCTTTAGTGATAGGGATGTCTGATATCATTTTTCCGTTAAAGAATTCGGGATAGTTGTCACGAATGCTTTTCCCGTCCGTTTTTCTAAAAACGTTTTTTATATTATAAAGTACGCTGGCAGGCGGAATGTTTTTTTCTGCAGATAAGTTATTGGGACGTCCGTTGTCGTTCCAGTCTACATTGGGTAGAAGCATCCAGTCATCCTGATATTGATGCTGATTGGTTGTCACTCCTCTGCTGACGGGTGTTGATGCTTTTGCGAGTAGAGATTGAATATACTCATTTTGGTTGAAAGAAATACGGTGGCCTTCGCCAATTGTGAGTTTTACAGGCGATGCTGCACCTAAATAGTCGGATGATAACCATACTTCTGAAATATCTGCCCGTATAGTTATTCCATCTTCATTGAACGTTCCCTTTTTGCTGGTGGCGGCACGGTAGAAAGGTTCTATGTCTTTTTTCTTCCAGCTACCATCTTTATCATTTACTTCAATCGGGTCTTGATCATAAATTTCAAAAAGAACCACATAATCTTCCTTGAAGCCATAGTCAATGTCTATAGCCAGATTCTGGTTCATGTTGAAATCAAAAAAGCTTTCTTTGGGAAGTTTTTCCGGCTCTTGAAATAAATCACGCTGGTCGTCTACACAACCACATATTAATGGGGCACAAAATAGACCCATTAATGTTTTTACAAATATTGTTTGTCTCATAAGTTTTTGAAAATAAGTAAAATAAATGGCAAATATATAAAAAGATTTATATATCTGCCATCATTCTTATTTTATTTTCTTACTTCTTTTTCGAAAACTTCTTTTTTGGTGCTGGATTCGCTCCTTTTTCGTCTTGAAGCTTGATTAAGTCGAGACAACTTTTCAGCGTTAAATCCTGTGGGACAATATCTTTGGGGATTTTATAATTGGAACCTTTATAGGTAATATAAGGTCCATAGCGTCCGTTCAAAATCTCGAGTTCCGGTTCCTCTTCAAACTTCTTGATGTGGCGTTCCACTTCTTTCTGGCGTTTGTCTAAAATGAGTTGTTCCGCCTCTTCTAAAGTAACTTCCATCGGGTCGAGTCCTTTAGGGAGCGATACATATACCTTATTATGCAGGATATACGGACCGAAACGGCCTACACCGACACTGACTGTCTTTCCTTCATATTCGCCCAATGTACGAGGTAATTTGAATAATTCCAGTGCTTCTTCCAATGTAATGGTTTCCATGGATTGACCCTTCTTCATTTGTGCAAAGCGTGGCTTTTCTTCATCTTCTACAGTACCAATCTGTACAACAGGACCGAAACGGCCAATCTTAACGGAAATGGGTTTTCCTGTCTCCGGGTCTTCTCCCAGGATGCGTTCGCCTACTTTATGTTCCGTCTTGATAGCCAACGTGCTTTCTACAGACGGGTGGAACTTATCATAGAAATTCTTCATGATAGAAGTCCACTTTACTTCTCCTTCTGCAATTTCGTCAAATTCCTTTTCTACGCTGGCGGTAAAGTTGAAATCCAGAATGTCCGGGAAATATTCGGTAAGGAAATCATTTACCACAGTGCCAATATCCGTTGGTAGTAATTTAGCCTTTTCTGCGCCGGTAATTTCAGTATGACTTTCGTCTTTAATCTGATGATCCTTTAATGTCATGACATTAAACTGACGTTCTTCACCGTCTTTATTGCCCTTCTCCACATATTCACGTTGTTGGATGGTAGAGATGGTAGGCGCATACGTAGATGGGCGTCCGATGCCCAGTTCTTCCAACTTGCGTACAAGACTTGCTTCCGTGTAGCGTGGAGGGCGTTGAGTGAAACGTTCGGTTGCGATGATAGGGCCATGTTCCAACTTCTGGCCTTTCTTCAAAGGAGGAAGCAGGTGGCTTTCATCTTCCTGTTCGTTGTCGTCATCATAAGACTCACGGTACACACGCAGGAAACCGTCGAACTTAATCACCTCGCCGATAGCTGTAAATACGTCGCTGCTGCCACTTATCGTTATGGTAGCAGTTGTCTTTTCCAGTTCCGCATCTGCCATTTGTGAAGCAATGGTGCGTTTCCAGATCAAGTCATACAGTTTCTTCTCTTGCGCTGTTCCTTCAACGGATTGGTTCTCTATATAAGTAGGGCGGATGGCCTCGTGAGCTTCTTGTGCACCCTTGGTCTTGGTCTCGAAATGGCGGGGATGTACGTAGCGGTCGCCCATCATTTTGATGATAGCGTCTTTACTGCCAGCCGTTGCAAATTCCGAGAGGTTGACAGAGTCCGTACGCATGTAAGTGATGAATCCCGATTCGTATAAACGCTGCGCGAGCATCATGGTCTGCGCTACGGTATATCCCAATTTGCGTGCGGCTTCCTGTTGTAAAGTAGACGTAGTGAACGGAGCAGGAGGCGTTTTCTTGATCGGGCGGGTGGTAATATCATCGATTGTAAAGCTCGCTCCCTGACAAGCGTCGAGGAAAGCCTTTGCTTCTTTTTTTGTTTTGATACGGCGAGCTAGTTCGGCTTTCATTTCCACCAGCTTTCCATCCGCGTCCGGGACGAGGAATACGGCAGTGACGCGATAAGCAGCTTCCGTTTTGAAGGCATGTATTTCACGTTCACGTTCAACGATCAGACGGACGGCAACAGACTGAACACGTCCGGCAGAGAGTGCCGGTTTCACTTTTCTCCAAAGTACGGGAGAGAGTTCGAAACCTACGATACGGTCCAGAATCCGTCGTGCTTGCTGTGCATTTACGAGGTTGAGGTCAATGTCGCGTGGTTGTTCAATAGCTTTTAAGATAGCGCTCTTCGTAATTTCATGAAATACGATTCGTTTTGTGTTTTCCGGTTTTAGTTTTAAGACCTCATACAGATGCCAGGCAATCGCCTCTCCCTCGCGGTCCTCATCGGATGCGAGCCATACGGTTTCTGCCTCTTTAGCTTCTGTCTTTAGTGTGCTAACCAGCGCCTTTTTGTCTGCCGGGATTTCGTAGCTGGGTTCAAAATCATTATTTACGTCGATACTGAAATCTTTTTTCTTCAGATCGCGTATGTGTCCGTAACTAGAAAGGACTTTGAAATCTTTCCCCAGAAACTTTTCAATCGTTTTTGCTTTTGCCGGAGACTCGACAATGACAAGGTTTTTCTGCATAATTCTTTCTTTTATAATGGCTTGTACCACAATATTCGGGGACAAAAGTAAAAAAAAAGATTCTCCCTACCTTATATTATAAGGAGAATTTAATAAAATCTTAAGATTTACATTTTATTACAGGAAATAAAATATCAATTGGTATAGGTTAGTTTCTCTATATTCTACGTACATTTGTCTCATTAGTAAGTTAGTTTTCGTTTGACAGTTGTCAAACGAACGCCTGACAACTGTTGAGCTATCGCTTGACAACTGTCAAACGGAAATTGAATAGTAAATTGAATAAATAATATATTGGAAGAGAGAAATTAATCTTTTCCAATGAAAAACTAATAAGTAATGAGTGTTAATTATGATCTTTATGAGACTCCCAACCCTGATAAGAGTGGAGAAGAACTACCACTGCATGCACGTGTCGTTTTGAAAGGCAGTTATACAGCCGAAGAATTTGTAGAACAAGTGACTGCATTTCAGCATATGCCTCATGCGCAAGTGGTAGGTGTCATAGAAGCTATCTCGAAAGAACTAAGACATTTGCTTTTGAAGGGATTTTCCGTTGAATTGGGTGATATTGGTTATTTTACTCTTTCTTTGAATGTGAACAAAGAAGTGACTGATTCAAAAGACTTGCGTTCACCGTCAGTATCTCTTAAAGATATTAATTTGAGAATCAACCGTCAGTTTAAGAAGGATATTGAGACTGAATTGGTATTACAACGTTATCATTCGCCTTTTCGTGTGAAGAATCCATTAGCAGAAGAAAAATGCTTGCAGCGATTAAATAAATTCTTGGAAAAGAATCCGTGTATTAATCGGCAGGATTATGCCTTACTTGTTGGAAAGACAAAAACACAGGCATTGCAGGATATTAATGCATTTATTGAAAAAGGGATTTTAAAAAAGTATGGAGCGGGACGATCGGTAGTCTATATAAAGGTAGGATGAGTCATTTTATCGGATATATATACTTGATATTAAACATTTTCTGCTTACCTTTGTTTGCATGAAAAAAGAAAATGGGAAAGGAGACGAACCTATGGCCAGTAATTATATTCGTTTCGATTGGGCTATGAAACGCTTATTGCGTAATAAAGCCAATTTTGCAGTTCTTGAAGGCTTTCTGACTACTCTTCTCAATGAAAAGATTGTCATTCAGAAATTATTGGAAAGTGAAGGAAATCAAGAAGATGAGTTTGATAAGTATAATCGTGTTGATATGCTTGCGGAGAACTCTAAAGGAGAACTTATTCTGATTGAAGTTCAGAATAATAATGAGTATGCTTATTTCCAACGTATGTTGTTTGGTACTTCTAAATTGGTGACCGAGTACATCAATCGTGGAGAAGGTTATGATAAAGTACGTAAAGTGTATAGCGTCAATATTGTCTATTTTTCATTAGGCAATGGAAAGGATATAGTATATCATGGTAAAACGGAGTTTAGAGGGATTCATCAGAATGATGTGCTGGAGTTGACTCCATTTCAGAAACAGACGTTTAAGGTCGATGCTGTCAGTCAGCTTTATCCTGAATATTATATATTAAAGGTGAATGACTTTAATCAGGTTGCCAAGAGTCCGTTGGAAGAATGGATTTGTTATCTGAATACAGGTGATATACCAGATAGTGCTACTGCTCCCGGTTTGACGGAGGCCCGTGAACGATTGAAACTCGATAAAATGACGAAAACTGAACTTGAAGCATATTATCGTCATTTGGATAATATTGTAATATTGAAAGATAATATATTGACAGAACGTGCAGAGGGGCGCGCGGAAGGTCGCGCAGCAGGGCGTGTAGAAGGTCGTGCAGAAGGACGTGCGGAAGAAAAAAGAGAAACAGCACGTAATATGAAGGCTTTGAATATTCCTATTAATACTATTTCACAGATAACAGGTCTGTCGGCAGAAGAAATACAAGGTTTGTAAATCTATTACGGATTTGTAGTGAAGACAACAAAATAATTGAAGTTTAAGTTTTTGAGAAGGGGCGTTATCCGGAAATGGAAACGCCCCTTTCATTAATTTAGAATCGGAAACTCAATCCTCCTAAGAAATTGAATCCTTCCGTAGGATAACCTAAATAATATTGATATTTCTTGTTCAGCAGGTTATGTACTTGCGCATAAACAGATACTCCTTTGAATACATTATAGCTGGCTCCGATATGCAAATCATTAATTGCGGTCATTTTTGCATACTCTTTCACTTCTTTCCGGTTGATGTAATCATAACCTAGATTTATGTTAAGAGCAGAGATCGGATGAATACGTACATTGAAAGACATTTCACTGACTGGTTTCACAGCCAACAGATATTCCTCTGTTTTGCTGTCCCAATTACGGTAAGTATATTTAGCTGATATTCCAAGGATATCTTTGTAATCGTAACTGATTTCACCTCCAAGGTAAAGATTGTCTGTATTGTCTTGAGCAAAAGAAAGATAAGAACCTGAATGAATATTACTTGGGTCAAAACCTAAATAAGATAAGTCGTTCTTTAGATTCTGATAACCACCGAACACGTTGAACCAAAGTCCCGGATAAGGGCTTGCTTTGAATCCGATACTACCGTTGATTTGCTCGTAAGTATCATAAGGACGTTGTACGTATCCCAAAGTGGCAGTGGTATTTGCCTCCGGCAGTTCACCGTAAGGACAGATACTTTCTAATCTGCGGAAATCATTCAATTGCTTACCGCCGGTTGCTTTTGCATAAACAATGTAGCTATCAGAAAAAATATACTGTGCAGTGATATCGGGTGAAATACGGAAAGACTTATCAAATCCGAAAGATAAATCTACATTGGCTCCGATATGCAATTTCCAGTCATCATTATCCAGTTCGTAATATGGATTTAAAAGAAGCGTTGTGTAGTTTTTGAAGTATTTATCTCCGGTGGAAACATTCTTTGTATATCCGTTGTAGAGAAGATTGTTCATTTCCAAAGCGATAGTTATTAATTGTTGGTCGCCGATAGCTCCCGTGACATCGCCTTTAGTGCGTATGATTGTTTCCTTGATACCTGTATTGGCTTCAGATTCATTGAACATGTTGTGCTGACGTTCATACATCAACAGATTTGTTTCTGCGTTGAAACGCAGTGGTGCAGTCTCATCAGTGAAATGAATGCCCGCATGGAAGTCACCGGATGTGAATTTCTGCTTGCTGTTTACGCTTTCCGGTTGGAAGTTGAAGTTGCTCAATCTGAAATTTCCGGCAATATTTAAATCCAACTTATCAAATTGATGCGTGTAATCCACATTAGCGCGTGTGCGATAATAAAATGCATTCCATTTTTCGGAGTCTGTGAAAGGAAGCGTTAGTTTACCATCCATTCCATCCATTTGGAAACGTACATTCAATTTGTCTTTCTGCGACAGACGGAATAGATAATTGGCAAGAATATCCAAATTGCCATAATTACCATATCCGGCACGTACATATCCCGGGGTAGTGCCGGGTTGAACTTCTTTTCCGGTATAGGGGCGCATCAGGCCTGCCGGAACGGAAGTAGCCGGAAAGAATGTTGTAGCATACTCTACTTCTTTCTTGCTCACTGTCGGTTCTTCTACTTTAGGCAGGACGTTTACTTTCGAAGCGTCCATAATGTCCGGGTTATATTCTTGTTCCACAACGACCGTGCGGGTCATTGTTGTATCCTTCGGTTGGGTGGTTTGGGCTTGAAGGCAGGATGGCATTGAGATTGCCAATGCGAGTCCTCCTATTATATAATGAGATCGTTTCATACTTTTCTATTTTTTTATTCTCAATTCTCAACTTTCAATTTACTAAGTCTGCTTTCAATCATGCTTTCAATATCGTCATTCCCTTGATAATTTTGTTGCAGACTTAGCAGATATTGGCGTGCGTCCAGGTCTTTACCCGTAGCATGATAGACGTCGGATAGAAGGATAAAACTGCGCGCTAGCCAATAAGCATGTGGCGTACTCTGTTCTATATAGTTGAGCAACTCTTTCTCTGCAGCGGCATATTCTTTTGCGTCGTAGAGGGATTGTGCAACCTGATATTTAGCTTCGGCACCGTAAGAGTTACGTGTGTCTTTGGCCAGTTCACGATAGTCTTCCATTGCTTTCTTGTCAGCCTTTTGCTTGGTGTAGGCTTTAGCACGGTAATAAAGAGCTTCATTTCTTAGCTCCGGACTAAGTTTGGCTTCTGCAAGCAGGTCGGTAGCTGCATGGATGGTTTCTATGTCATCTCGCAATAGGAAGGCGCAACGCAGAATACCCGTTTCAGCAAGTTGGCGGCGCTCTACGTTGGTTGCTTTTTCTTTCAGCATTTTGTAGCTAGCTAATGCTTCAGCCATATTTTGCTGGTTGAATTGCACTTCAGCACGCAAGATCAATGCTTCTTCTGCAAACGGATTGTTTGGATATTCCAACAACTTACCGGAATGGAGAAGAATCATATCATAATTCTTCTGCTCGTTTCCGATCAGGCAGAGATAATAATGTGCGTTCAGGCTGAAAGCTCCTTCCGGGAAAGTTTGCAGGTATTTGTTGAGGCTTGTTTTGGCTTCTTCCATTCTGCCTCGTGCATAAATCTTTTCTGCGGCGGCATACGTAAGCGAGTCTTGTTCGTTAGCATCGAAACGGATGTGTCCCGGCATGGCATTTGCTAAAGCAGCAAATTCGTCGATACGGTTGAGGTCTACATAAATAGATTTCAAATCACGCATGGCAAGGCGTGCTTCTTCACTGCCCGGATATTTTTCGATAACCTGCTTGTAGGCTTCGATTGCTTGGTTATAATCTCCTTTTTGGTAATATAATAATCCGATTTCGGCGGCAGCTTTCCTGCTGACCGGACTTTCAGGATATTTAGTAAGCAATTCTTTGAAAGAAGTAATGGCTTGGTTGTTGTTATCCATGAGAACATAGGAACGCCCTTTCTCGTAAATAGCGTTTACGGCATAAGGAGAAGCAGGGTACTTTCCTACCAGACGGTTCAGCAAGGTAATCTTACCGGTATAGTCTTTCTGTAGACCGGATACAAGAGCCAGCTGATAGAAAGAATAGTCTCCGGAAGAAGTATTCATCTGTTCGGCTTGCGAATAATACTGTTTGGCTTCTTCAAAGTTACGTACATGCAGGTGGCAGTCACCAATACGATTGTATGCATCGGCAAGTGCGGTTGCATTTTCACCTTTCTCCAGTTGAATGTATTTTTGGAAGTAATTGTTTGCTTGCATATAGTCTTTTCGGTGGAAAGCGATATACCCTAAGTTATAATTGGCAAGCGCATACATTTCGTTATTGGGTTGGGTGGTGAGTTGCAGATAAGCATTAAAATCACGTGCGGCTTCTACCATTCGGTTTAAACGGTAATAGGATTCTCCACACCAATAGTAAGCGTCTGCCTTGGTTTGACGATTGTATTGTCCGATGGCAATGGATTGGTTTAGATATTTCAGAGCTTGTTCGAAGTCGGCGTTAGCGAAAGATTGAGTTCCCAATTGGAACAGTATCTTCTGTTTGGCTTCCAATATTTGTGCGCTTGGTTTGGCAATCCGGTCGATTGATTTCAAAGCTGCATCGTAGCTACGTGTATTCATGTAAACTTCTACTAGGTAGCTGCTGACTTTTTCAGCGTATGGAGAAGTCGGAAATTCATTCAGGAATTTCTCGAAGGCAGTAACTGATTCACCGAAAGCGGAGAAAGAAGTCTCGTGCAGGCAAAGAGCGTAATTGTAAGCTGCCTGTTCCTTGATTTGCATATTGGCATTGGAGGCGGCTGCTTGTTCAAAAGCCATGCGTGCTTTGTTTTTCTCTGCCAGTTGCAGATAAGAGAGTCCCATGTGGAGATATGCGTTTTGGGTAAGGGCATCGTTGTCAGTTGTCACCTTACCTAATGTTTCGGCTGCTTTGGAGTATACTTTTGTTTGGTAGTAGGAGAGTCCTAGCATGTAAAGGGCATCCCGGCGGGGAGCCGAGCGATCCTTATTCAAGTAATTGTTGAATGCTTCTACGGCTTGGTGATATTGTCCGAAATGGTAATAGGCATCTCCCAGAATACGGTACATTTCTGCAGCGTGCTCGTTGTTCGGGTAGGCTGACAGGTAGTTTTGTGCTACAATTTGTGCCTTATCATAGTTTTTGAGCTGCGTATAAATTTCGGCTATATAATAAGGAACGAGTGCTTTGTACTTCGAGTCGTCCTGTAAGGGAAGGAAACCTTTCAATGCTTCACTATAACGTTTTTGTGTATAGCGGATGTAGGAAAGATAGTAATCACAATCTTTGGCGTATTTGGGGCTGTTGGCACGTAAAGTTTCAAACCAGATGGCTGCTTCTCTTAGATTATCGGTTTTCAGATAACAGGTAGCCAGTTGGTAGGTGCAGTCGTCCCGTTCTTCATTGCCTAACAAATCAAGGTCGGCAGAGTTGAAGAGTGCCAGTGCTTCATCATATTTTCCTTCGTAGAAATAGCAGGAGGCTAACAGCGCATAAATGCGGTTGGCATAAGGAGTGTCAGGATAACGGTCGAGATATTTGCGGAGGAGTTCGATGCGGTTTTTGTCTTTCAGTTCGTAAGCCGAACTGACTAGCATATACTCTGCGTCTTGAAGAAGGCTGGCTGCAGGCTTTTGTTTTACAAATGCTTTCAATGCCGGCAGAACAGCTGCATAATTTCTTTCCTGGAAAAGTTCTTTTCCTTCTTTATAAAGATTGTCAGTCGAAGTGAACTTGTCACCTGTCTGGGCAAATCCTATAATGGGCGTGCAGCAGATGGCAGCACAAATGAGTCTAGTAATTTCTTTTTTCATAATCGGGTGTTTATGCAAAAGTACTATATATCTTTCAATGACGTATTTTAATAGCTATTAATTTAAAGCTCATTAAAATATAAGACAGAATGAAAGGGGAAATGTTTCTGTAATTTGTTATATTTTAACGAATTATCTGCCGGATAAAAACTTTTTAAGTCCTCGGCGAATAGAATCCAGTCCAAAATCTTCCGGATTAATTTCGGAGAGAGGCAGGAAGAAAGAATCTGCTACATCATCCATTGCCGAAAAATGGCTCATGTCTTCTACGGTGCACAGAAAAAACATATCAAGTGTGTGTACAGGAAAACCTGAATAGACATAAATATTGGGAAGTGTAAACTGGTAAACTGCTTTTTTTACCTTCAACCCTGTTTCTTCCAGTACTTCACGGGTTACGCCTTCTTCACCTGTCTCGTTCATATCGATAAACCCTCCGGGAAGGTCGAGAGTTCCCTTTGCCGGCTCTTTAGCACGCTGGCAAACAAGCAATTCGTTTTTCTCATTTAAGATGAGTGCTACGGTGGCGGCGGAAGGGTTAAAGTAATAGACGAAGCCGCAATCTGTACATTTTTTGGACTTTTCGTTATTTACTTCGAAATGCGGAGAACCACATTCGGGGCAATATAGGAATTGAGCTAGAGGATGTTTCATAATCGTATATACTTCCAGTTTTTTTGTTTATGCACGCAAAGGTATAAAATGCTTTTATTAATTTCATCTATCACAGCATAGAAATATTCGATTGGACTTTTTTTGAAAAGGCGGGGTTTCTGCCTTTATCTTTGCATCAGAAACAAAAAACAAAAGATTGTTTCTGATGTTATAAGTCAAACCAATTAATAACAATAAAAGCAATAAAGATTATGGAACCAATTTTAAATTCTCAACTTCCTGAATTCAGCGTTCAGGCTTTTCACAACGGAGCTTTCAAGACTGTAACCAACAATGACCTGAAAGGTAAATGGGCGATTCTTTTCTTTTATCCTGCTGACTTTACTTTCGTATGTCCTACTGAATTGGTGGATATGGCTGAAAAGTACGATCAGTTCAAGGCGATGGGTGTAGAAATCTATTCGGTAAGTACTGACTCTCATTTCGTGCACAAAGCTTGGCATGATGCTTCTGAAAGCATTCGCAAGATTCAATACCCGATGTTGGCAGACCCGACTGGCGCTTTGAGCCGTGCACTGGGTGTATATATCGAAGAAGAAGGTATGGCTTATCGCGGTACATTCGTTGTCAATCCGGAAGGAAAGATTAAAGTGGTGGAACTGAATGATAACAATATTGGCCGTGATGCAAGTGAATTGCTTCGTAAAGTGGAAGCTGCACAGTTTGTAGCCAGCCATGACGGAGAAGTTTGCCCGGCTAAATGGAAGAAGGGTGAGTCTACCTTGAAACCAAGCATCGACCTGGTAGGTAAGATTTGATAGATCTTGATAATGGTGATTATGGGAGGCCGGTAACGGGAGACGCTGCCGGCCTTTCTTTTAAAAAAATGAAAGGAAAAAAGGTATGTTAGAATCTGCATTAAAAGAACAACTAAAGGGTATTTTTGCTGGGCTGGAGGCAAATTTTACTTTTGATATATCCGTATCATCCAGCCACGAAAACAAAACAGAATTATTGGAGCTGCTGGGAGATGTAGCGGATTGTTCCGATCATATCACTTGCTCGGTGAATGAGGGAGAAGCATTGAAGTTTACTTTATTAAGGAATGGTGATCGTACCGGAATCACATTCCGGGGTATTCCTAACGGACATGAGTTCACGTCATTGCTTTTGGCTATCCTGAATCTGGACGGCAAAGGAAAGAACTTTCCTGATGAGGCTGTTTGCAACCGTGTGAAAGCACTGAAAGGTCCGATACATCTGACCACTTATGTTTCGTTGACTTGTACGAACTGTCCTGACGTAGTGCAGGCTCTGAATGCAATGGTCACTTTGAATCCTGCTATTACTCATGAAATGGTAGACGGCGCGCTTTATCAGGACGAAGTAGATGCACTGAAGATACAAGGAGTACCCTCTGTTTTTGCAGATGGAAAATTACTTCATGTAGGCCGTGGTGAATTTGGCGAATTGCTTGCCAAGTTGGAAGAACAATATGGTATTGACGAAACCAAAGCGAATGCAGAGGTGAAAGAATATGATGTGATTGTAGCCGGTGGAGGACCTGCAGGAGTATCGGCAGCTATTTATTCTGCCCGTAAAGGACTCCGTGTAGCTATCGTGGCCGAGCGTATTGGCGGACAGGTGAAAGAAACGGTAGGTATTGAGAATCTAATTTCTGTTCCGGAAACGACAGGAAATGAACTTGCCGATAATCTGAAAACTCACTTGTTGCGTTATCCGGTGGATTTGCTGGAGCATCGTAAAGTAGAAAAAGTAGAAGTGATTGGAAAACAAAAGCAGATCACTACCTCTGTTGGGGAGAAATTCCTGGCTCCGGCACTGATTATTGCAACCGGTGCAAGCTGGCGTAAACTGAATGTTCCGGGAGAAGCGGAGTATATAGGTCGTGGTGTTGCTTTCTGCCCTCATTGTGATGGGCCGTTTTATAAGGGAAAGCATGTAGCAGTGGTAGGTGGAGGAAATTCCGGCATTGAGGCAGCCATTGACTTGGCTGGTATCTGCTCCAAAGTCACTGTTTTTGAATTTATGGATGAGTTGAAAGCAGACAGTGTACTTCAAGATCGACTTAAATCATTGCCGAACGTGGAAGTGTTTGTAAGTTCACAGACTACGGAAGTGATAGGAAATGGTGATAAACTGACTGCCCTGCGCATCAAAGATCGCAAAACGGAAGAAGAACGTTTGGTTGAGTTGGATGGTGTATTTGTACAAATCGGGCTTTCTGCGAATAGCAGTGTATTCCGCGACATAGTGGAAACCAACCGTCCGGGCGAAATCATGATTGATGCACATTGCCGTACGAATGTGACGGGTATCTATGCAGCCGGAGATGTTTCTACGGTTCCTTATAAGCAAATTATTATCTCTATGGGCGAAGGAGCGAAAGCTGCGCTTTCTGCATTTGACGATAGAGTGAGAGGGATTATCTGATTGATGTATTCAGATATAAAAAGCACATAAACAAAACATTAGCAAGAGGAGAAATGACTCCTCTAAAAAATACCCCCGTTACAGATTTGTAGCGAGGGCTATTTTATATTTAGAGAGCATGACCTTCATCAACTGCTCTATCCTGCGCATTGAGACAAATGTTCATGAATATCCGAGAAAGTGAAATGAACGTTGTTCTCATGGTATGTAATTGGGGGGATTTTAAGAAATGTGTGCTAAGTTCATTTATTTAGTCATGATATGTATATCTGACGAAATCAAACAATCCGGAATTTTCCTGCTGTGCCGGTTGGTCTCCAATAAATTTAAGATTCTCTACACTGCAAAAAATATGGAATGCAATGTCTTTCCCAAATTCCAGTTGAAGTTCATGTTTGGGCTCGTTGTCTATTAACCAGGTGATGTAATAGTTCCCGTTTTTTAATGTCAGATCAATTTCGAACAGATGCCATCCGGTCTTGATTACTACAGGAACGGAAGAAAAAGGATATGCCTGCGATGTCATATAAGCAATCATTTCGTCGGGAGTTGCATTTAACTCCTTGCGAACTGTATCTTTACCATATCCGACTTCAAAATCCAATTCATGTTGGTCGTCATGGTATATCCACGAACCCACGCTACATTGATCTCCTATTCCCATTTGCGGGATATGAGTACGCCAGGTATATCTTCCTGTTGTATAAATCCGTTCTACAGTGTGAACCTTTTTCCGATCCACCGAGTTAGCCCGTGTAAAGATCCGTAAGTAACCATTCTCTAATATGCATTGATTATCCGGGTTGTTATCCTGATGTCCGTATTTCCATCCATCCAGATTGTTGAAGTTCCATTCTTTGTTTGGCGGATTTTTAGTACTGATGTCATTGGTCTGTTGCTGTGCAAAGCAAAGGCCGCAAATGCATATTAGTAACAGAGTTAAATAGTAGTTTCTCATAATAATTGAATTTAAGTGTATTCGTTTTCTATCAATTGCTTGCTGCAAAAGTAGTCGAATGCTTTATTCTACTCATCAGATTTTAGTCATTTCAAATCATGAAACGTCCAAATCTGCACTGGAAATCCTAATCGCTCTGTTCCGGGGAGTATAATTTCTATATAAATGATAAACTAAAGTGCTGAATCTATTCTGATTGTTGTTGGGTGGAACCATGTTGTGCTCTGAATTGAGAAGGAGTCATTCCTTTCATTTCTTTAAATAACGTACTGAAATATCGTTGATAAGTGAAACCTACCTGCTCTGATATTTCAGTAATGCTCATGTCAGACTGAGTTAAAAGAATGATTGCTTTGTCGATTCTTCTACGATTGATATAATCGTTTGCTCCCATGCCGGTCAGTTCCTTGACCTTATTATATAAGGATGTCCGGCTCATAGCCATTTGGGCAGTCAGGAATTTTACGTCCAAATCTGGTTGAGACAGATTCTGATCGATCATTTCATTCAATTTGATCATAAATTGTTCATCCGCATTGCTGAAAGTAGCCTCTTGCGGAGACAGAATGAATTGATTGCCCCTGTATCTGGATTTAATATATTCACGATTTCTCATCTGGTTCTGGATCACGCTAAGGAGCATTTCCATTTCAAATGGTTTGGGCAAATAGGCATCGGCTCCTAATTTGTATCCTAACATCTGGCTTTCAGAATCGGCTCTGGCGGTAAGTAGAATAACAGGGATATGGCTAATATTCAGATTCTCTTTAATTTCCTTGCATAGCTGATAGCCATTCATTTGTGGCATCATTACATCACTTACTATAATGTCCGGTTGCTGTTGCTTAATAACTTCCAGCGCTACCAATCCATTTTCTGCCTGATAGATCTTCTTGAATTTATCCTTAAGAGCATTTTTTAAGAATTCTCTTAAGTCCTGTTTATCTTCTACAATCAACAGTGAGTATCCTTGTAGAGAGAAAGCCCCGGATTCTATTTTCTCTTCTTCCTCCGGAGAACTTAAAAGTTCGTTGAGGTAGGAATGTTGAGGACATGATACTTCTTGTTCTTGTAGATTAGCCGGTATTTCATAAAAGAATGTGGCCCCTCTGTCTTTATTATTGAAAGCGCCCATCCTACCTCCATGTAAGTCAATCAACATTTTAGCATAAGATAAACCGATACCACTTCCTCCCTCATTATGTTTGCCTTGGTAGAAACGGGTAAAGAGCTTCTTTATATCTACATTATCCAATCCGATTCCCTGGTCTTGTACGTGTACTTGTATACTTTCATTTGTACGGATGGTTTTTATAACAATACGAGTCTGATTAGGACTATATTTCAAAGCATTCATAATCAGATTGGAAAGAACAACTTTGCATTTAGTGTCATCATACGCGATAGATTGTATACTGTCGTCAAAGTCGTATGTAATTTCAATTTCTTTGGCTTTAGATGCAGTTTGAAATGTTTCTGCCACTTCCTGTATCCACTTGTGTAAAGGATGCGAAGAGATGTGTAGCACTTCCTGTCCTACCTCCATTTTGCGTGCATCAAGCACAATGTTGATAATATCTTTCATCTGATTTGCCTGTTTGAATGCCCCCTGTAGATATTCCGGTAGCTCGTCTTGCTTCACCTCTTTATTTAGAATTCGTTTCAGGGAAGCATAGATGAGTGTCAAAGGGGTACGTAGCTCATGGCTGATATTGATTAAGAAGCGTATTTTCTCTTCATATATCTTCTTCTCATGTTCCCGCATCTCACGTTTCAGCCGATTTTCTTTTTTTCTTATCAAACTAAAGAAGACCACTCCTGCCACTAGAAATGCAAAGAAAATGCATAGTATAATAAACCAGATAGATTTCCACCAAGGAGGTGAGACTATAATAGTTAAGATCTCTATCGGCTGGCTCCATTCACCGTTGGAGGTGTCGCAGGATACGCTGATGGTATATTCTCCTGATGCTAATGTACCCAATTCGAGTGTCTGGAGATAACTCTCGATCACCATTTTGTCTTTTCCTGTGATGACATACCGGAAAAGGTGTTTTCGGAAGGAGTTCTTTTCGTCAGCAATCACTTTAATGTTGAACGATGAATGATTCCAGGGAATCGAAATACAGTTATTATTAACCTGTTTCAGAGTTGATTTACCATTCAGTTTTACTTCAAGTAGCTTGAGAATAGGAGACGAATTGCTTTCGAAAATAATATCCGTATTAATGCGTACCAGTCCCATAGTACCTCCCATATACAGATTGGGAGTACGAAGAGCAGGAATAGGGGTAAATATCAATTCATTGGAAGGAACTCCATCGGATTCGTCCAGGATAACAAAACGTTTTTCGTTGATAATATACGCAAAGAACATGTTCTGCGCTCCTATCCAGACTTTTCCTTTTTTATCATAGGCAAGGCTGGATACACTGTTGAACAAGTTGGTATGTATTTTTTCTGTTTTTCCAGTCTGTTTATTATAGAAGAGCAGTCCGAAATTACTTCCTATCCAAAAGTTACCTTTATCATCCCGGCAGGCCGATGTGAAATCATCTCCCTCTTTCATATTGACTAATGAAGACAGTTCGTTGGTTTTGAAGTTTAGTTTAAACAGGTTATTGGTTCCCATTAGATACAGATGCGTATCGTCGGAATAAATTGCCTGCATAGCTATTTGGCGTTGAATGTCTATTTGGGGTGCGTAGAGAATAGATGTTTGCCGGGTATGCTTGTTGTAGATATAGACTTTTGCTCCTAATATGTAAATATTATCTTTTGTAGCATATAGATTTACCAAATCACCGGATGAAAATTCTCTTTTCGAAATAGAGTCATTGATAATGGGAAAAGGTTGCATCTGTGCGGTTCTCTTATTAAAGGTAAATACCCCTTTATTAAAACATGATAATAAGAGCTCATTTTCAGAAAAATTTGTGATAGAGGTAACTTTCTCCCCGTATGTAGTAGGGTAATGATGAAATGTATTCGTTTTTTGGTCAAATGAGTTGATACCTCCTCCGTCTGTTCCAATCCAGAGCAATGTATCCTTATCTTCAAAGATGCTAACCACGGTACGTTCGCTAATTCCATTGGGATTGTTCAGTGGAACATCTTTATAGGTTTTGATGAACACTTTCTTAATGGCGAATAATCCTCCGTGTATACTGCCTATCCATATATTGTCCATCTGATCTTTATAAAGCCGGTAGATAGAGTTATTCGGCAAGGATTGTTCATCATCGGAAATATGTTTAAGATGAGAGAATTTCATAGTCTGGAAGTCAAGTATGTTGATACCTCCTCCGTCAGTAGCTATCCAAAGTTGGTTGTCTTTTTCAAGAAAATCAAAA
Source organism: Bacteroides sp. AM37-9 (assembly GCF_003603455.1). Lineage (NCBI taxonomy): Bacteria > Pseudomonadati > Bacteroidota > Bacteroidia > Bacteroidales > Bacteroidaceae > Bacteroides > Bacteroides sp. AM37-9. The sequence continues at coordinate 106,493 of NZ_QTNF01000003.1, read as the reverse complement.
ATGATATCGTTGTTGAGCCCGGAGTTTTTGGTGGATAAACTGAAAAGCCTTTTCCCCTCTTTCGAGTAACAGGCTATTCCTTTGCCATAGAATGATACCCAAAGCCGGTTTTGAGAGTCAACAAATATGGTGTTTATCTCGCGCTCTTTTACAAATGGACATCGATACATTTTCTTTTTTATCAAGTCGTACATCCAAAGCCCGTCTTTTTTACTGCTGGTTATCAGCACATCGGGACTCCACTGAAAGATGCGATTGATACATTTTAACTTGTCTCCATCGATGTCGGGGAAGATCGTCGTAATACTTTTATCCGTCAGATTGTATTGGTATAAAGTTTCTTCTCCTCCAAACAGGAAATTGTCACCTATTTGAAGATAAGACCAAGCGTTAAATGGCTTCCCGTTATATTTCAATGGCTGAAACTGATTTTCTGCTTTATTGTAGATGGCAATTCCTTTATTGGTAGAAACGTATAAATCGCCTAAACGATCCTCTGTAATAAAACGAATGAAATTGTCGGGCAATGAGTTGGGCTGCTCCCGGTCATGAAAATAACTTTTCAGTTCAGATTGGTCATAACTATTTAATCCCCATTTGGTACCTATCCATATGACTCCTTGATGATCTCTGTAAATGCACTGCACTCTTGATTGTGACAATCCCTGTTCCAAAGAAATTTGTCTGAAGTAGTAGTCTTGTTGTTCAGCCTTGGTAGAAAGAACAAAGAATAATATCCAGATTAGAAAAGAATACCTCTTTAGTACGTGTGCTTTTGACATAGTTATGTTCTTTTGATAGAGCAAATATAAAAGAAGTTATGAAACTGTACAATAGATTTCATCTTCTTTTGTCCACAAAGCTCATTAGATAGCTAGAAAGGATATCCAGAATACTCCTTTTGAACAGTAGCGGACTAATTATGGATGTTATTTGATCTCTATTTCCACGCTTTGCACCTATATTTGCATAGTTGACACTAAATACGGAATAGTATTAAACCTTAAAAAAAAGACTATTTACTATGAATACATCCTAAAACTGTAGAATGAAGAGGTGGCGGAGTAATGTTGGGAACATTTTGAATGCCTTGACTTGTATCTAAAATTCCTAAAAATCTAATATTATTATATTCTAACTAAATGAAAAGTATATGGATAATCTAAGAAAAACGCTTGGCTGCTTGCTACTATTTCTTTTTGCAGCAGTTACATCTACTTATGCACAGGTTGCAAAGCAGTATTCGGGTACTGTTATGGATGCCGACAGCAATGAACCTATCATCGGTGTCAACGTAACTCTTAAAGATGCACAAACTGGTACCGTAACGGATATTTCCGGAAAGTTCTCGATTAGTGCTCCTGTTGGCTCTACACTATCATTCTCTTATATCGGATACGTGACTAAAGAGGTTAAACTGGGAACGAATACCAGTTTGAAGATTACAATGCAGGAAGATCAGAACCAATTGAGTGAGGTAGTGGTCATCGGCTATGGTGTAGTGAAAAAATCAGATATAACAGGTGCTGTGGCTTCTGTTTCTTCCAAACAATTTAAGGATCAGCCGGTAAAGCGGGTGGAAGATATTCTGCAAGGACGTACTGCAGGTGTGGCAGTGACGAGCGTAAATGGTTTACCTGGTGGTACAGTTAAAGTTCGTGTTCGTGGTACTACTTCTCTTAATACCAGCAATGACCCCTTGTATGTCATCGATGGCATTATGTCTGGTGGACTGGATGTAAATCCAGCTGACATTCAATCTATTGAAGTTCTGAAGGATGCTTCGGCAACGGCTATTTATGGCTCACGCGGTGCTAATGGTGTGGTATTGGTAACTACTAAAAAAGGGGTGGAAGGTAAAGTGCAGATTTATGCGGATGTGGCTATAGGCGTATCGAACATTCTTAAAAAATATGACTTACTGAATGCTTATGAATATGCGACTGCATTAAAGGAGTATAATGGTATCTCATTTGCAGATGATGAGATGGAAGCCTATAAGAATGGCTCCAAAGGCATTGACTGGCAGAATTTGATGTTGCAGACCGGTATTAGTCAGGACTATAAATTAGGTATTTCGGGTGGAACGGCTAAAAATAAGTATCTTATTTCAGCCAATGTACTGAATATGACAGCCATGACCATCACGACCAAGTATCAACGTGCACAGTTACGGATAAATTTGGATAATGAACTCACCAAGTGGTTGACACTTTCTACCAAAATTAATGCTTCACGTACTCACAGTCATAATGGGGGTATTGACATTATGAACTTCCTGAACTATTCTCCTACGATGGAAATGAAAGATCCGGTAACGGGCGTTTATAATATGGACCCTTATAATTCAGTAAACGGAAACCCTTATGGTGCACGTGTCGCAAATTATGGTGACTCATACGTGTATGCTTTGAATACTAATATGGATTTGACTTTCAAAATAATGAAAGGGTTGACATTGTCTGTACAGGGTGCTGCTAATTACTCTCATGTTCCGAGTTACTCTTTCACCTCGTCATTAGCAAAACCCGGACAAATTAGTGGTATGGAAAATGCGAGCAGGATGAATCTATTCTGGCAGAATACCAATAATGTGACTTATAACACAAGTTTCGGCGATCATCATCTGACTGCAACAGCTGTATTTGAAGCAAGTGGTGCCGAAGGCAGAAATCTAAAACTGACCGGAAGTGATTTAGCCAATGAGTTTGTTGGTTATTGGAATGCAAAAAATGCAAAGACACGCGATGGAGAGAATGGCTATTCCGCAGAAGCTATTGTGTCCGGGCTTGGTCGAATTATGTACAATTACAAAGGAAAGTATATGCTGACAGGTACTTTCCGTGCCGATGGTTCATCTAAGTTTCAGAAGAAGAATAAATGGGGATATTTTCCGTCAGCAGCTGTTGCTTGGGATGTTGCTAAAGAAAACTTTATGAGTAAACAAAACATTGTCCAGCAATTGAAACTAAGAGCCAGTTTTGGTGTTGTTGGTAATCAAAGTATCGGTGCTTACACAACATTGGGTATGTTGGCTCCTACAAATTATGACGGTTATGGTAGCGATGCAATCCATACCGGTTATTGGACTGGAAATCTCGCTACACCGGATGTAACTTGGGAAAGCACCTATCAGTATAACATAGGTTTGGACGCCAGTGTTTTAGACGGTCGCTTGAGTTTTACAGCCGAATGGTTCCGAAAGGATACTAAGGACCTGTTGCTTCGCAAACCTGCTCCTCAGTATAACGGAGGTGGCTCTTTCTGGGTCAACCAAGGTGAAGTTAGAAACTCTGGTGTTGAATTCACCATTACAGCTACTCCTTTGACAGACAAAGATATATTTGGTTGGGAAACATCGCTGAATGCATCTTATTTAAAGAATAAGATAATCGATCTGGCAGGTAGTGATTTTATCGTTGGGGAGAATTATACAAGTATTGGCGGTGGTCCCATTCAAATTAAAAAAGTAGGGTATCCGATTGGTTCTTTCTATCTTTATGAATGGGCAAACTTTAATGACCAGGGCGCCAACTTGTATAAACATCAATCTAATGGAAGTTTGACAACCAATCCGGGTGCTGACGATCTGGTTACTAAAGGGCAGGCCGAGCCTAATTGGACTTTCGGATGGAATAATACATTTACTTGGAAAAATTGGACGCTCAATCTCTTTATCAATGCTGCATTAGGACAAGATAGACTGAATGTAAGCCGCTATGCGATGGGATCTATGACAGGTGTATATCGTTTCATCTCTTTATCTGATGCTTATTACAAAAGTTGGGATAAAGTAGCCAATAAAGCAGATGCTGTGTATGCAAGTCATAAAAATTCAGATAATAGAAACTATCCTGATTCCGATTTCTGGCTTGAAGATGCATCATTTGTGAAACTGAAAAATATAAGCCTTACGTATAATATTCCTAAGAAGATAACGAAAGTAGCCGATATTCAACTGTCGGTCAGTGCTCAAAACCTGTTTACATTAACGAAATACACAGGTATGGACCCAGAAGTGTACAGTGAATCCGATTATGGCTTTAATGGTGTGGATATGGGATCTTATCCTGTTCCAAGAACATTCACTTTTGGTATGAAACTTAACTTTTAATCTTTTAACTATACATGGATATGAAAACAATATATAGAATATTCAAATCTGTCGGACTAGCATTGATAGCACTTTGGATGGTGTCTTGCCAGGATTTACTGACAGAAGATCCTAAAGGGCAGTTGGCGGTAACTAATTTCTTCAATTCAAAAGGTGATCTGGACTTGGCTCTGAATGGAATGTATTCCAAAGTTGCGAGTGATATGTATGCAAATATTTGGGCAGGTTTCGAATCAGTGATGGGTGATGATATTTCTACACACCCTGCAGCTAATAAGCAGGGGCTGCGTGAGGTAGATACTTATAATGTTTCGGACAACAACACTTGGGTGACTGAATTGTGGGGTGCTCGTTGGAGATTGGTAAAAGCGGCTAATTTCATTATAGATAATGCCGGACGAACTCCGGAAGTGAGCCAGGAAGAGAAAGATGCGGCCATTGGACAAGCTTATTATTGGCGTGCCTATTCTTACTTTTATTTTGTAATGGCTTGGGGAGAGGTACCTATGGTTGTGAAAGATGAAATCAATTATAACATGCCATTGGCAACCGTTTCTGAAATTTACGAACTGATTGTTTCTGACCTGAAAAAGGCAGAGACAATGGTGCCTGCTAATTATACTAAAGAACCCTACGCAAGAAACGGGGTAAACATTGCTGTTAGTCAAGGAGCTGTAAAAGCAACATTGGCTTATGTGTATATGGCAATGGCAGGATGGCCGTTGAACAAGGGAACAGAATATTATCAACTAGCCGCTGCAAAGGCAAAGGAAGTAATCGATGCTTCGAAGAAAGGTACTTATTACTACAAGTTATTACCTGATTATAAGCAAGTATATTCGATGGAGTATAATAAGAATAATCCTGAAGTGTTGCTTGGCGTTTACTATAATTTGGGAATAGATGCACTTACCAATGCCCCTTTAGCTGATTTCCTGGCAGACTATGCTTATGGTGGCGGTGGATGGGGAGATACGAACGGAGAAATTAAATTCTGGTATGATTTCCCGGAAGGCTCACGCAAAGATGCATCTTATTTCCCGAAAATCATATTGAAGAATGAAACTAAGTTGCGTGATTGGTGGGAAGACCCCAATCCGGAAGCGCCGCGTGTGGTTGTTGCTCCCTGTTTCATGAAGAAAGTAGAAACGACCACTGGAGAAGAATTCGATTATACGAATCCGAAGATTTCGATGAATCAGAATGGAGAAAAGACGCATCAGATTATTCGCTTGGCAGAAGTATATTGCTGGTATGCCGAAGCCGTAGGTCGTTCAAAAACAGGCAGTATCACGGAAGCTGTCAACTTATTGAATGAGGTACGCAATCGTGCCAATGGATCTGTTGTTGCAGACCGGGATATCTATAAGACAACCATGTCGTATGATGATCTGGCAGAAGCTGCCTATAATGAACATGGCTGGGAAATAGCCGGATATTATTGGGGAAATATTGCCACTAGAGCAAGGGATATGTTTCGCATGAATCGCATTAAAGATCATTTTGAATACAGAAAATTAAATCCGGAGATTGAAGTGGCTCCCGGAGTCTTCAGGAAAGAAGCTGTTTCCGTATCTGGTACGTGGAATGACAGTAAAATGTATCTTCCCCGTCCTTTTGTAGATTCGTCTATTAATCCGAATTTGAAGAACTGAATGAAACAATAAAAACAATCATTATGAAACTAAGATATTTATATTTAGCAATAGGTGTATTATGTAATGCCTCTTTAGTATCATGCGGTGATAGCTTCAAAGAGAAAACAGAGATTGTTGCATGCGGAATCTCCACAAATGCTTTAACATTCGGAGTCTCCTCTACTGAAGTTCAGACTGTAGATATTACGTCAGAAGCAGCTTGGGAAGTTGCAGTGGATCAGGCAGGTGGTGATTGGCTTACAGTTTCTCCTTTGGAAGGAACTGGTAATGGTACGCTAACAATTTCTGCTGATAAGAATAACGGCCCAAAACGCAGTGCAACCTTGACTATAGCGGCGAAAGGTGCTGAACTTCGAACCATCACAGTTATTCAGGATGGCTATAAAGGAACCATTTATAATTACGGTGACTTTACTGGATTGCAAAAGACGGGGCTTGTGGCAGGGATCAATCCGATCACTATCGTAGATAATGACGAATGTGAAGATGGAAAAGCGTTAAGAATCTATACCCGGGCAGGTGAAGAGTATGAAGGTACTAATGGGGACCGTTTCAAGGTGCAGACAACAACGCAATTCGGATCAGGTCGTTATGAATGGAGGATATATGTCCCTAAATTCGGAATGAATGACCGGGCCAGTATTGGAGCATTTTTATATTTTGACGATGGGCATGAATTGGATTTTGAAATTTGTTCCGGTACAGCTGCAGACCGTGCAGCACATAGTGCCGGACCAGATGATATGCTGTGCCTTGTGACTAGTCAGGCTAATCCTTTTTTCTCTGAATTCACGCCTATTAAGGGGGATGCTTGGCATACGTTTGTATTGGATTTGAAGTTAGAGAATAAGAAATATCTGGCGGAGTGGTCGGTTGATGGTAAAGTTTTAAAGAGGGCACAATTAGATTATGGTGAAGAGGCTTATTTCCGTGCTATATCTAGTGTCGAGAATCTTTATGGTATGGGCGATCATGCGGCAACTCAAGAAAATTATGCCTTATTTGATTATCTTGAATATGTTCCTTATGATTATTCAATGAAGCCGATTATCGAAGGTCAGCTTCCTCCCGAACCAGAGGGAACAACAGTGAAGTGGGACTTTGAGGAAGCTGGTTTTGTTCCTGTTGGATGGACTAACAATGGAGGAACGATTGCGGATGGAAGTTTGAATCTATCTAACGGGAATAACTTCGTTTATAGTCCGGAAGTGGGAGCTGGAAAATATACATGGGAAATAGATGTTCCTTTGGTAGGGGTAGGTGAAAAATGGTTGGCAGGTGGTAATATCGCTGCAACTAACGCTGAAGAAAGGTCATTCTCTATGTTTGTTTTCTCGGGTACTGAAAATGATCGTGCGGCTTGTACGGTTCCTCCTGTTCCAGGCCAGATGCTGGTACGTTGTTATACAGAGGCTATGGGAGTTTACGGTGTACCTATTGATCCGGGTAAACACACTTTGACTATTGACCTTAGACTTAATGCAGATGGTGCATATTGGGCGGCATGGATTATAGATGGTGAAGTGGCGAAAACATTTACTACCTGGTATACTCCGGCACAGTTTAAATTTGGATTCTCAATGATGACCTTTGCTGATGGAGGTGGCTGGCAAGGAGATAAGCCTACTGCAAAGACATATACAGTCAAATATGACTATATAGAATATAAGAAGTATAATTATGATGAAGAATAACAGTTTACTTTACATTCAATGAGGTATTTAAGCATAATTGGAACAGCTATATGCTGTGTAATGTTGGTAATGACGAGTGTTTCCTGCAAGCAGGAAACACTCTCTTCCACCACCCAGGAGAAGAAAGTAGCTCCTTGGTATGTCTATATAGATGGAAGCTCTTTTAAGGATATAGAGCCAGTGAAAGAGATAATTAGTTCCATTAGCGTTTTCGGGAATCCTCCGAAATCATTTATCGATGAGTGTCATCAGAATCATATCGAAGTATATCAGGCTGTAGGTGGAAATGAAGAAACGATTGATACGCCACAGAAAAGAAAGGCACTTGTTGAGAAGTATGTAAGCGATTGCAATGCAAATGGATATGATGGAATAGATCTTGATCTCGAACATTTGAGCCCTGATATTCAGGATGCATATACCGAATTCCTGAAACTTGCTTCAAAAGAACTCCATGCTGTTGGAAAGAAATTAAGCCATTGCGTTAGTTTTTATCCGGCTTTGTATCAGGATAACGAAACTAAGATGTTTCACGATCCGGCAGTTTTGAATACTACCTGCGACTTAATTAGAGTGATGTGTTACGATATGTATTTTGCACCTGGGATAGATAAGCCCGAGCTCAAACATAGGGATGATTGTATGGGCATTGGACCTACGTCTAATTATCTATGGACTAAAGAGGCGATGCTTTTCTGGATGAAACACATTCCGAATGATAAATTAGTGATGGCTCTGCCTGCTTATGCAAATGATTATGCTGTAACTGGTGACATCAAAGGAAGGCAGGTTTACCAATCTGTGCCTGACAGTATAAATGGAATTTTGCCTTCTCCTACCTGGTTATGTTATGAAAAGGTAAACATGTATCTGTATGATGGTACTGATGGTAATCGGCATCTGTTTTATGCAAGTGATGCCAGAAGTACGGAAGCGCTACTTGAATTAGCTGATGAACTGGGAATCTCTCAAATCGGTTTTTGGCACTTTAATAGCGTAGATCCGCAAATGTGGGATACTACCGCAAAGTGGCAAAAGAAATAATGAGATAATAAATCGACCTTGTAAATAATATAGCTTTATTCTCATCCCCCCCCATTTAGAGAAAAGCTATTCTTAACAATAAGAGGCCGCAAAGGTATGAATCCGTATCTTTGTGGCTTTTTATTTTTTTCTTACCTTTGGGGAAACTTAACATAACCCCCAAAAATGAAGAACATGAAAAAGATCTTTTTACTCATTTCCGTCATCCTATTTATTTTTCCAGTACAGGCTCAACATACATTGAGACTGATGACTTATAATATTAAAAATGCGAACGGCATGGATGATATTTGTAGTTTTCAACGGGTAGTCAATGTGATAAATAATGCTTCTCCTGATGTTGTGGCTATACAAGAGGTAGACAGTATGACCCGTCGGAGCAGACAGAAATATGTGCTGGGTGAAATAGCTGAACGTACACAGATGCATGCCTGTTTTGCACCTGCTATAGAGTTTGAAGGAGGTAAATATGGAATCGGACTGTTGACAAAGCAAGTTCCGCTACGTTTACAAGCTATCCCTTTACCTGGTAGAGAAGAGGCCCGCACCTTGATTCTGGCAGAATTTGAGGATTATATCTATTGTTGTACTCATCTGTCATTAACGGAAGAAGACCGTATGAAATCTTTGGAAATAGTGAAGTCATTGATTGCTTCCTATAAAAAGCCTCTTTTTCTAGCCGGGGATATGAATGCTGAACCTGAATCCGATTTCATCAAAGAATTGCAAAAGGATTTTCAAATACTCTCCAATCCGGAAAAGCATACTTATCCTGCTCCCGATCCAAAAGAGACCATTGATTATATTGCCGCGTCAAAGCAAAACGCTACCGGATTTGCTGTCATATCTGCGAGAGTAGTTAATGAGCCAATGGCTTCCGACCATCGTCCCATACTTGTGGAATTGCGTACCGCTGAAAAGGCAGACAAGATATTCCGTACTAAACCTTATTTGCAGAATCCTGTGGGTAATGGCATTACTGTGATGTGGGAAACAACCGTTCCTTCTTATTGCTGGGTGGAATATGGCACAGATACTACCCGGCTGGAACGTGCGCGTATGATTGTTGACGGTCAGGTGGTCTGTAATAACAAGCTGCATAAAATACGTATAGATGGCTTACAGCCCGGACAGAAATATTATTATCGTGTGTGTTCGCAAGAGATGTTGCTTTATCAGGCATATAAAAAGGTATTTGGAAATACAGCACAATCGACCTTCAGTGAATTTACTCTTCCTGTTGCTGATACAGAGTCTTTTACCGCTATTGTTTTTAATGATTTGCATCAACATACCAATACTTTCCGTACTCTATGTAAACAAATACAGGATGTTAAGTATGATTTTGTTGTTTTCAATGGTGACTGTGTGGATGATCCTGTGGATCACGAGCAGGCAACCACATTTATCAGTGAACTGACCGAAGGAGTGTGTGGCGATCGCATACCGACTTTCTTTATGCGTGGCAACCATGAAATCCGCAATGCCTATTCTATCGGTTTGCGTGACCATTTTGATTATGTGGGAGATAAAACTTATGCCTCTTTTAACTGGGGAGATACCCGTATCGTCATGTTGGATTGTGGAGAAGATAAACCGGACGACCATTGGGTATATTATGGCTTGAACGATTTTACTCAATTGCGTAATGAACAGGTTGATTTTCTGAAAAAAGAACTGTCTGCCAAAGAATTCAAGAAAGCAAAGAAACGTGTCCTTATTCATCATATTCCGCTTTACGGTAATTATGAAAAGAATCTCTGTGCAGATCTGTGGACTAAATTATTGGAAAAAGCACCTTTTAATGTCAGTCTGAATGCACATACCCATAAATACGCTTACCATCCGAAAGGGGAACTGGGTAATAATTATCCAGTTATTATTGGTGGAGGATATAAGATGGACAGTGCTACGGTGATGATTCTGGAAAAGAAGAACGATGAATTGAGGATTAAGGTGCTGAATGTAAGGGGAGAGGTTTTACTGGATATAACAGTCTAAAGTCTCTAATAACTTTATAATTCATGGAGGTGCGCCAGACTTCTAGACACACCTCCATGAATTAGTTATTTCATAAAGTGCTATTCGGAGAAATATGTATAATAGAAATTCTCTATATATCCGTCATAGTTTTTGCTTTCCTCTTTGATACAACTATTTTCGTCATATTCGAATGTGTAAGTAGCTGTACTGGATGAATGTTGCCAACCACTGCTCGTATGGCAATTAGCCGAAGCTTTTCCAAAGAGACCAGTTTCAACCAGCCAACGACTAGCTCCACTGCTTTCCGCATAGATGCAATGTGCTCCGCTCACATTAGGCACGGCAGAATAGGTCTGAACTTTAAACTGCTCTACTCCATCTGAAAATCTGGTCCATTGCATAATATTTCCATTTTCTATGGTGATGTTAGATGCAATATTGCCATTCTTTTCAACTTTGGTCATGTAGCCATTCTCATCATAAGTATATTCGTAAGTGTTGGAACCATCTACAAAAGTTGCAACATAACCTTGGTCATTTAAAGTCATGTTATATGCGTTCTTACCTGTCACTGTGATATTATTTCCATCATAAGCAAAGAGCCATTCTCTATCCAATTCTCCTTCATATAACCTGTATACACGTTTTACAGTACCATTATCATTATATTCGTAATACCATTTATCCCAGTCGTCCGCAAAAGTGGCTATTCGATAAACTGTTACTTCAGAGGTTGTTGTAAAAGTGATTTCTGCATAGTCTGAATCTTCAAAATAGATTGATCCGGTTTTTTGAGCTTTTACTTTGAATGTATAACTTTTTTCCGGCTCTAAACCTGTCAGTTGAATTGTATTTTGGTCAGTACTTTGTTCACTACCGTTGTTCAAGCTATAAATATAAGCTGTTGCGTTTCCTATGGCTTTCCATGTAATAACAGCAGAACTCTCTTTTACATCAGGAACAGTAACTTCCGGTTTATCCAGAATGTTTGTACTGGGATGATTGTCATCATCACTGCAAGCAGTCGTACCTAGTACTACTGCCAGCATGGCTAATAAGTAAAAATACTTTTTCATGTTGTTCTATTTAAGGTTAATAATTAGTTTCCGGCAACTACTATCATTCCCAAACCAACCAGGAAGAAGATAAACATCAAGGCCAGTAGTTGATTAACAGATTTCGTTGAACCTTTAAATTCTTTCCAGATAAATACTCCCCAAATAGCGGCAATAAGTGGTGCGCCTTGTCCTAGTGCATAAGATACCGCCGGACCAGCTTCTCCTGATGCGATATAGCTGAACGCGGAACCAAGTCCCCATATCGCTCCACCAAGCATTCCGCATATATGAGTTTTCGTGTTTCCTTTAAAGTATTCGGAGTAGCTGACTTTTTCTCCGACAAAAGGATATTTCATTACTAATGTGTTGAAAACAAAATTGCTTAGTAATACGCCTATTGAAAAAACAAAGATGGCAGAATAAGGAGTCATCATTCCTATAGCAGGAGAATTGAAGTTTTCTACGTCCATACCTTTCACTACGAACCTGTAGAACAAAGACATCAGTACACCGGCAATTAATGCAATGATAATTCCCTTTTTGTTGTTTTTCCTGCTTTCTTCTCCCTTTTGCATTTTTCCGGAAGCCACTCCATTGCAAATGATAGCAATAACAATGAGAGCTACACCGCCAAATAAAAGCAAAGGATTACCAGTTGGAATTCCCAGATAATTGACGATTACCCCTAATACCAATGCAATGCCAACTCCTAAAGGAAAAGCTACAGACATACCAGCCAAGGAAATAGACGCTGAAAGAAGAATGTTTGAAGCATTAAATATTACGCCCCCCAAGATAACCCAACCAATGCTGTCTCCTGATGCTTGTCCCAGATCTTCCAGGAATGAACGTCCGGTATCTCCATGACTACCCATAGTGAAGCCTAGCAAGATGGTGAACAATACCATTCCAATCACATAATCCCAATAAAAAAGTTCATAACGCCAATTTTTGGAAACTAGTTTTTGGGTATTACCCCAGGAACCCCAACAAATCATGGTTACGATGCAGAATATAACTGCCAATAAATAACTGTTTACTGTGAACATACTATTAGTATTTAATTGTTAAACATGAATTCTGTTATTTAAATATAGTATCCAATCTTCCCAATAAGTGAAAACATTGGCTTCCTTACATTTTCTTGACCGGAACTCATGTTCCAGGTCCGATTCTTTCAAAAGGATATGTATATTACTACTAAAACCATATTCTTTTGATTTGGGTAGTATCTCCATCCAGCATCTGGGATATCTTTTGTGAGAGTTGACTGCTTTTATAAAATTTTGAGCATCATTCTCGTTGCCGATGGCATTTACACAGACTATGCCGGTAAACAAATTTTCTCTCTGAATAGCTTCTATACCTTCTTTAATATTATCTCCCAAAGTGATTAAAGCCCGCATACGTTGGGAACCTCTGATGCCGGAGAGTTGCTTTTCTATATCAGAAATTGTTTCTGACAGGTCTGTGTTAGCTTTTACGAAACAAAGAACAGCAGGCCATGTTTTATTCTCATCTACCATTTGATGAAACTGACTGACGAGAACCTTTTGCTGTTGTTCGTTGATTTCTCCCTGTACATAGATAATAGGATATTTTCTTGTGCTTCCTTGAGCCTGTTCCGGATAATAGACCGTTGCATTGGCTGTTTGGATAAACGGAGTCTCATTCGGAAGACTACTCTCACTATTTCCTGACTGCTTCCCATTGAAATATTCGTTTATGAATCTGAATGCTTTGGGCAGTGCAGTATTCCAGCAGGCGAAATCATGTCCTCCTGAACGTACTTCCCATTCATGAGGTATTTGTCTTTCCAGTAATAATCGGTGCAGTTCTTCATTACTTTCGCAAAGAGTACCTTCTTTATCTCCAATATCTAGCATGATGCCAAATCCTTTTAAATCGGGATTGCGGAGGGTGGAAAGAATGTGGTAGGGTGAATGTTGCTTATAGTAACTGGTTAGGCGCTGGTTACCATTCTTTCCCACTCCTCCGAAAATCCGTCCCCATTGATTGTCCCATCCTTTTTGTGGCCCTTCTTCCATGTATTGTTTTTCTGTACGGATGGATGGCGATAACGCAACGACAGAGCCGAATAAGTGGCGGTTGCGCAAACTAACGGATAATGCTCCGAATCCTCCCATAGAGAAACCAATGATCGAGCGTCCATTAATATCCTTGCGAGTACGATAGTTGTTATCTATATATGGAACCAGTTCTTTGATAAAGAAAGTTTCATAAAGGGAACTGCCATCATAAGTGTCACTGTAATAAGACAGGTAACCGTCAGGAATAACCATAATGAAAGGTTGAATCTTTCCTTCTTTTATCATTTTATCCATTACACGGGCAACGTTGCCGTATTCGAGCCAACTGGTATAATCACCTCCTATTCCATGAAACATGTATAAGACTGGATATTCTGTTTCTGAATGTTCATAACCTTCCGGTAAGATAATGGAGTAGGAGACTTCTTGCTTTAGGGACGGACTGTAAATACTCATCCCTTCTTTTTCTATGGGAAGTGCCCAAGCTCCATCTATACCTGATAGAAATAGGATAATATATAACAGTATCTTCTTCATATTATTTCTTTATTAACTGTTCACCAATATAATAACTCATTGAATAAATACCTGTTTGGGCGGACTGTTCACTATCCAGTCCGTTTCTGACACGATATTGCACCGGAGCTTCTGCACCTCGCAATCCATTGAACAGAGTAAAGATGCTATTGTAGTTGCTGCCTTCGTCTGTTATGTCCAAATAATAGATTTTGGCACGATTCTCGGCAGAAAGGTTGATAATATCCGCGTCTTCTGCAAAGAAAAAGTTGATAGCAGGGGCATTGCCTGTTGACTGATTGTATAAGTAATTAGCTTCTGAACCGTATGTTAATCCTAATCTGAAATCTGCATTGCTTTCCGTATGAACCGTCTTTTCCACAGCATCGGTAATAGCTGAAAAATTTGTTCCATTTAGAATCATTTCTTTCACATTAAAACCTGCGATTATCATACGTTTGATTTGCATAAGAGAATCTAATGCCACTGCTACCTTCTTTGTTGTAAGATCAACATTACCTTCTCCTTTGCTGTAATAAAGAACTTTGTAAGTTAGTTCGGAATTGTAGTCATCCGGTAACCATAGTTCGATATTGGAATTACCTACTTTTATGTTTTTATTAGTAGCATGTAATTCCTCTGTGAATTTTTTCAGAGTTTCCTGCGGATAGTTTTCTCCTTTGAATGAACGTTCGATAAAAGGCAATGCCTCTTTCATGGATTCACGCCAATAACTGTCAGTGTGGGCACCGTTCCGTACACGATATTCGTGCTTGATATTTTTGTCCCGTAATAGAGTATGTAATTCATCGTTTCCTGCATATAGTCTTTCTTCATCATCACCGCAGTCTATGTAATACCGTACTGTTTGAAATGTGGAACTTGGTTTATCCTTGAAAAAGTGTAGCGGACATTGGCTTTTATAATAGCTTGTCAGCCTGCCTGTTCCTGTCTGGCCGCTTCCTCCGAAGTTGTTTCCCCATTGAAGATTCCAACCGTCTTGTGACAAAGAGATGTATTGTTCATCTGTATTTAGGGAGGGACTTAATCCTATTGATACCGAGAATGTTTCAGGATGTTGCGATGCTATACTTAATGCCCCGAAACCTCCCATAGAGAACCCGGCAACAGCTCTTTCCGTCTTACTGGTTGTTGTTCGGAACCGCTTATCAATCAGGGGTACGAGTTCATTAATGAACATATCCATATAGTTGAACTTTCCGTCATAGCGGTTACAAAAATAAGAGTTGAAACCTTCCGGCATGATGTAGATCAATGGGCGAATACTACCATTGCTGGTTTGCGCATCAGCTATGCTTTGAATATTCAGACCTGAAGGTCCCCATGAACTTTGGTTCCCTCCCCAGCCATGTAGAAGGAAAACTACTCCATATTTACCCGTACTTTCCGATAGATATTCTTGAGGCAGTAATACGGAATATTTGATTTCTTGTCCTAATATTTTGCTGTAAAAACTTTGATCGGGATTATAGCGTTTGGTAAACAGTTCCGGTGTCTCGGTCTGTTCGCCTTCGGACGGACTGTTATCATCAGACGAACATGATGACAATCCGTAGGAAAATAATAATAAGGCTAATAATAGGAGTAGTTTTCTATTCATGGCTTCTCTCTTTTATTTATAAGGATTGATTGGCTCTGCCGGTATGGATGAATAAACCACCATGTCTTTACATTGAACGGCATATTTTTCATTTGGATTAATCCATTTAATAACCAGTTTGTGAGGTCCTTCCTCTAAATCATAATTATAGAAAATGTCATACTTTCTTTTTATGTAGTCATAAGGCATTTCTATGGTTTCTACTTTCTTGCCGTCAATGTAGGCCTCCAGGATGGCGATGTAATTGTCATTACTATCTTTAACATCTTGTCTGATCATCCCCATTAAAACAACTCCCTTGCCATTGAACTCAAATGTTTTTTCTGTACCGAGATCATATTTGATAACTCTTCTTTCAGAAGGATATAAGCCTTCAAAAGAAACTTCCCATGCTACGGTTTTTGGCTTCTGAATCGTGGTATAGTATTTATCTCCTTTTATTTTTCCTCCGTTTGCTTTTAATACATCACTCAATAGTTTGAGATTAATGTCGTATACAGAACTTAAAGAGATATCTGTGTAAGGGAACTTAATATTTTCACATCTTTCGAGTGCCGGTTTCCAGTATTCGGGGATAGCCTTGTAGCCTTGTATGACTCCAAGAATTCCTGCGGCAGTTGCCGGGTTACAGTCGGAATCTTGTCCGCAACGAGTGGCTATATCCATTGTTTTGAAAAAGTCGCCGTTGCCATATAAAAGTCCCATCACGCAGTAAGCCGCATTGATAGTGGCGTCAATGTTAAATGCATTGAATACCCCTTCCGGGCAGCCAATCTCAAGAGCATGACGGTTTTCTATTTCCAGCCAGCATTTACGCCAGTCATCGGGATATTGTTTCCAATATTTAATAACGTCTATGATGCAACGGTGAAATTTACTTTGTTCGGGTATTGTTTTAAGAGCTTCCGTGATAATTGTATAAATGTCGTTATTTACATAAGCCAATGCATACATTGCTCCCATGTATACACCTCCATACCATCCGTCGCCGTAGTTCATGATATGCCCTATCTTGTCCGAAAAATTGGAGGCGATATTTACCATCCCCGGACATATCATTCCAATGAAGTCTGCTTCAATCTGGAAATCAATATCGTCAGCGTGCGGATTATTTTTCCAATGTCCCGATGCCGGTGGCATAATACCGTGCAATATGTTATATCTGGCTGCCTGGTTGGCATGCCATAATTTGTAATCTGCGTTTGCAAAGGCTTTGGCAAATGATTCGGCAGGGGCATTTATCCCTTCTTTTTGCATTACTTCCAGAAAGGTAAGATCCATATATACATCATCATACAATCCCGGATCTTCTGCAAAGATGTCCTTGCAATAGTCATCATACCAGATTATTGGAGTTTTCTCATGAATGATCGCTCCTCTGTATTTAAATTCTGTAGGACCGCCATAGGTGCACCCTATGGTTTGTCCGGCCCAGCCTCCTTTAATTTTGTCGAGCAGTACCTCTTTACTTATTTCAACTGTTTTTCCATATTCTATTTGTGCCATTCCCGATATGGAAAAGGTAAATAGTAGAATGATGTTAATCAGGACTTTTTTCATCTTAACTTATTTATTAAAGTAAAATCTATCATGTTCTTTTTTCTCTGAATAATACATTATGTCGTTGATACGAATAATGTAGTCTTTTTTGCGGTTCAACCATTTCATTTTAACGTGGTGTCTTCCTTCCTTCATGAGGTATTTCCAGGCTGGTTCTACTTTGCGGTCTGTGTTTCTCATGGGTAAAGCTGCTACATGGTCCAGTTCTCCGTCAATCCATATTTCCACTTTAGCAACGTAAGGGTCATTGGGCTCTGCCAATCCGAACACCTCGGAACCGATGTGGCGTGTAGATACACGATTGATATAATCGGGAGTAATACTTCTTGTGCAGCAAATGTTGCCCCAGATAACAAATCCGTTACCATTGAAATCAAATTCAAATGTATCTGTCAGGAAGCAGTCTTTGCGTTCTCTATAAAGCGGATAGGTGTTTTCGAAATTTTGTTCTAAAGGAAGTACATCCGCCTTTTTGATTGGAATTTCTATCTCCCCACCAGATACTTTTCCACCTGTTTTGACTATGAGTTGTTTAGCTTGATCGAAACTCATTTGGTATGCTTTTGCCAACGACATATTCGTTCCTTCAAATGTAAAGTCTTCTACTTCTTTCAAAGGGTTTAACCAGAATGAAGGGATTTTATCATACCCATACATGACGCCGAGTACACCGCCGACTGTAGACGGATTACAGTCAGAATCTTGTCCGCAGCGTGTTGCAATATCGACAGAGTTGGTGAAATCTCCTTTACCGTAGAGCATAGCTAATGCTACGAAAGCGGAATTGAGCTTGGCGTCAATATTAAAGTTTAGAAATACGCCTTTGGGACATCCTACATCACAGTTCCATTTTTCTTGCAGGAAGTACCAGCAATCTTTCCAGTTGTCCGGGTGCAAAGAATGGAAATTGATTACATCCTGAATACATTGATGGAATGTACTCTCTTCAGGTATAACGGAGATTGCGGTTTTTAGAATCGCTTCAGGACTCTTTTCATAGAAAGCGGAGCTATAAAGAGCTGCTACGAAAGCACCACCATAAAAACCGTCACCGCTATTCATAATGTGGCCTACTCTGGAGGCGATATCCAATGCTTCCGGCAGCATTGCCGGAGCCATCAGACCAATGAAGTCTGCTTCGATCTGGAAATCCAGATCGTCTGCATGTGGGTTATTCAACCAATGACCGGAAGCCGGTGGCATGATACCTTGGCGGATATTATATCTGCCTGCTTGGTTAGCATGGGCCAAATGATAATCAGCGAATGCAAATCTTTTGGCAAGTTCTTCTTGTGAACAGTCCAGGCCAAGTTCATCAAATGCCTCAACAAACGTGCAATCGTTATAAATATCATCGAACAATCCGGGTTTCTTTTCCCACCAATATTTTACGTAACCTTCCGCCCAGGGGATCGGCTGGTAATCTTGAATATAAGTTCCCGTGAACTTAAACTCTGTAGGTGCTCCGAAAACAACACCAATGGTTTGTCCGGTCCATCCTCCTTTAATCTTATCTAAAAGTTCTTTATCAGATAACTTTAAAGTTTTTACAGGCTGGGCTTGTACGTTGAGAGCAAAAAGCCCTATGATACATATCGTAATTATTTTCCTCATTTTTCTCCTCCTTTATTTCTCATAAACTCCTAGTTCGGTGATAGAGATGAATGATGATACATTCTTTGTGTATTTATGCCAGTGTTCCTGCACTTTTGCATCCATTAGTACGCGTATTCCCTTGGTTTTTACTGCCGGGAATTCCAAAACATATTGTGCAAACGGAGGTTGAAAAAATACAATATCAGTTTCGGGAAGTGCCGGAGTTGATTTGAATTTACCTACGTCATACCAATGTCCGTCATTTTCAAGATATTGAATGTTTAGAGAAGTAAACCATCCTCCGAACTCTTCCAGACAGCCCATATCTAAAACAAGCATATTGATGTTATGCTCTTCTTTCCAACCGTATCCGAAATAGTCTATTTTAGGCAGATTACTTTTGGCCGCTAATGAATAAAATACAGATCCTACGCCATCTTTGACTCCGTCATTAATTACTTCTACATTTGTTGCGTACATCGGTTTTCCAAAGGTAATCCAGCAAGAATCGAGTACTTCTTCGTTTAGTTTACGGATATTGGCGTAAATAGTGTCAGCCTTGGGGGCTATATTCTTGGTTTTAACCAATAACTCAAAGTCTTTAGTAATTGAGTTCTTGTTATTTGCGCTTAATTGAAGGGTAATTGGATATTTGCCGGCTTCTGTAGGAGTTCCTGCCAGTTTACCGTTTTGGAATGTAACTCCTGCCGGAAGTTTACCTTTTACCAGTTCCCATTTGAAAGCAGCATTTGTTCTACAGGCAAATGAGTAATCGGTAGGCTGTCCGATTTCCAAGTCCGGATTCGGACCGATACAGAATTCCATCGGGGGAATGAATTGTGCTTTGGGGTTAACATATACCATATCACCTTTCACTTTTCCTCCTTTGGCACAAACCAGTTCGATTGCTTTGTTGTAAGTACGTTCAATCATGTCTTCAATGGAAGCATCAGGCATATCAAATCTGGTGATATTGATATACCGGTCGTTGAAGGGTTTTTCCCATCCTTCGATAGGTTTAGTCAAACTTTCGGGAAGAGACTTTGCGCCATACATTACTCCTAGAAGTCCGGAGATAGTGGCTGCCTGATTGTCGCAGTCAAATCCCATTGCACAGCTTAAATCCAATGTCCGTTGGAAATCTCCTTCGCCATACAACATAGCCAAAATCCCGCATAATCCGTTCAGATTAGCATTCCAGATTGTTTTTGTCATGGCTGGCTCATCTATGTAATATTTTTTAGCCATGATTTGACGTGCTTTTACCCAATCTTTAGGATATTTGTCATATAAAGCAATCATCTCTTTTACAGCTATCGCATATCTGTCATCAGCAGGCAGTTCTTTCAAGGCTCGTGTAATCAGTTTGCGGATATCCTTGCAGAAAAAAGCGTCAGCGTACATTGCACCATATAGGACAGTGGGAGATACCGCCCACGAATCGCTTGTGATACGGGCCGCCCAATCACTTTTTCCTGCAGCATACGAAATCATTCCCGGTGCTGTATACGCCCATATCTCGTTAATCAATTGAGGGTCGATCTGATACCAGTGCGGATTCAGATTTTCGTCACCTGTGAACGGAGGGGTGAATCCAAGATGCATTAATCCGAGTGCAGCCCTATTGGCTAGCCATACACGGTCACGGATATGATACACCCATCCTTCACGCATATTGGCATAAGTAGGTTCTACGCCATATTTCTCCATTAATAGTAAGTAGATATACTCAACATCAGTATCGTCATCAGAGAATGCACCGTTATACTTCTGCAATTTATCTATATTTTTAGTGTAACCGAATGGAAATCTGGATTCCGGGGCAGGTTCATCTACAAACTTGTTCTCAAAAGGAAGTCCATATATGTTTCCTACCATTTGCCCGATCCAAGCTCCGGCTATTTTGTCTTTTAACTCTGTCTTTGAAATCTTCTGTGCAGAGATAAATAAGATGTTAGTAATTAAAACAAGTAAAAAGATGATTGGTTTTTTCATACTTATCAGGGTTGATTTGTTGGAAGGTACACTTTTCTATGTGAACCTTCCAATTGTGGTTAATAATCTTTGTTTTGAGATAATTTTGGATTTGCATTTAAAATATCCGTAGGAATTGGAAATACATTTCTAAAAGTTTCTGAACTTTGGTCAGGGTGTGCCCAATATTTTTTCAGATATTTTCCGAAACGTATCATATCTTCATGGCGCCATCCTTCCCATGCCAGTTCTCTGCCTCGTTCTGCATAAAGTTCATCAATCGTCAATTGGCTTGTAGTATATGCATCAAGACCTGCTCTTGTACGAATCTTCTTGAAGTCTGCCAGTTGGATGGCCTCACTTGTTCTGTTTTGTCGTACCAAAGCTTCTACATACATTAATACAACATCGGCATAACGGAAGATGGCAAAGTCGTTGTCCATACTAACTGTATATTCTTTTAAAGAACCATCAGTCTGGTAATGCCATTTCCAGCAGCGTGCACCATCGTATGTGCCACGTCCTCCGTTGCTATTGTAATATTTTTCTTCGGAGAAGACAGGAGTATATTCGAAACCAAGATCCTTTCCGCTTAGGTCTACTTGAGGACCGTATAACCAGCTCTGACTTCTGCGAAGATCTTGTTCTGCGTATGTTTGGAAAAAGTCTGGTTGGCAGAGAAAACCCGACCATGGGGCTGCCGGAATATTAAATGTTGCTTGTGATGCAGCTTCCAATGTCAGCGTATGCAAATAAAATGAGTTACTGTCACCGCTAGTATATACTCTGTCATACAGGATTACAAAGATGTTCTCCTTAGAATCTTCATTTTTAATATCAAAATTAGTGGAATAAGAGTCTTCAATGCTGTAAGCACCTATATCCATAATGTCTTTACAGGCTTTCTCTGCTTTGTCATACATTGGAGTACCGAACCATGCTTCTGCATTCAGATACATTTTCGCAAGAATGCAATAAGCGGCAGCTTGTGTGGCCCGTCCATAATTAGTATCTGAAGGCTCCCTGTCTAGGAACTCGATATTGTCATTAATCTCTTTTTCCAGATAGTTGAAAATATATTCACGACTTTTTTGTTCCGGGTATCCGGTTTCTGTGTAGTCAGTTGTGAAAGGTACGTTTCCCCAACAAGAAATGGCTTGGTAATAGTAGAAAGCACGCAATATTTTCATTTCGGCTATAATCTTCTCTTTTCCTTCAAACTGAATAGGTGATAGTTCCGTTTCGTAAATAATTTCATTACATGCAGCAATACCATTAAATATCCAGTTCCAGCCCCTTGTTAATAATTTATTTGCAGGTGGAATTTTATTCGTCTGGATTTCTTCATAACGTCCATTACTGTACCAGGAACCACCACAAGCGGGAACAGCACATTCATCAGAAGCTTGTAAAAGCAGTGTCCATAAACTTTGTTCGGAATTGTATCCTTGTAATTTCGTATATGCTCTACCTGCATTGGCTACCAGTTCCTTCTCGTTTTTAAAGAAGTCATTCATCGCTACTCCTGTGTATACAGTTTCGCTAAGATCGGTACATCCGTATGATAATATACAGATAACGAAACTTAATATTATATTTGTCTTTTTCATGGTAATCTTATTTTTTTAGAATACTATATTAACTCCAAAAGTAAATTCTGTTGTACGCGGATAATAGCTCAAACTTTCCATACCGGGTTCCAGTCCGGAAAGGGCAACTTCTGGGTCGACACCAGAATAACCGGTGATACAGAATACATTCTGTGCAGTAAGAGACAATCTTAGTCTTTTTATCATTTTAGATGTGAAATCCCAAGTATATCCAAAGGTAACATTATCTAGTTTTAAATAAGAAGCATCCTCTATATATTTGGAGGAATATTTATAGGTCGTACTTGTGAAATTCGTTTGAGATAACCAGTTTGATGAGATATTTCTAAGTCCGATGCTGCTTAGATTTTCATATTCCATCGCATAGTTGTTCAGAATTTCTCCGCCGATAGATGCACGCAGTGAGAAACTCAAGTCGAATTTCTTATATCTGAAGGTATTACTCCAGCTAAGAGTGGCATCCGGATAAGCACAGCCAATTTTTTCCCATTGTTCTTCCGGTACGGAACCGTCTGCATTTTGTCCTAGCAATACATCTTTTCCATCTGTATCAGTTCCTAACCATATAGGACCATAGAAAGTACCCAATGACTGTCCTTCTATCAGACGTTGAGTGTAGCAGGCAGCACTTGTAGACCATCCCACTTTGTATGTTCCGTTAGTGAATTCATCATTGGTGAATTTCACCAATTTGTTTTTATTGTGCGAAACGGTAAGTGAGGTATTCCATGTAAAGTCCCTAGTGTTAAAAGGTGTACCGGATATTGTTAATTCAACTCCTTCATTAGTAACTTTTCCAACATTCGTAAACAAGGTATTATATACATAAGGAGGTGTTGGCACGATGTAGTCATATAGCAAGTTTGATGTAGTCCGTTTGTAATAATCGAAAGTGAACGAGAGGCGGTTATCAAACATTGTCATATCAACACCAACGTTGAACTCTGCTTTTTTCTCCCATTTTAGATCCGGATTTGCATTACTCGCAGGTTGATAAGTATTGATCCATTGGCCATTGTAATAGAATTTACCGGCTGTAGTCATCATCATCAAAGATTTGTAGTTTGAGAAATCCTGGTTACCGGTAACTCCGTATCCGGCTCTCAATTTTAAATCATCGATCCATTTGACATTCGAGAGGAATTTCTCTTTATTAATACGCCAACCTACGCTGACAGCCGGGAACCATCCCCATTTATTATTGTCACCGAAACGGCTGGAGCCATCACGACGTAGTGAAGCAGACAAAAGATATTTATCATCGTAGTTGTACATAAAACGTCCGAAGAATCCGATATATGTATTATCTTCTTTGTTGGACGACATGCTGGCTTTGCCTTCAGTTAGATTCGTTCCTGTTCCGATGTTATGAGTCTGGTTGTCATCGAAGTCGAAACCGGAATTTGTCATGGATGCAGATGTGCTGTAAGTATACTGGTATGTATATCCGAGTAATGCCTGAATGGAATGTTTTCCGAAAATATTCGAGTAATTTAAGGTAGACTCATATTGTGTATCGTTTTCCTGATAGTTTTGAATATAGGCTTGGCCATTCGTTCCTATTAAACTTGGATAATAATGTGTGTAATATTCACGTGTTTCATATTGTTCTTTGTCGTATGAAACAAAGTTCTCCCATTTTAATCCTTTTATAGGCAATATGTTTAGAGTAGCACGAATATTTGCACCATAATTATCATTCTTACTTTCCATGTTCCTTTCGTTAATGATCGCTACCGGATTGTAATATTCCATTGCTTTGATACGGCTATATCCTCCGGCATCCGGATCGCTGTCGTCATAAACAGGCTCTGTTGGATTATGGGTAAATGCCTGCATAAAAGCACTTGTAGAGGAAGGGCTGTATTTGCGATGAATGATATTCAGGTTATAATCCAAATCGACCCATTTATCTAATAATGACTGGCGAATATTGGTACGTGCCATTAGCTTTTCGGAGCTATTATGCTTTTGCAAGCCATCGCTCTTTTCATAATTGAAAGAAGTGTGGTGTGAGAACTTCTCGGAACCTCCGGATATAGACAAGTTGTGCTTATGGCTGAACGGAGTTTGTGTAATTTCTTTAAACCAATCGGTATCACTGTCAAAAATATAACTTTCCAATTCTGGGCGATGTTCCTTGATAACAGATTTGTATTCGCTTGCCGATAAAGGTTTTGCTCTGCGTGAAACGACTCCCACGGTGAGTTGCCCATCATAAGAAACTTCCGTTTTGCCACTTCTTGCACGTTTAGTTGTGACGATGATTACTCCATTCGTACCTCTTGTTCCATAAATAGCAGCTGCCGAACCATCTTTTAATACGTCAATTGATTCCACTTCCTGAAAATTGATATTTCTGATATCTGCACCTGCCACCCCATCAATAATAATTAATGGACCTTGGCCTGCGGAAAGTGTGTTTGTTCCGCGAAGTAATACTTCATATTTGGCTGTCGGATCAGCACCGTTCGGGTTGATAATTTGTAATCCTGCCACTTTTCCTTGCAACATTCCCATAGCATTGGTGAATGTTCCGGGATTGAGGTCATCTTTCTTCATGCTGGTAACCGATCCTGTAAGCTCTTTCTTTGTGGTAGAGCCGTAGCCGATTACTACAACGTCATTAAGCACTTTCGAGTCTTCGCGCAGGTGTATTACAAGCTGTGTCTGATTTCCTACTTGTTGTTCAACAGTTGCATAACCTACATAAGATATAACCAATACATCAGAAGGATTCGCTTTTACATTGAAGGTTCCATCAACTCCTGTAATAGAACCATTTGTTGTACCTTTAACAAGGACACTGGCACCGATAATGGGTTCATTTGCTTCATCGAGGACTGTACCTCTTATTGCCTTCTGGGCAATAGCATCATTGCTCATCAAAGAAAATACTATTAACAACATACTTGTCAATAGACCGTGGATTGAACATTGTTTTATCATAATAACAGAATTAAGGATGATTATTGTATTTCTTTTCTCAAAGGTATAGATACTTGTGCTCCCATTCTGGTAACAGAAATAGAAGAGGCTTTACTTGCAAATATAATTGCATCTTTTAGATTTTTGCCCTCAGACAGAGCTACGCACAGTCCGCCGCAGAATGTATCTCCGGCAGCGGTTGTGTCTACTGCTTCTACCTTGAAGGCTGGAATGTGGATAAACTCATTGTTTTCATAAGCGAGAGCTCCTTTGGCTCCCATCGTAATAATGACAGTTTTTATGCCTTTCGAACTAATATAACGAATCGCTTCTTTTGCCGATTCATCATCTGTAATGTGCATTCCCGAGATGATTTCAGCCTCTGTGACATTAGGAATAAGAATGTCGACATTGGCTAATAAATCGTCAGGCAGTTGTTGGGTAGGGGCAGGGGCGGGATTTAATATAACGGTAATTCCATCTTTTTTCGCCATTTTGGCTGCATAAGTGACACTCTCGATTGGAGTTTCCAACTGCATGATGACGATGGATGCCTGTTTGATGGCGGTTTCTGCATTTTGTATGTCATCAGTAGATAAAGTCCCGTTGGCTCCGGAAGCAACAACAATACAGTTTTCCCCTTTTTTGTCGACATTGATAAGAGCTACTCCTGATGGTTCCTGCGGGGTAATTCCTACATAAGTAGTGTCGATCTTTTCTTTGTGAAACATTTCCAAGGTTTCATTTCCAAAAATGTCATTCCCTATTTTACATATGAAAGTGACATCTCCTCCTAGTCTTGCAGCAGCTACGGCTTGGTTAGCTCCTTTGCCGCCATGATTCATTAAGAAGTTTCCTCCCAGAATTGTTTCTCCTGGTTTTGGTAGACGGTCTGATTTGATAACCATGTCCGTATTACTACTACCTATCACTACGATTTTCTTCTTTGTGTCCATATAATGAGTATTAAGTATTAAGGCGAATTGAATCGTAAACGATGCGCAATCGTTTGCGCAAATATAGAAATTTTTTTCAAAACAAAATATTTTTCTTGCTTTTTTCTCAGATAAAATGTTATTTTTGCAAAAAACAACCAGTAATGAAGAAAACTCTGATTGATGTATCAAAGAAGACTGGGTATTCTATCTCTACGATTTCCAGGGTATTAAATGGGAAATCGGAGAAATATAGGATCAGTCAGTCTGCTAAGGAGGTTATTTTGCAGTCCGTTAAAGAATTGGACTATCAGCCTGATATAGTTGCGCAAAGTTTGCGCAACAACACGACATATACTATAGGCCTTCTTGTACCACACATAGATAATCCTTTTTTTGCCAATATAGCAAGTGTTGTCATCCGTGAAGCACAACGTTATAATTATACTGTCATGCTTATCGATACCCTCGAAGATCCTGTTCAGGAAAATAAAGCTATTGATTCGCTTCTATCGCGTAAAATAGATGGGATTATTTTGGTTCCAACCGGTGAAAACCCTTCTAAACTCGAGGAGATTAGTACTAAAACTCCGATTGTGCTAATTGACCGCTATTTTGAGAAGCATAATTTGCCATACGTAGCTACTGATAATTATGTAGGAGCTTATCAGGCAACGAAATTATTATTAGAATCGGGGCATAGTAAGATTCTCTGTATTCAGGGGCCGGATATTTCTATAACGACTAAGGAACGTGTGCGCGGGTATCTTGATGCGCTTCGCGAAGCTGGTTATCAGGATAACGCAATGATAAGAGGAAATGAGTTCTCGATTCAGAATGGTTATATTGAGACTAAGTTGGCTCTGAACTCTACTACAAAACCTACTGCTATATTTGCGTTAAGTAGTACAATTCTTTTGGGAGCCGTCAAAGCATTAAATGAGCATAAAGTGAGAATTCCTCAAGATATGTCTATTATTTCGTTTGATGATAACTTATATCTGGACTATTTGAACCCTCCTATTACTCGTATTGCACAATCATTGGAGAATATTGGCATTATTGCTGTAAAAATGTTGATGCAGAAGATTTTGGAAGAAACTGAACTACATTCGGAGATTCTTTTGAAACCTAATATTATAAAACGGGATTCGATAAAGGTGTTAACTGATAGAAAGTAGTATTTTATATAATAGAAAAAATCGGGTTTGAACAATGTCAAGCCCGATTTTTACATATTAACACCGTTTCTTATGCTGCCGGATCCGGTGCTTCACCACTGTCTTCATTTCCACCTTCTCCGTTGCCTCCATTTCCATTGTCAGGCGTACTTGACACCATTGCCTTTTGAACCAACTATATGAATTTATAAGTATTAAGAGTTTTGGGCTCAGTTGTAATTCTTGGGGATTGGGGGGGATTTGATTCAGGGCAATCACATCCCTAAAAATTGATTCATTCCTGCACGGTTTTGAATCAATTGCCACTAATGATTTCATTAGTTACTTTTAGGTAATTACTTCCCTATTAATATGTATTTCATAGCCTAATGAGTTTTCGTTTGACTTAAGTCAAACGAACGCTTAACTTAAGTTGAACTATCGTTTGACTTAAGTCAAACGAAAACTCATTAGGCAATCAAAAAAATAATATAGGCAATCAAAAAAATAATATAGGCAATCAAAAAAATAATATAGGCAAGAAGAAAAAATAAAAGTAGCATAGTGGCGAGGTATAATTAACGATAGCATAGTTCATTCATTTCCGTACCGGAATGAATCTATTTTTAAGGGTGTGATTGCCCTGAATCAAATCCCCAAAATTTTCAGACTGAGCCGAGTTCTGGTGGAATCACTCATATGTGAGGTGGATGTTGCTCATTCTTTTTCAGGTAAAGACACTAATTTATGCATTAAATGAGAAAATACGATATCCACCCTTTATATTTTCTTTTAAAAACTATACCTTCGAAGTGGTTTCTTTCTTTTTTATCAAGTATGGATGGATTTCCGGCAAGTTCTCCTATATTTCCCGAATTAATATTCATTAACTTATTTGCCGTAATACTTTTTAATATCTCTTGTGTATTAGCTAATAGATATTGAACTATTAACTTTAAAGACTAATATTATGGAAAAAGATTCTCCTTTTTCATCCACCGGCAGAAGGTGTATTGTAACCCTAATGTGCATATTTGTCACTGCTTTTGTTTATGCACAACAGCAAAAAATATCGGTTAGTATCAAAGAGCTTCCTCTTAAAGAAGCTATCAGTCAGATAGCAGAGAAGGCATCGATGAATGTAGCCTATAGCAAAGAATTTGTGGATACGAGTAGGAAAGTGTCATTGGAGGTAAAAGACACAGAGATAAACAAAGCGCTAACTCTTTTGCTAAAAGGGACTAACATTGGGTTCCGTTTCCTGGATGACAGTATTTTATTTTATAATAAAGAATATCAAAATAAAACTGACCCTGTTGATTCGCAAGGAGAGAAAAAGGAACTATATGTGAAAGGTAAAGTTACTGACGAGAATGCGGAACCGATCATCGGAGCCACCATATCGGTAAAAGGCTCGACTACAGGTACAATCACAGATATCAATGGTCAGTATTCCATCAAGGTACCCTATGGAAGTACACTTCGGTACTCATACGTCGGCTACCGTGAAGAAAGCGTCATAGCGAAAGCAACGACAGTAAACGTAGTGATGAAAGAGAATGCTGTCAGCCTGGAAGATGTAGTAGTTGTAGGTTATGGCGTGCAAAAGAAAGTGAATGTAACAGGTGCCGTATCTATGGTTAAAGCGGAGGCTATTGAGAACCGACCTATTACTAACGTAACTACAGGGCTACAAGGATTGTTGCCTGGAGTTAGTATTGTTTCCTCTTCGGGGCAGCCGGGTGCTGTGCCCAGCATCAACATTCGTGGTACGGGAACTATTAACAGTAGTACAGCACCTTTGATCTTGATTGACGGAGTAGCCGGGGGAGACATCAACTTATTGAATCCTTCGGACATCGAAAGCGTATCCGTACTGAAAGATGCCGCCTCATCAGCTATTTATGGAGCACGTGCCGCTAACGGTGTTATTCTTGTAACGACTAAAAAGGGAGAAAAGAAAGAGCGCGTAGTATTTCAATATAACGGATATGCCGGATTCCAGACTCCCACAGCATTGCCCGAACTTGTTAATGGAAGGGAATACATGGAACTCTCCAATGAAGCCATGAGTGCTGCCGGATTTTCCAAGCCCTATACACAAGAGGCTTTCGATAAATATGATTCGGGACTGTATCCCAACGAATATTCCAATACTGACTGGATTGACGAAATATACAAAAGCCGGGCTTTTCAAACGGGGCATAATGTGAGCGCACGGGGTGGAAGCGAGAAAACCGGATTTTTTATGTCGTATGGTTTCCTGGATCAGGATGGACTGGTTGTAGGTGACGGATATAGTTCCAAAAGACATAATGCGCGTATCAGTGTAAACACGGAGGTATATGATCGTTTGAAACTGACCGGACAGATGAGCTATGTCGATTTCTATAAAAAGGACTTAGGTTATAGCGGCACATCAGGAGTATTCCGCCTGTCACAGCGTATGTCTCCGTTACTTCCCGTCATGTGGCAAATTCCTGACGAGAATGGCCGGATGGTAGATAGTGAGAACTGGTCGTATGGTTCGGTACGTAACCCCTTGCAGGTAGCTTATGAGTCGGGAATGGAAGAACGGAAAACTCGTGTGCTCAATGGTATTTTCAATGCAGATCTCAAAATTATAGACGGACTGAACGTAGGTATGCAGTACTCTGCAAATATATATACCCGCCAAGTGGATGAGTTTAACCCGAAGATGTTGTCTTATTACTCGGACGGTAGCCCGTTGAAAGCAAATGAAGATGCCAAGGACTATATCTCACAAAGCCATCTCGACGTTATGACCCAAACGTTGCAATTCACCCTGAACTTTAATAAAACCATAGGACGCCACGAGTTGGGAGCATTGTTGGGATTTTCGCAAGAGTGGGAAAATAGAAGCACACTGGGTGCTACACGTGATAATGTGATGGTTGAGGATATTCACGTTATTAGTGCCGGAATGATTAATTTTATGAATAGCGGAACAAAAGACGAGTGGGCTTTGCGTTCTTACTTTGGTCGTGTCAACTATGCTTTTGACGGTAAATACCTGTTTGAAGCTAACCTGCGCGCCGATGGAACTTCAAGATTTGCCAAGGGCAATCGTTGGGGATATTTTCCATCGTTCTCGGCAGGATGGAACTTCTCACGTGAAAAATTCATGGAGTTCGCTACTTCGGTATTGAGCTCGGGTAAGCTGCGTGCTTCCTGGGGTGAGTTGGGAAATCAAAACATTCCCGGTAATTACTACCCTTACTTGTCACCTATCATAACCGAAGAGTCTTATCCTATCGGAGCTTCTAATACACCTGTTATGGGACTTTGGCAAAATAAAATCGGTAATCCCGACATCAAGTGGGAAACCATCCGCATGCTTAATTTCGGGGTAGACCTTAGTTTTTTGAACAATAGACTGAATGTGGACTTTGATTGGTATAAGAAAGAAAATATTGATGCATTGGTTCGTCCCGATGTTCCGGCTATTGTCGGGGTTTCCAGTAGTAACGTAGGTTATGTCAATCTTGGTAAGATTGATGTCAAAGGATGGGAGCTTAATTTGTCATGGCGTGATAAGATCGGAAGTGTAAATTACAATCTCGGGTTCAATCTGTCGGACGCTCGTAATAAGATTACCGATTTGGGTGGAACTCCGGAGTCGCTGACCAGTACGGCTTCCGGTTCGTATCGTCGGGTAGGTGATCCGATAGGTGCTTTCTATGGTTATCTGACTGATGGGCTGGCGCAAGTGTATGACTTTGAATCAGTGAATACAACTACAGGTAAGTACCAGAAACCAAAATTTCCTCTTGTTGCATCACAAAACGGCATTGTACAGCCCGGAGATATTAAGTATCGGGACATCAGTGGTCCTGACGGCGCTCCCGACGGGGTAATTGATGACTACGACAAAGTGGTGTTTGGCGAGAAAGAACCCCATTACACCTATGCAATCAAGGGTGGTTTAGAATGGAAAGGCATTGATTTCAGTTTCTATTTGCAAGGCGTAGGCAAAGTTGCCGGTTACCTTGAGGATGAGGCTCGGCATGCGTTTATCAATGACTACTCAATCCCTAAAAAAGAGCATCTTGACAGATGGACGCCTATGAATCCAAATGCTTCTTATCCCAGACTTTATCAGTCGCAGGAGCACAACAGGCTCTTCAGTGACTACTGGAAAGAGGATGCATCGTACTTGCGCCTGAAGAATATTCAGATAGGTTATCGTTTTCCTGCCCGGATGGTGGCACCTCTTGGTATTAATAGTCTTAGAGTATATGCTTCGGCAGATAACTTGTTTACTAAAACCGATTACTTCGGAGCTTATGACCCTGAAGTGAGGACCACCAGCGGAGATGTCTATCCGCAAGTAAAAACCTATGTTTTTGGATTATCAATAACATTCTAACCTATTAAACGACTATAAAGATGAAATACTCAAAATACTTTTTAATCATTGCTTTCTTTGGTATAGTTACCTCATGTAGCGATTTTCTGGATAGAACGAACCCTAACGAGCCGGACAATGTAACATTCTGGGTAAATGAAGATCAGCTTAAAAATGCCTTGCCTCCCTGTTACGAAGCTTTACAAAAAGACTATCTCGTGAATTGGAGTGAATCGACGGCCGAAACTGTTATGTGGGGGAATATTACTAGTGGACTAAGTAAAGTTTCGGGAGGCAAGCACTCTTATACTGACGGCTTCCCCTTCACTACCTATTGGACAGGAGCGTATAGCTATATTTATCGCTGCAATAATTTTCTGGACAACTATAATAAAGCGCAGGTAGCTCAAAATAAGAAGGACGTTTATGCCGCAGAAGTAAAAACCATCCGGGCGCTTATGTACTTTTACCTCACGACATTTTGGGGTGATGTACCTTGGGTAGGAGAAGTCATCCAGCCCGAAGATGCATATATCGAACGTACTCCCAGAGAGAAAGTCATTGACCAGCTCGTCGAGGATTTGAAATGGGCGGCAGAGCGTATGCCTGAAGAAAGGTATACAGGCGATAAACTGGGAAGACTCGACCGCTGGGGCGCTTTAGCCATATTGGCACGTATTGCCTTGCAAAACGAAAGGTGGGAACTGGCTGCAAAAACGAGTGAATATATCATCGAAAACAGTCCCTATGGCCTGTATGAATACGAAAAACTATTTCATCACGAAGGGGATGTCGAGAATGATCCGAAAAATATCGAAGCCATCGTATATAGCCTTTTTGTACCCGAAATCCGTACACAAAGTCTGCCCAATGAAACTTGCAGCCCGACAGACTATATACGTCTCAATCCAACGAAGTCATTAGTGGATGCTTATCTGTGTACAGACGGTAAACCGGCAAAAACCGGATTGGAATATTATAAAAAGACCGGTGTGCAGACCTCATCGTTATACAAGTCGCCTGAAGAGCATTATGTGGATTATTTCCAGAACAGAGATCCTAGAATGAAGATGACTTTATATGCTCCGGGTGACAAATGGCCGGGAGGAGATGACGGTGACCCTGATACGGATAAGGCCAACGAGATATTTAATCTGCCTCGTTTTGCTTCATTGCAAGATAATAACCGTGTGGGGGCAAATAGCCGTACAGGTTTCTATCTGAAGAAGTATAACGATATTGATTTGGCCGGTTCAAGTGTGGGGGGACATGGGAATCTCAATGTCATCCGCTTTGCCGAAATCTTGCTGATTTATGCCGAAGCCACTTTCGAACTACAAGGCAAGAAACTGACACAAACACAGATTGATTACTCCATCAACAGGCTTAGAGATCGTGTGAATATGCATCGTATGAACCTTGACGAACTTAGCGCATGGGGGATGGACCTCGAAACCGAATTGAGAAGAGAACGTCGCATTGAGTTGGCAGGTGAAGGAACAAGATACGCCGATGTGATGCGCTGGCGTGAAGGCGAACTTCGCTTTGGACGTGCCATCACCGGTCCCAGCCTGAAAGTTTGTATGAATGATTTGGGCGCCAACCCATATCCCGATACCGGAGTAGATGAGTTTGGTGATGTTATCTACGAAAAGTCTACCGCGGAAGGCGGAGCACGTTACTTCGACGCAACGAAACATTATTTGTGGCCCGTGCCTAATCCCGAGCGTCAGAAGAATCCTCTGTTAGGACAAAATCCGGGCTGGGAAAAGTAATCATTAAAAAATAGAAACCATGTATTCAATGAAGAAATATTTATTATTGTTTTTATGCCTGACTTTGGGTGTTGCCTATGCGCAAGATACTCTACGGGTGCGGGTAATGACCTATAATTTAAGATTTGGCGAACTGGCATCTTTAGAGGAACTTGCTCATCACATCAAATCCTTCAAGCCTGATTTTGTGGCGCTTCAGGAAGTGGATAGCAAAACAGACCGTAAGCGTACCCCGCATCAGAAGGGGAAGGATTTTATATCCGAACTTGCCTATCATACAGGGATGTTTGGGCTTTACGGAAAAACGATTGACTATTCTACCGGTTATTACGGTATTGGGATGTTAAGTAAATATCCATATATTTCTGTCCAAAAGATAATGCTGCCCCATCCGGTCAAAGAGCATGAGAGGCGGGCCATGCTGGAGGGATTATTCGAAATGGGTAATGATACCATTGTTTTTACCTCTACGCATCTGGACGTCAACTCTCAAGAAACACGGGCGGAGCAAATAAAATTTATTACCGGGCATTTCAAAAATTATAAATATCCTGTAATTTTGGGAGGTGATTTCAACGCGCGTCATTACTCGGAGGCAATACGTGGTATGGATAGCTGGTTTGCTGCAAGCAACGATGATTTTGGAATGCCGGCATGGAAACCTGTGATTAAGATCGATTACTTGTTTGCTTACCCGCAAAAAGGATGGCGCGTGATTAGTACACAAACTGTTCAGTCGCTTTTGTCAGACCATTTACCGATTATTACGGAACTGGAATATGTGAAAGAAGCATCGAAGAAAAAATATTGATACTCACTTATAACATTTATGATTTTCTATGATACATACAATAATCAAGTATTTACTGATTTCAACAACGCTTTTTTTCTGCTCATGCCACAAGCCTAAGACGGATATTATCACCCCCGCCAAACAGTTAATAGAACGTCAGATTGGGGAAAGAGCACAGTCTATCCACTTTGAATATATCGAACCATCCGACGGTAAAGATATATTCGAAGTGATAGCAAGCGACGGTCGGCTTACCCTAAGGGGAAGCAGCTCCGTTGCTATCTGTTACGCTTTTCATACGTACATGAAAGAGGCCTGCAAGAGTATGAAAACATGGAGCGGTGAACACATAACGTCGGTGATGCCGTGGCCCGATTATGAATTGTATGAACAGGTGTCCCCTTATGAGTTGCGCTATTTCCTTAATGTTTGTACATTCGGCTACACTACCCCTTACTGGGACTGGGAGCGTTGGGAAAAGGAAATTGACAGGATGGCTCTTTATGGTGTAAATATGCCCTTGGCTACCGTGGCCAGCGAAGCCATTGCGGAGCGGGTATGGCTGCGTATGGGATTGAACAAAGAAGAAATCCGTGAGTTTTTCACTGCCCCCGCACACCTTCCCTGGCATCGCATGGGCAATCTGAACAAGTGGGACGGTCCCTTATCTGATGCCTGGCAGCAGAACCAAATCGCTTTGCAGCATCAAATCCTGACCCGTATGCGCGAGTTGGGTATGCAGCCCATAGCGCCTGCGTTTGCAGGTTTCGTGCCGGAAGGATTCGTGCAGAAACATCCCGACACACAATTCCGGCACATGCGGTGGGGTGGTTTTGATGAAGAGTACAACGCCTATGTATTGCCACCGGATTCACCTTTTTTCGAAGAGATAGGCAAACTGTTTGTCGAAGAGTGGGAAAAAGAGTTTGGAGAAAATACGTATTATCTCTCGGATAGTTTTAATGAGATGGAACTGCCTATCGATAAGGAAGATAAAGAAGCGAAATATAAGTTATTGGCCGAGTATGGAGAAACGATTTATAAATCGATTGCAGCCGGAAACCCGGATGCCGTTTGGGTTACACAGGGATGGACATTCGGATATCAACATTCATTTTGGGATAAAGAATCGCTTAAAGCGTTGTTAAGCAATGTACCTGATGATAAAATGATTATCATTGATTTGGGCAATGATTATCCGAAATGGGTGTGGAACACCGAGCAGACATGGAAAGTACATGATGGGTTTTACGGAAAGAAATGGATATTCAGCTATGTACCCAACTTTGGTGGGAAAAACACCATGACAGGAGACTTGGATATGTATGCAAGCTCCTCGGTCAAAGCATTACGTGCCGCAAATAAAGGTAACTTGATTGGGTTCGGTTCTGCCCCTGAAGGACTCGAAAACAATGAGGTTGTTTACGAACTGTTAGCCGATATGGGATGGTCATCGGATAGTATCGACCTGGACGATTGGATGAAGATATACTGCGAGGCCCGTTATGGAGGATATCCCGATGCCATGGAGGAAGCTTGGAAGCTTTTTCGGAAAACAGCATATAGTTCTTTATATTCATACCCCCGTTTTACCTGGCAAACTGTAGTACCCGATCAACGGCGGATCAGTAAAATCGACCTTAGTGATGATTACTTGCAGGCTATACGTTTGTATGCTAGTTGCGCTGACGAACTGAAAAGCTCTGAATTATACAGAAACGACCTCATAGAGTTTGTTTCGTATTATGTAGCGGCTAAAGCTGAAAATTTTTATAAGCAGGCCCTGAAAGATGATTCGGAGAATCGTGTTCTCGCAGCGCAACGTAATCTGCAACAAACTGTTGATTTGTTGATGGACGTTGACAGGCTATTGGCTTCTCATCCTTTATATCGATTAGAAGAATGGGTGGAACTTGCGCGCAATAGCGGAACAACTCTTCAGGAAAAAGATGCTTATGAAGCAAATGCCAAACGCTTGATTACAAGTTGGGGTGGTATTCAGGAGGATTATGCTGCCCGTTTCTGGAGCGGGCTGATTAAAGACTACTATATCCCTCGTATACAGCTCTATTTCACAAAAGACCGGAATGAAATCCGAGAATGGGAGGAGCAATGGATTACATCTCCCTGGAGTAACAGTACGACTCCGTTTGATGATCCGGTCGAGGCTGCATTGAGTTTAATAGAGAAAACAAATAAGTGATAGCTTTTATGAAAAAGATTGTATTGGCATTCGACTCGTTTAAAGGTTCGGTCGGTTCTTTCGAGATAGCGAAAGCTGCCGAAAAAGCGATTCAGGAGGAATTACCCGACTGTCAGATTATACGTTTCCCCATAGCTGATGGCGGCGAAGGGACTACAGAAGCTCTATGCTCTGCCCTTCATGCCCAAACGGTGTCATGTCGGGTGCATGATCCATTCATGAAGCCAATCAATGTATCGTATGGCATCGTAAACAATGGTGCGATGGCTATTATCGAAATGGCCTCGGCCTGCGGTCTGCCATTGATTGATTCAAATCGGAGAAACCCCATGAAGACTACGACTTATGGAGTTGGAGAAATGGTTGCTGACGCATTAAAACGCGGGTGTCGGGAATTCATTATCGGAATCGGCGGAAGTGCTACGAATGATGCGGGAATTGGTATGCTGAAGGCTTTAGGTACACGCTTTTTAGATAGCGGAAACGGTGAGTTGGAGCCTGTCGGTGAAAATCTGATAAAAGTTCATCAAATAGATATTTCCCAATTGAATCCGGCATTGAAGGAGAGTCACTTTACGATCGCCTGTGATGTTAGTAATCCATTTTTTGGAAAAGAGGGTGCGGCCTATGTATATGCTCCCCAAAAAGGGGCAAATAGTTTGCAAGTGATAGAGTTGGACAATGGGTTGCGGCATTATGCACAGGTGATAAAGGAATATACAAATATGGATATATCGCAGCTTCCCGGTGCCGGAGCAGCCGGAGGAATGGGAGGCGGCCTGCTTCCGTTTTTGAATGCAGAATTGCAATCCGGAATAGAAGTTATATTGAAAACGCTTCGTTTCGAAGAGGTCGTCCGACAGGCAGACCTGATACTGACCGGAGAGGGGAAACTGGATCGCCAGACTGGTATGGGAAAGGCGCTGGACGGAATTTTACGTGTCGGTGAGAAATGTCAGGTTCCGGTGATAGCGCTGGGGGGAGCGGTCGAAGCCACCGAAGCGCTTAATAGGATGGGGTTTACTGCCGTACTGCCTATTCAACCTTTTCCGGTAACACTTGAAGAGGCGATGCGACCGGAGTTTACGAAAGAAAACATAGAGAGAACGGTGCGACAGGTGGTGAGAATCATAAAACAATTTACTAAATAATACTCAATGACAGCGATAGGCGCATTAATCGGGCTTTCATTATCCATACTGTTAATCATAAGAAAGCTTTCTCCGACATACAGTCTGATTATCGGAGCGATAGTCGGAGGGTTGTTGGGAGGACTATCTTTAAATGAGACTGTTACGGTGATGACCGAAGGGGTGAAAGAGGTCACCCCGGCGGTATTGCGGATTCTGACAGCCGGAGTCTTGTCAGGCATATTAATACAAACCGGGGCTACCACGGTCATCTCCAATGCGATTATAAACAAAATGGGTGAAAAACGGGTATTTATGGCATTGGCACTCGCAACGATGTTGCTTTGTACGGTAGGCGTATTCATTGATGTGGCTGTGATAACCGTTGCGCCGGTGGCTCTTTCGATAGGCAAGCGTCTAAACCTGTCTCCATCTGTGTTACTTATTGCTATGATCGGGGGAGGTAAGTGTGGAAATATCATATCACCTAACCCGAACACTATTATAGCAGCCGGAAATTTTAATGCGGATTTATCGTCTGTAATGTTTGCCAATATTTTACCGGCAGTGGTCGGTTTGTTTTTCACTGTTTTCGTTATTGTCCGTCTGATGCCTCAATCGGTAAAAAACAAAAAAATGATGATGCAAACAGAGGATAAAGAGGAAGAGAGAAATCTGCCCTCGTTAAGAACCAGTCTGATTGCTCCTGTTGTTACGATTGTTTTATTGGCATTACGTCCT
Source organism: Bacteroides sp. AM37-9 (assembly GCF_003603455.1). NCBI lineage: Bacteria > Pseudomonadati > Bacteroidota > Bacteroidia > Bacteroidales > Bacteroidaceae > Bacteroides > Bacteroides sp. AM37-9. The sequence goes on along the minus strand of NZ_QTNF01000003.1, from coordinate 67,980 downwards.
GCGGCAGGAATCAATATTGATCCTTTGATAGCTTTGCCGGTAGGTGGCTTATGTGGTGCTATCTGTATGAAACAATGGAAAAACATTCTTCCGAGTATAGAATATGGACTGCAAAAGATGTCTGTGGTAGCTATTCTGTTGATAGGAACCGGGACTATTGCCGGCATCATAAAGAACTCTTCTTTGAAAGACTGGATTCTTACAGGATTAGATCATGCTCATATTAGTGATGCATTGATTGCTCCTATATCAGGCGCGTTGATGTCGGCGGCTACCGCATCGACAACAGCCGGAGCGACACTGGCTTCTTCTTCGTTTGCTGAAACGATATTGGCTATAGGCATTTCTGCAGTTTGGGGAGCGGCTATGATTAATTCCGGAGCTACAGTTCTTGACCATTTGCCACATGGTTCGTTCTTTCATGCGACAGGAGGCGTATGCGAACTCAATTTTAAGGAACGTCTGAAGCTGATACCTTATGAATCGCTTATAGGGATAGTGTTAGCTGCCGGAACGACTATTTTATATATAATAAGTAATTAAAAGAATCAAATATTATGAATCCGAACAAACGGTTACTTTCGCTTGATGTACTTCGGGGTATTACTGTTGCCGGGATGATCTTGGTCAACAATACAGGAAAGTGCGGGTATAACTTTGCCGCTTTTGCACATGCCAAGTGGGATGGCTTTTCGCCGGCCGATCTGGTATTCCCGATGTTTATGTTCCTGATGGGTATTTCGACCTACATCTCCTTGTGTAAGTATAACTTCCAGTGTCGACCGGCCATTGCGAAAATCATAAAAAGAAGTCTCTTATTAATATTTATTGGTCTGGTTATGGAGTGGTTCATAACAGCAATAGATAGTGGTAACTATTTTGATTTGAGTCAGCTCCGGTTGATGGGAGTTATGCAACGGCTTGGGATTTGTTATGGTATTACAGCCTTATTGGCCGTAACAATACCGCATAAGCGTTTTATGCCATTAGCTATTATCTTGCTGATTGTCTACTTTATTTTTCAGTTATTTGGAAACGGATTTGAAAAGAGTGCGGATAATATCGTCGGGATGATTGATTCAGCTATTTTAGGATCTAACCACATGTATCTTCAGGGCCGTCAGTTTGTCGATCCCGAGGGGATACTTAGTACGATTCCTGCTGTATCTCAAGTGATGATCGGTTTTGTTTGCGGAAAGATAATCATCGACATTAAAGATAATGACCGCCGGATGCTAAATCTATTTCTTATAGGTACCACGCTGTTGTTTGCTGGCTATTTGTTAAGCTATGCCTGTCCTTTGAATAAGCGTTTGTGGTCTCCTTCGTTCGTTTTGCTCACTTGTGGGATTGCGGCATTGTCATTGGCATTGCTGCTCTATATCATTGATGTGAAGCAGAATAAAAAGTGGTTTTCGTTTTTCGAAGCATTTGGCGCGAATCCGCTTGTAATTTATGTGTTTAGTTGCATAGCCGGAGGATTGCTTGTGCATTGGCATATCCATACGGCTGTATTCAATAATTTGCTTAACCCGTTATTCGGAAATTACTTCGGTTCATTTATGTACGGTGTATTTTTCCTGTTGTTCAATGGGCTGTTGGGATATGTTTTGTTAAAAAGAAAAATCTATATAAAATTATAAATCAGAATGAAAAGAAAAAGTGTATACACGTGTCTGGTTATGCTGCTTATGTCGTTGGCTCTTCAGGCTAAAGACAAAGATGTAGCTGTTGCGGAAGCATTATTGAAACGTTTGCTACCGTCATACATCGAGAGTTTTCAGTTTCAAAAGTTAAAAGGAGAGAAAGACTGCTTTACAATAGAGTCCGTAAAAGATAAAATTGTAATCGGTGGAAACAACGCCAATTCAATGGCGATGGGACTGAACCATTACTTGAAATATTACTGTCTCACTACAGTGTCATGGTATGCGGATATAGCCGTTGAAATCCCTGAAGAATTGCCGATGGTTGGTGAGAAGGTGATTTCGGAAGCGAGAGTGGATACTCGTTTTTTCCTGAATTACTGCACGTATGGTTACACGATGCCTTGGTGGCAATGGAAAGAATGGGAACGTTTTATTGACTGGATGGCCCTTAATGGTATAAATATGCCTTTGGCAATTACCGGACAAGAAGCCGTGTGGTATAAAGTCTGGTCGAAAATGGGAATGTCGGACATCGAAATACGCTCTTACTTCACGGGACCGCCGTATCTGCCCTGGCATCGGATGGCTAACATAGATCGTTGGAACGGTCCGTTGCCAATGGAATGGCTGGAACACCAGGTAAGCTTGCAGAAAAAAATACTCGCGCGTGAGCGTGAATTGAATATGAAGCCTGTATTGCCAGCCTTTGCCGGACATGTACCTGCCGATTTAAAACGGCTCTATCCCGAGGCCGATATTCAACATTTGGGCAAATGGGCCGGCTTTGCTGATGCATACCGTTGTAATTTTCTGAACCCTAACGATGCTTTGTTTGCGAAAATTCAGAAACTATTTCTTGATGAACAAAAAAAACTTTTCGGAACCGATCATATTTATGGTTTAGATCCTTTCAATGAGGTTGACCCGCCCAGTTTCGAACCCGAATATTTGCGGAAGATAGCTTCGGATATGTACGCTACATTGACGGCTGCCGATCCCAAAGCCCAATGGATGCAAATGACGTGGATGTTTTATTTTGATAAAGATAAATGGACTTCCGAGCGAATGAAGGCTTTGCTGACAGGAGTGCCACAGAATAAAATGATATTACTTGATTATCATTGTGAAAATGTTGAATTATGGAAAAGAACAGAGCATTTTCATGATCAGCCCTATATTTGGTGTTATCTGGGCAATTTCGGGGGAAACACGACTTTGACAGGTAACGTCAAAGAAAGTGGCGCACGACTTGAGAATGCTCTTATTAACGGTGGAGGCAACCTTAAAGGAATCGGCTCTACGCTGGAAGGGTTGGATGTGATGCAGTTTCCCTACGAATACATTCTTGAGAAAGCATGGAACCTGAATGTAGATGATAATAAATGGATTGAATGTCTGGCTGACAGACATGTGGGATGTGTGTCGCAGTCTGTGCGCGATGCTTGGAAACGATTATTCAATGACATTTATGTACAGGTGCCGCGCACATTAGGTACTTTACCCGGGTATCGCCCTGCATTGAATAAGAACAGTGAAAAACGGACAAGTAATGTGTATAGCAATGTTGAACTACTAGAGGTTTGGAGAAAACTGAATGAGGCACCTTCTGACCGGAGAGATGCTTTTCGCCTGGATTTGATTACTGTAGGCAGACAGGTGCTTGGAAACTACTTTCTTGACGTGAAAATGGAGTTTGACAGGATGGTTGAAGCTAAAGATTATCAGGCTTTGAAAGCTTGCGGCGAGAAAATGAAGGAGATATTGAATGATTTGGATAAACTGAATGCTTTTCATCCTTACTGTTCGCTGGATAAATGGATTGATGATGCGCGGAAGATGGGAGATTCTCCCCAATTGAAAGATTATTATGAAAAGAATGCTCGCAACTTGATTACGACTTGGGGTGGAAGCCTGAACGATTATGCCAGTCGTTCGTGGGCAGGACTGATAAGAGATTATTATGCAAAGCGCTGGGAGATGTATATCAATACATTCATCAAAGCGGCCGAGAAAGGTGTAGAGGTGGATCAGAAACAACTTGAAGATGAATTAAAAGAAATAGAAGAAGGTTGGGTAAATGCAACTGATCGGAAAGATGTTCGAAAAGATATTCATTCAGCAACTGACGGATTATTATCATTCTCCACTTTTTTATTCAGCAAATATCAAAGACTGGTGAAATAAATAAGAGGCCTGTTTCATTTGTTGTTCGCGAATCATGCTATATCAGAAAGAATTAATATATTTGAAAATAAGGACTTGATATAATAAGCTTTTTATTTTCATATTTAAAATGATTAAGATGTCCCAGAAATACTCACAGGATGAAGCCCAAGCTTTGGTTAAGGCTCTGAAAGAGGGGAACCAGCTGGCATTTAGTATTGTATACAAGACGTATGCGGCGCAGACCTTTTCTTTGGCATTTAAATATCTGCTGAATAAAGAATTGGCTGAAGATGCTGTGCAGAACTTATTCTTAAAACTCTGGCTGAAAAAAGAAGAGATCGATGAAACAAAACCCATAAACAGATACCTTTTTACGATGTTGAAGAACGATCTGCTCAATACGTTGAGAGATTCAAAGAAAAATATCTATTTACTTGAGGATTGCCTTTCAATGGTTTTGGAATTGGAAGACAATTCTCAAAACGAAAACCTTAAACAAGAACAAATGAACATCATACAGCAAGCTCTTGAGCAACTTTCGCCGCAACGCCGCAAGGTTTTTGAAATGAAAGTTTCGGGAAAATACTCCAATCAGGAAATAGCCGATAAACTTAATCTTTCGATCAATACAATTAAATTTCAATATAGCCAATCTTTGAAGCAGATTCGCGCGACAGTGGGAGAGCTTAGCTTGTTGTTGCTTTATTGTATGATGTAGTTTTATCACTTTTTGCTGATATGGAACGTTCTTTTGAATTAACACGGTTTAACGTAGTCTGTATAATACTTTTTTGTAACAGTGTGTATTACTAATAGATATTGAAATATGAAATCAAAAAAGAAACATACAAATCAGGACTTTGAAGTAGTTGACGGCATCGGGAAATATATGGATGACGACATTCAGAGGATAATAGAAGGCAAACAGCTCGAATTGGGCGACAGAGAATTGCCTCCTTTTGATGAATATCGCATTTATAAGAATATTCAGGAAGCCGTGATGCGGGAAGAAAAACGAAAGAACAGGAGAATAAGGATGCCATTGTTCTTTAAGTGGACGGTAGCCTGTGCAATTGTTTTGCTAGTGATAGGTGTGGGATATAATTTCTATCAAAGTCATAATGAGGCAAACCTTGTTTATCGGGAGGTCTGTGCTGTAAGGGGGGAGAAGCTACTCGTATTACTTCCCGATGGTAGCCGGGTGTGGTTAAATGCCGATTCTAAATTGACCTATCCGGAACAGTTTGCAAAATACAACAGGAATGTTACGCTGGAAGGAGAGGCTTATTTTGAGATAGCAGAAAACAAGAAATCCCCTTTTCAGGTACTTGCCGAGAATGTGAAAATACAAGTGACGGGAACGTGTTTCAATGTAAAAGCATACGCTTCGGATAAGGTAATCAAAACTACACTCGACGAAGGAAGTATAAATATCGGGCATGTGCAAAGCCGCAGGCCTATGCAGCAAATGCTTCCCGGACAAACTGCAGTTTATGAAAAAAGGAGTAATGTAATAAAAATAAAAACTGATAGATATCACGATGATGCTTCGAGTTGGAAAAGCAACCGGCTTATTTTCAGAAATGCATCATTGAAAGAGGTGCTTACAACACTCTCGCGTCATTTTGATATAGAGATTACAGTTAAAAACGAAAAGATTGCTTCGTTTACGTACGACTTCGTTTGTAAAGGGAACGATTTGAACTATGTGTTGGAGGTGATGCAATCCATAACACCGGTTAGCTTTAAAAAAATATCAGAATATACATATACTGTTGAATAAGTAAACTTAATCTAATAACAAAAACTAATTTATGAAAGCACTTTTAAAGCCCATTGTATGGGTATGCCTTTTCTTCTTTGCGTATCAAAGTACGTATGCGCAGGCTCTTAAAATAATGAGCTATAATTGCCGGATGTCCGGACAGATGACCGGCTACTCGGTGAAGGAGTATGCTGTATTTATCAGGAAATACAATCCGGATGTTGTAATGTTGCAAGAGATAGATTACAACACAAAAAGGAACAAAAATCAGGATTTCACCACTCAATTGGCTGCGGAGTTGGGATTGTTTTCCGTATTCGGGAAAGCGATGGATACTGGTGGTGGAGAATATGGAGTAGCTATCCTTTCAAAATATCCTTTTGTTTATATCAATAACAAAACTTTTGAAGGTATAGACGGAGCCAAAGAACCCCGGACGCTATTATATGTAGATATTCAGGAGCCGGGAACTTCAGACGTAATCAGGATAGGAACGACTCACCTGGATCATTCGACAGACCTGATAAGGAGCGCAATGGCTGAACAGATTAATGAGCGGATTGGTACGGGAGATACCCCGACACTGCTGGGGGGAGATTTTAATGCCCGGACCGACTCTAATGTGATTTGTGAAGTCATGAAGAACTGGCAGAGAATCTGCGATGATACATTCACCTATCCCGCAGATCAGCCGACAATCAAGATTGATTATATATTCGGACTTCCACAGAATAAGTGGAAAGTGAAATCGTTTAAAGTTTTATCTAATCCGGAAGTTTCTGACCACAGGGCTTTGTTTGCTGAAGTTGAATTTGTAAAATGAATGAAATATGAAATCAAACTATCTATATCTGCTATTTATATGTGTCATCTCTTGCCTGTTCGTTTCGTGTAGTGATGAGGATAACAAGGGAGAAGATATTCCGGAATGGAACCGGTTCAGAACAACTAACGTGTTGGTTTATGCGCACTTGTCAGAGCAAAATTTATTTAGCTCTTGTAGTTATAAAGAGGTGGCGTCATCTATCAGAAACACTGTTCATTCAGTGGCATTGCTGGACAGGACGAACGCTGTCTATGGGCAAACAGCAATCATAAATACGGGTACGGAGACTGCTAGAGAAAGTAAGAAAGTGCCGGTGTTTGTACCTGTCAGCTATAGTAACGGAGAGAAAAAGATAATCGGCAGTACTGTGCTTTTTCCTTCTACTATTTCCGAAATGACACAATATGTAGTAAAAAACGATTGCAGATATCTTGAAACAAAAACAGAAGCAGTGAACGGAGTAGATATGCTCTTCTGTTCTGTATCATTAAATAGTGAAGACCTGATAGCTCCGGCTGTCAACGTTTTCAAGAAAAAGGTAAACGAACAGACGGTTCTGGTAGGCACTGTTAAACGTGCGTTATTGCCTAATCTTGAGTCGGCAATTACTTCTAACTTAACTTCTGATACCTATTCTTTTGTAGAAGTGGAAAATAGAAATAGAGACTCCGAGTATTGTATATTTGTCCTGACTTCACACAAATGGGCTTTTAGGGGGGTAACCGAAACAAGTGTAAGCGGAGATTTACATTGTTTTCAATTACAAATCGAATCTTTAAAATAAAAAATGAACGGTCATGAAGCAATATATCAAAAATATAATGATCCTGATACTTGCCCTTCCATGGGGTTTATTGTTGACAAATTGTAGTGATAGTGAGTCTGATTATTCGGACGACAACGCGTATCCGCCACCTACTGTAGAACTCACTTCTCCTTCCGAAATAGATGTGGTGGAGTATAACTCGACGGTGACTGTATCTGCTAAAAGTTTCTCTGCTGTGGGTATACATAGTATATATGCTACCTTGTTGAAGATGGATGAAAATGGAGAATATGAAGAGATAAACGCGACTGAACGCCAACGTTTAAAGATAGATACTCTGCAAACTGATATGACACTTGAATTTGACTTGAATGTCAAGGTCAACACGCGTGAAGCAGCCGGGATATTGGTAACATCAACGGACGTTTTGACAAAAACGGCACAAAAGGTAATACCTATTAAAAAGATAACTAAACTTCCATCCCAGATATTCACCGAACCATCAGATTTCCCTGTTTTAGTACCCGATGAAGAGGTTTCTCTGTCTGTAGTGATTCGTTCAGCTGTGGGCATTAAGTCTATAAAACATACGTTGTGTAATAAAGTACTGGGTGACCTGAAGGAATATACGACTATTCCGGTATCAGGCAATCCGTTGGAAATGGAATTTATCCTAAAAACTGTCGTAGACAATAAAGAGACCAATGGAATCAAGATCGTGGTGGAAGATATAGAAGGGTTGAAAGAGGAAAAGATTATCAATATCGAAGGTCTTGAGGGTGTTGACAATAATGTTGCGCTTGTTTTCAACGATATCGAAATGGCACCCGAATGGGAACATTCAACAGAACCGGATCAACCTTATATTTTCTCCATAGAGGGAATAATGGTACAAGGTGTGCAAAAGCATGTATTAAGCCTGAAGGAAATTAAAGGATATGGCTCAAAGGCAAATAGCGTAGACTTTGCTTTCATCAATATATGGAGAAATCCAAGCTTTGTTGCCGTTAAAAACAGAGGTTTCTCTTATGTCAGTGCGTCAAGAATTAGTGGAGGACCGATAGGGCGAGCTTACGATGTGAATGACTGGATCAAACCGGCAGGTGTTGCTACCAACAAAACGCTGTTTACCCTTATCCCTGATGATAAGGTTACTGATCTTGGTATTGATGTGATGATGGCGAATGCGGCTTCGGACGTTCATACTTTTGAGGCGTTGAATATGTTGGAAAGTATAACTAAAGGAGGTGCCGATATGTTAATGCAAAGAGTCAATGCGTCTGATGGATACCCGAATGATCCTTGTAGTCTGCAGATAAAAGACAATTCTTATATTGCTTTTGTTACTGCAGCAGGCAAATACGGTGTCATTCATGTCATTGAAGCCGCAAATGATACGGATGCGTTAGTTGCCGGAGGATGTAAAATAGCTACTCCTACAGGAGTGGTAGGAAGCCAGGGACCAGCCTACTCGGGAGCTGGCATAACCGGACTCACCTATGACGGTGTGGCATTACTTTACGGACGTACCTGTAAGTTGAAAATTGTGGTTCAAAAGTAAGGTTATTATAATGGAAGTATGAAAAAATATGTATTTTATATAAGAATCAAGAGAGGTTGGCTCTGAATTTGAGATGCTTCCTTAATATTGGCTATAGTTAAAGTAGTCCGAAAAGCTTTGAGCTTACTAAAATCACCTTTACTACAAATATATCGTAGTAAGGGTGATTTTTCTTTTTAGGGTAAAGTCATTGACTTATGCATTAAATGAGAAAAAATAGAGTTGTTTAGTGAGTGTTATGAAAAAAATGTCGAATGCTTTCAGGGTAATTCAAAAGTTACGGGTCTATTTAACAAAAGAGCTTATAAAACACATTTAAATATGGAAGACATTTATATTATCATATCTAAATATCTATTGGGAACAGCTTCTCCGCAGGAGGAGATGGAAATTATGGAATGGCGGAATGCTGATGCCGGGCACGAACAGGAATTTCAGGAACTGTGCGAGAGCTGGCAGATAGCTCATGCGGGAATACATCCGGTAATTCCTGATAAAGAACGTGTGTGGGAAAAGATAATGAGTAATCTGAATCTGGTGAAACCTGTGAAGATGTACACGCGGCGGTTGTTGTATCGGGCAGTGGGAATTGCTGCTATGCTGGCACTGGTGTTGGGCTTCTCGCTCTCTCTGCTGGTTTCGGAAGAGGAAGAAGTAGGATTAGTCTCATTTACAGCTCCTGTTGGCCAGAAAGCTGAAGTCAGTTTGCCGGATGGCACTAAAGTTTGGTTGAATTCCGGTTCTACTTTGACCTATTCTACGGATTATGCCAAAGATTGCCGTTCTGTAAAATTGAACGGACAGGCCTTTTTTGATGTGGTGCAAGACAGTAAGAGACAGTTTGATGTATTGGTAGGTGATGTGAAAGTGTTGGTTCATGGTACCGCATTCGATGTCAATGGATATGGAGACCATTCAGAATTGGAAGTTGTACTGCTTAGAGGGCACGTGACGGTTGTCTCGGCTTTAACGGACAAGCTGTTGGCAGATATGAAACCCAATCAGAAAGTCATTATTCCTTTGCATGAAATGGAGAAGTGTAAATTGGAGGCTTGCGATGCTGAAGTAGAGTCCGTATGGCGATTGGGCAAGCTGAAAATTGAAAATGAGAACCTGCAGGAAATAGTTCAAAAAATGGAACGATGGTATGGCATCAAAATTCAATTGCATGATGTACCGGAAAATAAACGTTATTGGATGACAATTAAAACAGAATCTTTGCGAGAGATGCTTGAGATCATTAATCGGGTGACTCCGATTACATACACTATTAACGGAGAGGAGGTGAGCATAACCGGAAGAAAGTAATCGAAGAATAAAAAAGGACGCAGAAGAGTGCCATCTTCCACGTCCAAAGAGCAAAACCTGCGTATGTATGCTATCCGTCAGACGGATGGCACAGGTATAGCCTTGCTTTATGCAGACAAAGGTAATAATTAATTCCTTTATTTAACCTTAAATGAGTTTACAATGTTGAAGCTAAAACAAATATTATGTAGCATTCTTGTTTTGGGCAGCCTGCTTTCCAGCCCTTCGCTATGGGCGCAGAAAGAGACTAAGGTCAATATCGCTGCCAGGCAGATTTCTTTAAAAAATCTGATACAAGCTGTTGAAAAACAGACAGATTATACTTTTGTGTTCGATAATTCTATCCCTCTGTCACGTATTGTTTCCCTGAAAGGAGGTTCTCAATATCTTTCGGATGTGCTGAAACAGGCCTTTGATAAAAGTGACATTGCGTATGAAATAGTAGGCAAACAGATTGTTTTACAAAAGGTGCAGACGAAGACCAACCGGACGATTTCGGGTGTGGTGAAAGATGAGCAGGGAGAAGCGGTTATCGGAGCAAGCGTATTGGTAAAAGGTACCACCAACGGTACGGTTACCGATTTTAACGGAAAGTTTGAGTTGCAGAATGTACCAGAAAGTGCCACTATTGATGTGACGTTTATAGGTTACGCCCCACAGAGCAAAAAGGTGGTGGCCGGAGTACGTTCAATGAATTTCGTTCTTGAAGAAGATACAGAGACATTGGATGAAGTAGTAGTGGTAGGTTACGGCGTACAACGTAAACGGGACCTTTCCGGTTCGATAGCTTCCGTCAAAGGCGATATCATTACTGAATATGCAAATACTTCTGTTGCGTCAGCATTACAGGGACGCGTGTCAGGCGTACAGATTCAGCAAACTAATGGCCAGCCGGGAGCCGGAATACAAGTGAGGGTACGTGGTTCCAATTCTATTCGGGGTGACAATGAACCGCTTTGGATTATCAACGGATTTCCGGGTGACATTAATATGATTAATACGGCTGATATCGAATCTGTTGAAGTGATGAAAGATGCTTCCGCAACTGCTATCTATGGCTCGCGCGGTGCCAATGGTGTCATCTTGATTACGACGAAGCAAGCTAAAGAGGGGAAGATTACGGTGGAATACAATGCCAGCTTCGGTGTGCAGAGTCTGGCTAAAGAACTTGAGCTACTCGATGCTTGGGAATATATGAGCTATCTGAATGAAAAAGCAGCGATTAATAATCAGCCGACGATATATACCGATGAAGAGATTAAATCTACTCGGCATAGTACCAACTGGCAGCGTGAACTGTTTCGTAATGCACTTGTTACCGACCACTCTGTGAATGTCTCTGGTGGTACAGAAAAAGTTCAGGGAACGTTAGGCGCCAGCTATTTCGATCAGCAAGGTATCGTGAAGGAAAGTGGCTATAAACGTATGTCTATCCGTTCGAGCCTGAATTATCATATATCAAAATATGTCACCGTGTCGAGCAACTTGATTTTCAGCCGCTCCAATCATAATCAGATGAATTCGCAGGGAGGTAGCCGGGGAACGTCTGTTATCGGTTCTACACTGATTCTGCCGCCAACAGCGACACCTCATTATGACGACGGAACCTGGAATGACTTCCAAACACAACCGATTGCACCGGTAAATCCGTTGGCTTATGTGAAAGAAGTGGATAATAAATGGTACGCCAACCGGATTATGGCAAATGCTTCATTGACAATAAAACCGATAGACGGACTTTCAATTCAGTTATCTGCCAACGTTAACAATAACCAGAATCGCAAAGATTATTATAAGTCATTGCAATACCCTAATTCACAAGGAGCTGCCTCTATTACATTTGGAGAAACAGTCGGTATCACAAGTAATAATATCATAACCTATAATAAGAGTTTTCTAAAAAAACACCATTTGAGTGTGATGGGTGGTTTTACCTACGAACAGAGTACATCGAAAACTGCGGGAACGGGTACGGCCGAAGGCTTCTTGAGTGATGTGACCGAAACCTATGACATGGATGCAGCTACCGTTAAGGGGCTGCCGACATCTTCTTATTCAGATTGGCGTTTGTTCTCATTTCTGGGACGTGTCAACTATAATTATGCTGATCGCTATCTATTGACTGCCAGTCTTCGTGCTGATGGTTCTTCACGTTATAGTAAAGGAAACAAATGGGGATACTTCCCTTCAGCGGCAGCGGCCTGGCGTCTTTCGCAAGAGTCTTTTTTGCGTGATGTAGAGTGGCTTTCGGATCTAAAGTTCCGTTTGAGTTACGGAGTGACTGGTAGCACTGCCATCTCACCGTATTCTACGCAGAACACATTGAGGACGGAAAATGTAGTATTCGATAAGAATACAACAGTGGCGTATGTCCCGTCAGATACCTACACCGGTGATTTGAAGTGGGAAACAACCTCACAGTTTAATGTGGGGGTTGATCTGTCCCTATTTAATAATCGCCTCCGCATGACTGCAGATTATTATCGGAAGAAAACGACTGATTTGCTGAACAATGTAGAGATGCCTCGTTCAAGTGGATACACCACTGCCCTGCGTAACATCGGTTCCATCCGTAACTCGGGGTTTGAGTTGCAACTCGACGGGCGGATTATTGATCGTGCTGTGAAATGGGATTTGGGTGTCAACTTCTCGCTCAATCGCAGCAAAGTGTTAGTCCTTTCGGAAGATAAGGATATTTTCGGTGGCGAATTGGATAACACCATTCTGAAAGACCAGCTCAATCTGATGCGTGTGGGTGAGCCAATGTATGTTTTCTACGGATATGTTGAAGATGGATACGATGAGAACGGTCATATCGTATATAAGAATATGGATGACGATCCTGCCATCACAGCAGCAGACAAGACCATCATCGGTGATCCTAATCCTGATTTTCTGGTCAATTTAACTACAGCAGTCAGTTATAAAGGGTTTACGCTAAGCGCTTTCTTCCAGAGTTCAATAGGTAATGATATATATTCGCTTAGTATGGCTGCACAAGCTTATGATTATGGATATAACGGGAATACGTTGCGCGAGGTGTACTATAACCATTGGACACTCGAGAATCCTACCGCAAAATATCCCAATCTCGACCAGACTTCTTATAAAATGTCCGACCGGTTTGTTTATGACGGCAGCTTCGTCAGACTGAAAAACCTCGAATTGGCCTACGATGTACCTTGTGCCCGTAACAAATTCATCAAGCGCGCCCGTGTCTATGTGAGTGCCCAAAACCTGTTTACTATTACGAGCTACCCTTTCTGGGATCCGGATATAAATGCCAATGGTGGCGGAAGCTCGATGATTCAGGGGGTAGATTCGTATTGTTATCCTAGTGCCCGTACTTATACGATTGGATGCCGACTCACTTTCTAACATATAAAAATTGATGTCTTATGAAAAAATTATTGATATATATTGCCGCTTTTGCTATGATACTGGCAATGAACACATCCTGTGAAGATATGGGCTCTTTGGAAGAACATCCGAAGAAAGTGGATGCAACGACTTTTATGGCGAATGCCAAAGAAGTGGAGAGTGTTATCAATTCCATCTATTTCCAACTCCGTCGTGATCCGGGATTCAGTCGTTATCTGATTGTTCTGGAAGAAGGACTGGCGGATTATTGCATTGGAAGAGGTAACTATGCCACAGCTTATGATACCGGGCTTACCAGTGGTGGGGTGGGCTTCTCCAAAGATAGCTGGGCGGTGTTGTATCGTGCCATTCGTTTTGCCAATAATATTCTTGACGGTATAGGTAATACTCCACTCTCGCAACAGGAGTATAACAACCTCACCGGGGAAACACGTTTTCTACGTGCATTCGCCTATTCATGGCTGGTACGAAATTGGGGCGCCGTTCCTTTTTTCGATGAACAGAACATGAATGACTTTAATAAACCCCGTACTCCGGAAGCTGATATCTGGAAGTTTGTGATTGATGAGGCCGATTATGCTGCATCCAATCTCCCGGAAGTGGCTAAATCTGCCGGACGTCCTTCGCGTTATGCCGCATTGGCATTGAAAACAGAAGCTTGTCTTTATGCCGGTCGCTATGAAGAGGCAGCTGAAGCAGCCGGTTTAATTATTTCATCCAAACGATATTCTCTGGTTGAGGTTGGCAAAGCGGATGATTTCCTCGACCTTTACGGTCATACGGCTAATGCCACTTCTGAAGAAATTTTCTATATAAAGTTCAACCGCGATAGTGGATCGACCATCGCCTATATGTATCTCTGCAAGCCCAATCCTTTCGTGAATATGGGAGCTGTAGGAATTTATACCGATTATCAGAAGAATAAATTTATTCAGAATTGGGACCAGAATGATTTACGTTATCAGTTCGGATTGTATAAACAAACGCAGAATGGAACACTTAATGCACTGACTAAAACGGGTATGATTTGCTCGAAATTCAGAGACTCGGAATGGACAGGGAGCAGTACAACCCCCAATGACAATCCGGTATATCGTTATGCTGATATTCTGCTTTATTATGCAGAAGCTGTTTGTCGCTGGAAAGGAGCTCCTACCGATGATGCCATGGAAAAATTGAATATGGTGCGGCGACGTGCTTACGGACAGAAACCGACACAAGCATCTTCTTCAGACTATAAACTGGCCGATTATGCAAGTAAAGATGCTTTCCTTGCACTGGTGTTGCAGGAGCGTGGCTACGAAACGATTTTTGAAGGTAAACGCTACAATGACCTGAAGCGTTGTGGAAAGCTTGCAGAAGCAGCTTTGGCTGCCGGACGTATTTCGGCTTTATCCGAAGTGGGAGATGCAGCCTACTGTTGGCCTATCCCTACCGATGAATTTAATTATAATATGGCATTGGATCAGACAAAAGACCAGAATCCTGGGTATTAACAACTTAATTAATTTGATTTCTTATGAATAGATTGAATATATTGATTGTAACAATTCTCTTTTTATTGACAACAACCGGCTGCGCCCAACAGGCTGAAAGATGGTCGACGGAAAAAGCAAACGCATGGTACGCATCTCAAAAATGGCCGGTGGGTATCAACTACGTTACTGCTACGGCAATCAATCAGTTTGAGATGTGGCAAGAGGAGACTTTTGATCCGAAAACCATGGAGTTGGAGTTGGGACGTGCCGGGGAACTCGGATTCAATACGGTACGCATATTCCTGCATGATATGGTGTGGGAAGCGGATCCGGCAGGGTTTAAACAACGACTGGATACATTTCTGGGTATTTGTCAGAAACATGGCATGCGTGCCATCGTCACTTTCTTTACGAATGGCGGGCGTTTTGAGAGTCCGAAACTCGGAGTACAACCGGCTTCTGTACAGGGTGTTCATAACTCTCAATGGATACAGAGTCCCGGAGCGCCATCCGTCAATGATCCGTCAACGTATCCGCGTCTGGAACGTTACGTGAAAGATGTGATGACTACCTTTAAGGCAGATGATCGTATTTTATTGTGGTGTTTATATAACGAACCGGAAAACTTCAAGCAGAAAGCACACAGTATGCCATTGTTGCGCGAAGTGTTCCGTTGGGCGCGTGAGGTGAATCCCTCGCAACCGCTGTCGTCTCCGATATGGATTTATCCCGGAGGACATGGCACACGCAGTAATTTGCCGATTATCAGTTTTCTGGGTGAGAATTGTGACGTTATGACCTTTCATTGTTATTACGGACCTGAAGAAATGGAAAAATTCATCGCTTTCATGAAGCAGTTTGATCGTCCGGTTATCTGCCAGGAGTATATGGGACGTCCCCGTTCAACTTTTGAAGAAATAATGCCGATTCTTAAGCGTGAAAAGGTAGGTGCCATCAGTTGGGGATTGACAGCAGGAAAGTGTAATTTCCATTTACAGTGGTCGAGCAAGGCCGGAGATCCGGAACCTGAAATCTGGTTTCATGATATATTCCGTCTGGATGGTACACCTTATAGTCAACAAGAAATTGATTTTATAAAAAGTATGACTTCAAACTGATTGATAACGGATTGAACAAATAAAAGAATGAATATGATGAAAAAGTTAAAAACTCATAGATACCTTTTGGTAACAGTAATGGGGCTTCTTGTTGCTTGTACATCTTATACCTCAACGGATGAGTGGCCTAATCCGCGTCCTAATTCAAATCCTGACCCTGAACCGGTCATCGGAGAGATTACCTCTATTCAGTCGCTCAATAAAAGTGAAAATGTAGCAGTGAACTCTCATGCGGACGAATGGGGGAATAGTTCTCTCGAATTAGACTATCGCCGGTTGCTGACTTTGGAAAGTCCGGCACTGTCGGCTGTGAATGCTCTTTATCCCCGTATCAAGAAATTAGGTGATGGGACCTATTTGCTGCTATACCAGCAGGGACCACAGGCTTGGAATGTCTATTATGCTTTAAGTACTAATCTGATTACATGGCAGAATGCATCCAGTCCTCTGTTTCAGAGCGAAAGTGCTCAGCAAACTTCCGGTGCCAGTGATACACGCTGTTTCTCATCATGTGATGCAGTTGTTCTGGCAAATAAGGATATTTTGGCATTCGCTTCCTTTCGCTTGAATCAGGGATACAGGGTCGATCCGCAGAGTAATGGTATTATGATGAGGCGTTCTTCCGATAATGGACGTACCTGGTCGACTGCCCAGATTATTTATCAGGGAACGACTTGGGAACCTTATGCATTACAACTTCGTTCGGGTGAAATACAGGTCTATTTTACGGATAGTGAGCCTCTCACAGCCGATTCGGGGACTGCCATGCTGCGTTCTATGGATAATGGGCGGACATGGACGGTCGTTGGAAAGGTGATCCGTCAAAAGACTGGACTGGCTATAGATGGCTCGGGCAAGCAAATTTATTCAGATCAGATGCCTTCTGCCCGCGAATTAAATAATTCGACGAAGATTGCAGTAGCTACAGAAACACGTTTCAGAGATGAAGGCGATGTTTATCATATTTCAATGGCGTGGAGCTCCGACAACTGGGCTTCGGCTCCATTGACCGGAGATGAAGTAGGGCCTTCGGACCGTAAACTCAATTTTGTGCAGAAGGCTGCAGCACCTTATCTGGTACAATTCCCCTCGGGAGAAACTGTCTTGTCGTACAATGCTTCTTCTCTCTTTACCATGCAGGTGGGTAACGCAGAGGCTTCCCAATGGGGAGAAACGTATCAGCCATTCAGTGGAAAAGGATATTGGGGAGCAACGGAAACTATTGACCCGCATACTCTTGTAGCTGCCATGCCTGCTACTTTTGTCAATAGCGAGAATAAAGATGCTGCCCGTATTCAGATTGGACAGTTTGTTCTGAATCATCGGATTAATGCCTCCGGAATGACACCGGTGATAGACGCCGACAATTCGGATTGGAGTGCAGTTAGTGATGCGCTATTTATCGGAAGTGTGTCCACTACACAAGCCGTGTTCCGCTTTGCTTATGATGCAGAAAATGTATATTGTCTGGTGGAACGTCTTGATAAAGACTTGACCACAGACGACAGTATGGAATTGATTTTTCAGGGTGGAGATGCTACCGGAACCCCTCTTAAAATCTCTCTTATTCCGGATGCAGTTCAATATACCATTAAATGCAGTCATTCTTCAGTAACTTGTAAGGGTGCGGTTCACGGAACTTTTGGCGATACGGCAGCCGATAAGGGATATGTAGTCGAAATGGCTATTCCACGGACTTTACTTCGGGTGGTGGCCGACCGTTTGATGTTTAATGCTACCTTATACGATCAGAATGGTAGTGATACCTTTACTGGACTGACTACTACGAATTATGAGAAATGGTTGCCAATCGTTTTAAAAGCCGCTACGGACCCTGAACCTCTACCAGGGGAAGGAGATACCGGTACTGGACCTTCCTGGAATAATGGCGATACGGAAGGTACATGGAAATAATGATAACATTTTAAATTTGCGAGACCATGAAAAAAAATAAAATTCTGATTCTTCTGGTAATTGGTTTATCATTGGGTAGTTGTGTGCAAACTGATGATGAGGTGTTTTCTCCGGAACCGACCGTTAATGGAGGAGAAAAATCCATTACGGCCATTTGTGCTGTTACTGCCACAACACGCACGTCTCTTAATGCATCCATGAATGTGGTTTGGACCCAAAATGATGAGATACGGCTGTTTGGCACTTCAACACCGAATGGAGCTGTTTATACTACTGCTGCCAATAGTGCTCGTACCGCTGTTTTTGATCCGGTGGACGCTTCTGTAGATGATGCCATCCGATATGCTATTTATCCGGCGTCGGCTGCGTCAGGCAGCCAGCTTGAAGGTACGACACTTGCTGTTGACTTTTCGGCACTTGCCGGACAGAAATGGATGGGTGCGTTCAATGCTGATAGTGAAATATCATCTTTGCCGATGGCGGCAGCCTCTGATGGTGAAGCCTTTTCTTTTAAGAATCTGTGTGGTGGAGTACGGATACAACTGACTGATTATCAATTAATGGGAATTAGTGTTAAATCTGTAGCTGTACGCGGTAATGACGGAGAACTGGTGTCGGGTATAGCTGATGTCAATGCAGCGGATGGAATCGTATCACTTCGGAAGTCTTCCACTCCTTCTGCTGCGGTTACTGCATTGGTTACTTGTGATACAAGCGTACCTCTTTCTGCAGATAATAATCCCTCGGCTCATACAGACTTTGTTTTATTTCTTCCTGCGGTAAATTATACCAAAGGGTTGACTTTCGTCATAACGGATGCTGCCGGACGGATTTACGAACAAGCAACTCCGGGTGCTTTCACTATTGAAGCCGGAGTTGTCAAACCGATGGAATTATTACCGATAACGTTGTATTATGGTAAGGTAAACTGTTATCGTACGGCATCTGCAGGAACACTTGAAATAGATGTCACACCTTATTATTCATTGGCAGGAGATTATACTTATGAAAATCGTCTGAGGGTGAATATCAATGGGGAATTAGTCGATAAGGCTGTGTCTGCAACTGTTTTGTGGACACAAACGAATTCGTCTTCATCAGGAGATGTTCTTTCTGCTATTCCTGCATTGGAGGGAACTACTTTAAAAGTTCCTGTAAGTGGCGTGAAAGGAAATGCCCTTGTGGCTATTCGAGATGCATCGGGCAAGAACGTATGGTCTTTTCATATTTGGGTGACTGAAGCATCGGATCTTACCTATATTAATGAGGAACGGGGAACATTCAAAATGATGGATCGTAATTTGGGTGCAACTTCTGTTACTCCTAAAGATCAGAATGCTTATGGTGTGTGGTATCAGTGGGGGCGCAAAGATCCGTTCCCGCGTCCGCTTGATATTGTCCGTTCGAGTGCGACAACTGTGGATAACAAGGAGCTGACCGCAAATGCAACCACTTCTGCTGAAGTGGGAACAGTAAGTTATACTATATCCAATCCTGATATAAGAATTTTTTCTGCGAATGACTGGCATAATGAATGGCGGAATAACGGACTATGGGGAAATTCTGATGGTCTCACCAAGAATGTAAAAACTGTGTATGATCCTTGTCCGGAAGGCTATTGTGTGCCCGATCAGAATTGCTATCAGGGATTCACTTTTACTTCAAAAACGGAATGTGATAACAATTACGGGCATCTGTTTGTGATTGATGGTTCGCAAACTTCTTACTTCCCGACAGGAGGCTATCTAGATAAGGGAGCTAATAAGATTGCTTATCAGGAATATCGGGGATATCAATGGACTAGTAATCCAGGAACAACAGGAGCTTATTACTTCTATTATAATAATGCAAATCTTAATTTTACAGGTATGGATCGTGCTTCGGCAGCATCTGTCCGTTGCGTCAGGATGGAGTAAAATGAAAGATATTTTTTAATCATAATAATACATGCACTCATGAAATATTTCAATATTTTGTTTCTGATTTTGTTTCTTACTACAAGCGCAAAAGCGCAATCGGTCAAGGTGTCTGTAAGCAAAGTCAGTATTCCGACATACACAGAACCTGAACGTGAAGAATTGCCGATGTTTGCCGAAAACAGGGTACATCAGCGTTCGAGTGGCAATCCTTATCCTAATAAAATCGTTCTGAAAGTGAATCGGGAACAAAAAGTGGATAAAGAATATACGCTTATCAAATTAGAGAATGAATATTTGGAACTACAAATATTGCCGGAAATTGGAGGTAAGATATATGCTGCCAAAGATAAAACGAATGGATATGATTTTTTCTATAAGAACCATGTCATAAAACCTGCTCTTATCGGTGCTTTGGGCTCGTGGATTTCCGGTGGACTGGAGTTTAACTGGCCTTTTCATCATCGGGCTTCGTCTTTTATGCCCACTGATTATGAGATAGAAAAACTGCCGGGGGGTGGAGTGGTCGTTTGGGTTTCGGAACATGATCCGACAGACCGGATGAAAGGTATGGTTGGCATTGTGCTTAACCCCGGTGAGTCTATCTTTGAAACGAGAGTCAAATTGTCGAATATCACCCCGTTAAGACATTCGTTTTTATGGTGGGAGAATGTGGCGGTACCTTCGAATAAGAATTATGAGATATTCTTTCCGCACGATGTAAGCCATGTGTTTTTCCATTACAAACGTTCGGTTACTACTTATCCGGTTGCAACAAATGCGGCAGGAATATTTAACGGTATTCGTTATGACGGTGCAGTTGATATAAGCAAGCATAAGAATACGATTCAGCCTACCTCTTATTTTAGTGCGGCATCACAGTATGATTTCTTTGGCGGTTATGATACGGGCAGGAAATGTGGGGTTGTACACATCGGAGATCATCACGTATCACCCGGTAAGAAGATGTTTACATGGGCTTACAATCAGTTGTCCCAGTCTTGGGAAAATGCTCTCACAGATACAGATGGAGCCTATTGTGAATTGATGGCAGGCAGCTATTCTGACAATCAGCCGGATTTTACATGGCTTGAACCGATGGAGACTAAAACCTTCTCGCAATATTGGTTCCCGATCGGAGAAATCGGGGTTCCGGATTTTGCGAACACGACAGGAGCTATATACGTCAAGGATACGATTAAAGTGCAATTGAACAAGACTCGTAATGTGAAGATTACGGTCAAAGGTGATAATCAGATTTTGTATTCAGGAAAAGCTACAGTCAAAGCCAGAGAAGAATATATGCTACCTGCGGATGTAAGAATGAAGTTGGGATATTCAATAGATGTTACTGCTAATGACGGAACTGTTTTAATGTCTTATACAGTGAAGAAACACGATACTTTTAATATTCCTCATACAACACAGGATATGCCGAATATCAAAAAGGTTGAAAGTCCGCATTTGTTGTATCTTGAAGGTTTGCATGTGGATCAATACCGTGATCCTGCCACTAAAGGAGAGAGCTATTATAAAGAAGCTCTTGAACGTGATCCGAATTTTGCTCCTGCATTGATCGCTTTAGGAGAAGCAAAGTTACGCAATGCTTTTTATAGTGAGGCTTTGGGATATCTTTTGAGGGCGGAAAAAGTGTTGACACGGTTCAATACGCGTCTTGAAAATGGGAAACTGTACTATTTGTTAGGGCATGTCTATTTAGCGCTCGATGAGCAGGAGAAATCCTATGATTATTTCCGGAAAGCGGCATGGAGCAGTGCTTATGTTTCTTCCGCCATGACTTATGCGGCTATGCTTGATATACGTAAACTGGAGTATGACAAGGCTGTTCAGCATCTTGCTACTGCCATTACTTATCATAAAGATAATGCTGTAGCCAATGCGTTGATGATATATGCTTCTTATTTGCAGGGAGATAAAAAAGCATCGGAACGTCAATATCTGTCTGTAGAAGCGAATGATAAACTTAATCATTTGGCACGTTACTTCGGTGTGCTGACCGGTAAAGTTAGTGCCCGGGATTTTATGGAAAAGATACGGACGGATAAGAATCAGGTATGTCTCGATCTTATAGAAACTTTGCTTGTCGCTGATCTGCAGAAAGAGGCTGTTTCCCTGATAGAGATGTTGCAAACACACGAACCTCTGATTTTTAGTCTGTCTGCCATATATGCAGATATAAAAGGCGGTTCTCCGAATGATTCGGCAACGGAAGGGATTGCTTTCCCAAGCCGGCGAATTGAAATGAACAGTTTGTCTCATTGGGCAAAACAGGGAAGTCGGAAGGCGCAGTTGCTGTTGGGATGTGCCCTTTACGCTAAAGGACATTATGAGAAGGCAGTCGCTCTTTGGGAAGGCTTGTCCAGTACTGATTATCGTGCTGCACGAAATCTGGCTGTCGCTTACTATTCACACATGGATCGTAAAAATGAGGTGTTACCCTTATTGGAGCAGGCATTATCCCTGAAGCCGAATGACGAACAGTTGATTTTTGAAACGGTCTATGTAATGGGTAAGTTAGGAGTTGCTCCTATTGAACGTATTTCTTTCTTGAATAATCATAAGTCTGCAATTAGCCGCGATGATATTATGCTTGAATGGGCACGAGCTTATAATATGGCAGGACAGGAGGATAAGGCAATAGAACTTCTTAGGGGGCGTAACTTTGTCCCAGCTGAAGGTGGGGAGCATGCAGTTGCCGAACAGTATATGTTTGCTTATTTCCTGAAAGGGCGTAGATTAATGAAAGAAAATAAGATGCAAGAAGCGGCTGATTGTTTTAAGGCTGCGCAAACTTTACCTCAAAATCTGGGAGCAGGTTTGTGGAATATCGTTAGATTGGTTCCATTTAAATATTATGAAGCAGTCTGTTTGAAATCTTTGGGGCAGGAAGACAAGGCCAATGAGAATTTTGATTTTATAACGGGTATTGAGGTAGATTATTTTAGTAATATGAACTTACCGGAATTGCCATTTTATCAGGCACTTTGTTATCGTGAAACGGGTATGCCTTTCAAGGGGGATATGCTCATCAATTATAAACTGCAAGATTGGAAAGAAGGTATGAAGACTATTGATGCGGGTTATTTTGCCACTACTCCTTTCTTTATAAGTTTCTGCGATCGTGCCGTACAGCAAAGGAGTGCTTATTATAGCTATTTACTAGCTCTGGCCTATCGTTACACTGGTGATACGAAGCTGGCACAGAAATATATTGAGCAAGCAGCAGTGAGTGATCCTTATGCTCTGAATATTTTTGCAGAAAGACAATTCTGAACGATCTTGTAAAGCTCATTTAGACGCGGATTCATACAGATTTATATTTAGAAAGAATCTGTATGATCCGCTTCATTATCAGCATCTTTGTTTAGTGCAATTAATGTGATTTCGGTTTTAGTATTAGAAAGTGTTTTGAGGGTATGGTTCTCTTTACGAAAATGTATTCCGAAAGAAAAATATTTTTTGTAGATTTGTGAGACTGATAAACACAATTCCGGGAACGATGGATATTCAAGCCTTTCGAAATTATTACGATACATACTATGAACAACTTTGTTGTTTTCTCAACTTCTATACGCATGATGTAGCAGTCATAGAAGATGTTATTCAGGAGGTGTTTCTCAAACTATGGGAGAATAAAGATTGTATTGAAATAACCTATATCAAAACCTATCTTTTCCGGGCTGCCAAAAATCGGGTATTAAACTATCTTCGTGATGAGGAAAACAGGCATCAGTTGTTAGAGAATTGGTTTAACCAGCAACTGGAAGAAAGGAAATATAAAGATTGTTTTGACATTGATGCCTTGACAAAAGTGGTGAATCGGGCAATTGAACAGCTTCCGGAGAGATGTAGGGAGATATTTTCCTTGAGCCGGAAGGAGGGACTTTCTTATAGGCAGATTGCCGAACGTCTCGGGATTTCTGTAAAAACAGTAGAGACACAAATAAGCATTGCGCTCAAACGAATAAGAGAGATCTTATCTTCTTCTGCATTTGCATTTTTGTGGCTGTTTATTCGATAAAATATTTATTCTTTACTATTGAATGTCAGATGAATAGATTTTTTGCTTTTTTGTATTTAGCTGTGTTTGTTACTGCTTGTGCGGAATGTGAAGTTATTCCTGGAATGAAAACAGCGTTTTATGGTATTACTCAAGATGGTGATACCGTTACTCAATATACCCTGACCAATGTTTCGGGGGCTCAATTCAAGGTCATTGACTATGGGTGTCGTGTGACGAATATTATGGTGCCGGACCGGGAAGGAAAAATGGCAGATGTAGTGCTTGGATATGAAAACCTAAAGGATTATGAGACTGGAGCCGAGCGGTTTTTCGGGGCTTTATTAGGACGTTATGCTAACCGTATTGCCGGCGGGAATTTTATGATTGATTCTGTTCGGTATCAACTTTCGTGCAATGAATCTCCAAACGGACATCCCGGGCATTTGCACGGCGGTGTGAAGGGATTTGATCGTGTCATGTGGAAAGCGATGCCGGTCAGTTGTTCTGATACGCTTGGCATTGTTTTTACTCGTTGCAGTCCTGACGGAGAGGAGGGATATCCTGGTAATTTGGACTGTAAAGTCACTTATTACTGGACTCCGGACAATACTTGGCGTATAGAATATGAGGCAGTTACCGATCAGCCGACTATCGTTAATATGTCGCAACATTGCTATTTTAACCTTCAGGGTTATGACGGAGGTTCGGTTTTAAATCATATCGTACAAATTAATGCGGATTCAGTTACGGTAAATACTCCGTGGTATGTGCCGTTTTCGGTTGAATCAGTAGTAGGAGGACCTTTAGATTTTCGCACTCCTCATAGCTTTGCAGAACGTGTCACCTCTCCTAATGAGCACATGAATCTTATGGGTGGTTATTCGGCTAACTGGATACTTCGTGATTATAACGGAGATTTGCGTTATGCTGCAACTGTCACGGAACCTCAAAGTGGCCGTCAATTAGAAACTTACACTACAGAGCCCGGCTTGTTGATCTATACTGGTATCGGGCTTTCAGAAAAGATTGTGGCCAAAGGTGGCCCACAACAGAAATATGGTGGTCTGATATTGGAAACCATCCACCATCCGGACACGCCACATCATCCTGAATTTCCATCCTGTGTGTTGCGTCCTCATGAGAAATATTATTCCGTTACGGAATATAGATTTACTGTGCAAAAGTAATTCAATAGAGTATACCCTGGAATTACTTATCTTTTTCCGGGAAAACTCTTATTTCTATCAAAAAAAGTAATAATTTTGGCATTGATTTGCGGATTGCCTAAATTATGAAAGATAGAATGTTAGATTTAAAACAACTTACAGCTGATGTATGCCGGATTGCTACAGAAGTTGGATATTTTTTGAAAGAAGAACGAAAGAGCTTCCGTCGTGAACGTGTGGTGGAAAAACATGCACACGATTATGTGTCTTATGTGGATAAAGAATCTGAAGTGCGTGTGGTGAAAGCCCTTACTGCTTTACTGCCTGAAGCGGGATTCATAACAGAAGAAGGCTCTGCCACTTATCAGGATGAACCCTACTGTTGGGTAATTGACCCCTTGGATGGAACCACGAATTATATTCATGATGAGGCTCCTTATTGTGTGTCCATCGCTTTACGTAGCCGTACCGAACTTCTTTTAGGTGTCGTTTATGAGGTTTGCCGGGATGAATGTTTTTATGCTTGGAAAGGCGGAAAAGCGTTTATGAATGGCGAAGAAATTCATGTGTCGAACGTTGAGGACATCAAAGATGCATTTGTCATTACAGAATTACCTTATAATCATCTGCAATATAAACAGACCGCTCTTCATCTCATCGATCAGCTTTATGGGGTAGTGGGCGGTATTCGAATGAATGGCTCGGCTGCTGCCGCAATCTGCTATGTGGCTATTGGGCGTTTTGATGCTTGGATGGAAGCATTTCTCGGAAAATGGGATTATTCTGCGGCAGCACTGATTGTTCAGGAGGCGGGAGGAAAGGTGACTGACTTTTATGGTGAGGATCATTTCATAGAAGGACATCATATTATTGCAACGAATGGAAATCTTCATCCTGTCTTTCAGAAACTCCTGTCAGAAGTTCCTCCATTGAATATGTAGGTACTTTGCAACTTTAAATCTCTATTATTATGAAACACACACTTCTTATCAAAGACTGGCTTAATTCCTTCTTATCTTTGCTATTTCCCCGTTGCTGCGTTGTTTGCGGCCGGCCGTTAGCAAAGGGTGAAGAATGTATCTGTACAGTATGTAATATCAATCTACCCCGTACTAATTATCATCTTCGAAAAGATAATCCGGTAGAACGGCTCTTCTGGGGACAAATCCCTTTGGAACGGGCTACTTCTTTTTTCTTTTACGAGAAAGGAAGCGACTTCCGGTTGATTCTTCATCGGTTGAAATATGGTGGACAAAAGGAAATAGGTGCAATTATGGGGCGGTATATGGCTGCCGAACTTTTGTCTTCCAATTTTTTTCAAGGAATTGATGTGATAATCCCCATACCGCTTCATAAGAAAAAACAGCAAATCCGTGGTTATAATCAGAGTGAGTGGATTGCCCGTGGTATTGCTGCTGTAACAGGAATACCCATCGATACAGAATCTATATTACGTAAGAAAAATACGGAAACGCAAACGCGCAAATCTGTGTTTGAACGTCGGGATAATGTGGAAGGTATCTTTGAACTTCAGCATCCCGAAACACTTGCAGGTAAACACATATTGATAGTTGACGATGTGTTGACTACCGGCTCTACTACTCTGGCATGTGCTTCCTGCCTGGTAGATGTAGAAGATATACGGATTAGTATATTGACGTTGGCAATGGTGGAATAAGTATGTATATCAGTACCCTAATTCACTATGGGTATTCAACGAAAATGAAAATAATCTGTGTGAATCTGTGTAATCCGTGGTGAACTCTAAATTAGCATTTAGCTTGTTTCGGTACGGAAATAACCAAAAGTACTATCGTTGACAATAATTCGTCAATATGCAGCTTTTATCTCTTTTTCTTGCTTATATTATTTTTTCAATTGCCTAACGAATTATCGTTTGACAGTTGTTGAACGAACGCTTGACAGATGTTGAACTATCGCTTAACAATTGTCAAGCGAAAACTCCTTAGGCAATGAAATAACTATTAATAGGTAAAGGATCGCTTAAAAATAACTAATAAAATCATTAGTGGTAATTGATTCCAAACGGTACGGTTATAAATTTATTCCATATCATTATATTTTAGACATGATAAGATTATCATTGAAATATATTTCAACATATACATTCCTACGATAGAAGTGTCAAAAATAAAAGAGACGAACAATTTCCTCAATTTAAGTTTAGGACTTTATCAGTCGATTCGTTTCTCGGTGTCGAAAAGGTTGTTTCTCGGTGAGAAACGGGTCGTTGGTTTTAAAGGAATCTATCGAATAGTAACCACCTGGATAACAGTATCTTACAAAACAGTGTTATCTGTCAGAAATACATAGGAGTTTTATTGACATTTTTTTGGCAACACCATTTATTTCTATTGTATCTATTACTGTGATAATATTTACATTAGAACTAAAATATGGCATTTATAAAAGAATCTGTTTCATTCTTTTCTTATCAGGAATGAATCTATTTTAGATTTTTCTCGGTTTAACTTAACCGATTGAGAAATAAACTTTTAGCGAATTATTTGAGAAATAGAGGTAACGATTTAGCAACTGTGCGAATTTCAGCGTTTTGCAGTGCTATGCTGTCAAATAACTCTTTCTATGTACAAAGATATGAGGATTCTATGAATTAGCAATATCTGATACAAATTTATTTCAGCATATGTTGCTTATAAATACCTATCTAACACTGTCTGCTTTTGACTTGCGGCATTTTCGATAACTTCACGAGCAACTTTTATCTTTGCTTCCAATTCTTCAACCTTAGACACGATACGTTGCTGTTCTTCTGGAGATGGAATTGGAATCCTATATTTCAAAATGTCTTCCTTATTACCTCGTGGCATCTTGATTCCCTTTTTACTTTCCATTATATAGTCAAAAAACACATCTCTACTAAGCATATAGAAAATGTACTTAGGAAGATATTTGCTTGTATCGGCAGACCTTAACACAAGAACATCTTTTGAACAACCACCTTTCTTATCCGCAAACCAAATCTTTTTAAGATATGGGCGAATATTGGAAATCAATATATCTTCATTCTTGTATTCCGTAATGGATGAAATATTCGCCTCTCCTTCAAATGGGATAATCCCCAACTTGTTCTGAAGCATATTATCAGTTGTGATGTATGTTTCAGAATCTATATCATTATACTTAATAGACTTAGTAGCAAATGGCGCAATAGCATTTAGTGTACCATCTTTAAAATTAATTGAGGACAGCAAATCCTCTATATTTTTTTCAAGCTTTTTAATCTGTTGCATAGCGGATGAAACAGACTTATCAACTTTACAAATTTCTTCTACAATCTGTTTCTGAATATCAATAGGGGGAACGGGAATTTTAATTTTAGAATACCCGTCCATATCAATATTAAGAAGTCTAATGCCATTTTGTAAGGGAATAGTTCCGCCTTTGCAATAAAAATTATGCAAAACGATCCACAGATATAGCGAATTTACTTCAGAAGTATCCTTTACTCTTACTCTAGAACAAAAATTCGAATAAGAATATGTTTCGTTATCATTCTTATCAAACAATACAACTCTTCCGATTGCTTGCGTATCACTACCGCCTGATTTTTCTAATATAATGTCTCCATATTGCAATGTGCGTGTTGCTAATTGAGTTGTTTCTACTTCTATTTCCGCAACATCGCCATAATCTAAGAAGCCATTATTTAACTTAAAGTTTGTGTTGCGTAGAACCTTTACTACTTGCAACAAACCTTTTTCGCCTTTCCATAAGCCACTTTGAAAGTTCACAAGTTTATCCAACGGTTTTAATGTATAGGCACAATTAAAGACTACTTTTTTTTTTGAATTTAAGTTTATCCCTTTTTCAAAAATATATCTATCAAAAGTGAGCATATCAATCAATGATATGCGAGATACATGTGTTTGCATACCCTCTGCTATAGGTGTGGTATAGTCGCCTTTGAAAGCTTTATATACATAAGTACTTGCTTTTTCAGGGTTATCATAGCTATTAGCATCGAAGAGTTTGGTGCATTCATCTATGTTCTTGCCTTTCTGTATAGCATGGATTCCCTCATTACCTCGGCGGTTTGAAAACTCATAGCCTAAAAAGCGTTTTTCAATGTCTTTCTCACCACTCTTTACAATAACGACCTTCTGAGGATATGCTAATACATAGTACAAAAGCTTTTCAGCTTCTATACTTAATATCGCTTCATATAACTTCGCTTCACTTTTGGCAGAGATTTTCTTTTTATACTCTGCATATATCTCGTGCGCCTTTATCTTGTCATTTGGCGATTTTTGTAACAATGTAACATAATCGGCATAATCAATCCCATCCCAAACATGAGCTACATATTTTGAGGCTGGAGTTTCTATGCCGTTGATAGTTACATCATTTAATGTACGGAAGAATGTATCAACAGCATTCTTGGTGTTTGCTGCAAAATAGTTATCTCTACGGCGCAGGAATAGAACAACAGTATTGGTATTAGTTGCCATAAATGTATTGCTCCCCAATTCTGCTATTGCAACAATATCAAAGTATTGCAATATAATCTCGCGAGCTTTAGTATAGATACCTGAATTACTCAATATTGAACTTGGCAATATAACACCGGCTATACCACCCACCATCTTTGAGTAACTGTTTGGTACGCTCAATAAAGAGACACTCTATTTCAGAGCTATTATCTGTCAATGAGTTATACAGCTCAAAGTCTTGCTCTGTATAATAGTCACGAGTTGTCTGGCGGAATGAAGATACAGAATACGGTGGGTTACTCAATATAATATCAAACTGCTGATTATCCTTTTGACTATCATCCACTTGCTTGCGTAGTTTTCCCTTATACTCTTTGTTATTGCTAAAATTCGCAAGACCGTCGCTTAGGATAACATTTGCTAAACCATCACCATGTAAATAACAACCGACTTTACCAACTTTTACAAGTCGATAATCCTTTTCGATGCCATATACATAGTCTGTCGCCCAATCAAAATGGCAATTCTGCCAATTGATAAGATGCTTCCTTGTCTCTTCAATATATTTAGAGGTATCACAATTATTTATGATGTCTTGTATCTCATGCATAAACTCTGTGATAAAGTGACCGCTACCTGCTGCATAGTCAATCATATATGGCAAAATCTCACCATCTTTACGAGATAGTTTTTCTGCCATAATGGAATCCAGCGGAAGGCTCTTAATAATAAATTGGGCAATGGGGACAGGCGTAAAGTACTGTCCAGCTTCTTGTTTAAGACCAGTAGTAAGAAGTAATTCAAAGAAATCGGATAGGTATTGTTGGCGTTTATTATATCGGATTCTATAACCCTGAATCAACTCTACAACTTCTTTTACAACCTTTGCATTTTCTTCAAATGAAGCATTGTCATACACTTCCTTGATTGCGAACTCGTTATTTTTTTCAAGACGAAGTTTGTTTACCTCCCTTAAAAGATACTGTTTTGTATCTTCATTTAGGCTGGCACAACGCTTGTCAAAATCCTCGTTGTTAAAGTCGCTGACGGTTCTATCCAAAAACCTTTTCATACCTTTACTATAAAGGTCTGTCAAGCGCAGTTGAAAATCAACATGATTATCTCGTCCATCAAGCCATTGGAATTTTAACTCTTCACCCTCTTCCGCAGTTGTTTCATCATAAACCTTGCACAAGAAAAGTGTAAATATCTTATTAAAAGCATTGCCCTTATCAGAAACTACATTATGACGCAATATTTCAAGAAAGCGGTTGAATATAAAACTCGAATCCTCAGCTTTTATCTCTTTCAACTGCCCCTTTGTCAAGGCTTTACTTTGGAAATTGTATGGCTGTACCCAAGAATCAAAAATACCATTATCTTTGGTAAGCTTATTCCATTTTTCATAAATATCCTTTACATCACCATTACGATAATCATCTTCAATCTTGATAATCTCATTTACATAGATAAACTTATTGCCTTTCAATTCTGAAGCATACAGCATTATTACATCTGCTTTGCCACCAGATAATTGGAAATATGTGAATAATTGGCCTCCGTCTTTATGAATCCTTGCCGACTCTTTATTGTACTCTTTCCCATAGGTTTTACATTCAATAAGCATATATGGCGCACCATCCTCTCGATTAACGCAAATATCCAATCTGCCCGATGTTCCATGCCCAGATGGCCAAGTCTTTTCAAGAATAATATTTTGAGGCTTATATCCTTGTATAAGTAACCTATCAACACACTCAAGCACCACAAAATTTTCGGGCTGCGAAAAATTCTGTGTGGTTTTACTTTCTGCTATGATTTTATCACCGTATTCAATATGTTCCTTATCAAAATCAATGGATATGACATAGTTGTTGTGGCCTGAATATACCTTATGATATATACCACTTCTTCCATTCTTAGGAATAAAACCTAATGCTGTTATGTGTTTCTTTACGTCCATAAAACCTCCATTCATAATACAAAAGTAGTAAAATTCCAAATGCGAAGTAAGTTTTTGAATGACTTTTTAACAATTAATGCTATAGTATTTATATTTTGAGCCTATTTTGTCGTGGAATAGGTTGCCGTATGTTCTGTCTTAGCTTGTCGAACTGTTCCTTGAACCACTCGGCAATGGGCTTTCGGTCGATGGCAAGAACTAATCTCGTCCCGTCCGTGGGGTCTTTCACTACTTGAAACCCAGCCTTTTCGGTCGTGAATTTCCGTCCGTGTTCCTCCGAATAGAGTTCCCCTGCATACTCCAACGGCTTTCCCTTGACGAGCGTTGCGGTTTGCCTTTCATCGAATCCCACAAGGCGGCAGAGGTTTTCGATACGGAGCATTTCACGGAAATAGGGAAACCATGCCGCAGCCTTTGCGATTACCGTTTTCAAGAAAGATATTTCCTCTTTGTGCTTCGTTTCCTTGTCCGCTATCTCCCTGCGGTGCTTCCGTTCTACTTCCGCCATCTGTCGGCTGTGGTCTGCCTGCATGGTCTGTATTCTATCTTGCAGGGCTTCGATGGTTTCCTCGTGGTCGGCTACCTCCCTATGTAGGGCGGTGTTCTCTTTTTCCAATGTCTTGACCTTGTTGCTGCCGAAAAGAGAACCGACACTCTCGGCGATGTTGGCGGCTGCGGTGGTTGCCGCTCCTTTCAGCTTCTCGGTCTGTATTTCTTTTTTCGCCCGTCTTAGGTCCTCCCGTGCCGTTTCTTTCTGCTGCTGCAAATCCACCACTTCCGCTTTGAGGTTATCGGAGAGTTTCTGTATATCCCGATAATACTGCTGCGTGGACTTGTGACGAGCCTTCGAACCGTCTATGCCCCTTTGCAGCCCGTATTTTGCCATCGCTCCGGCATAGGTATCTTGGTAGGACTTCAATTTCAGTCGTGTCATAATATCGTCTGCGCACAGCCTCATGGTGTCGGTCGGCTTCTTGCGGTATCGCTTCTTTGTCTGTTCCTCCCTTTTCCTGCGCTTGCGCTCTCCCTTGACGATGGGGACGAGTGTAACGTGTATGTGCGGCGTTTCCTCGTCCCTGTGCAGGTGAGCCGCCACGATGTTCTCCTTTCCAAACGTGTCGGCGAAGTATTTCAGATTGTCGGCGCACCACTCGTCCAAACGCCCCTCTTCCTCTATCCGCTTCATGTCCTCGTGCGTTCCCGATACGTTGATGCGGATAGCCCGTACTTGGTTGCTTCCGATTTTGCGTGTCAGCCCCGCTTCTTCCAATCTCTGCTGTATAGCCGCCGAACGGTCTTTCACCCCGTCGGGGTAGTCGATGAGCCTGCGGTTTAAGTACGTGCGTGTGGGGTCGGCGTTCTTCGGTATGATGAAACGCTCGATATGTGCGGTCGTTCCGCTGTCGCTGCCGTGCGCCTTTTCCATGTGTAAAACTACGAAACCCATATATTCTTCCTTTCTTTTTTGGCTTGTGAAACAATGATTTTTTGTATCTTCGGGGGCGGCAAATGCCGTCCCCGATGGGGTGTGCAGAGGGGCTTGGCCCCTTGCCTTATTGGGGAATTTTCAGCGATACGTAGTATTGCGGCTCGGAAAATTCCCTAATAAGCTACGGTATTTTCTCCGTAAATACCCTGCGGCATGCCGTCTGCCTTTCTGCGGTGGCTGTCCCTGCCGTCTGCTTGCCCGTAACCCCACCTTATTTTTTCCCTTTCGGTCGGTGGGTGGCGGAGTGGTCGTTTCCGTTTTCAAAGGCTCTTTTGCACGGGGCGGTCGGATACAAGGTTTTCCCGATAAATACGCTCGCAGCGAAGCGAGAGGAAGATTTATCGGGAAACGGCGCAGCCGCCTGACCTTTTAGCCGACATAAAGCCCCGTGCTTGCTTTGCCTTTGTAAACGGAAATGATTGCTCCGCTTTCCTCTGAAAAGAGGAATAGAACCTGCAATATATATCACCATAGTGATAGGTTTGCATGTTGGTATGCTGATATGTTGGTATGTTTGCATGTTGGTATGTTGATATATCATCATGCTTTCCAACGGCTGTTGGGCTTGCCGTCCGAAACAACCGACACGAATACCGTCGTTTTCTCTTTTCGCCTGTTTATAATCCTTTCCAACAACACTTTGCGGACTTTCGCCGCCCCGAACGATTCGATACGGAAAGCGAGGGCGGCTATCGTTTCGAGGTTGTAAACCTCCGCGCTGTATCTGTCCGATATGCGGATAATGCGCTTTATGTCATATATACTCAAAACTCCGCTTTTGCAGAGTGCCTTTATCCCTGCCCGAACCGTCGGGGCGATAACCCCGAACAGTTCGCAGATTTCCCACTCGGTCATGGCGGTTGCACCTATATCGTTCGGCAGGAAGATATTGCCCTGCTCGTCCATCGTGATAATATTCCTTTCTTCTTTCATCGGTATTCTGTTTTTAATTAGATGGCTCGACAGATATTCTTCTCCATATCTTCCAACTTGTGCGACAAGGTTTCCATGTCTTGGCTTATCTTCTGGGCGGTGATTTTGGCGTAAATTTGGGTGGTCTTTATGTTGGTATGTCCCAAAAGGCGGCTCACCGTTTCGATGGGTACGCCGTGCGACAAAAGTACGGTCGTGGCGTTCGTGTGGCGTGCCACATGGTAGGTCAAACGCACCTTGAAGCCGCATTGTCTGCCTATCTCTTTGAGTATTTTGTTGCAACTGCCGTTGCTCGGAACGGGGAAAACATGACCGTCCCGAGCCAGTCCCTTGTATTTCTCCATGATACGCTTGGGAACGTCCAAAAGGCGGATGTTCGATTCGGTGTTCGTCTTCTTTCTTCGGGTGATTATCCACAGGTTGCCGTCGAAGAATGTTTGCAGGCGGTCGGTGGTGAGGTTCTTCACGTCCGAATACGCCAAACCCGTGAAAACAGAAAAGACGAACAAGTCCCGTACAAGTTCATGGGTGGCGTTCTTCATGGGTGCGTCCATGAGCGTCTGTATCTCCGTTCGGGTGAGGTAGCCCCTGTCCACGCTTTCGGGAGAGTTGATATATCCCGCAAAGGGATTGAATGGCAAACGTCCGTCGTTTCTCGCAATGGAAACGATGTGCTTCAACACAATCATGTAGCCCCACACGGTATTGGTGCGGCATTTCTTCTCCGTGCGCAGGAAATACTCGAAATCGTTGATGAATGTGAGGTTGAGTTCCTTTAACGGGATGTCCTCACGCTTGTAGGTATGGGACAGGAACTCCCGAATATGGTTGCAGACCGTCCGATAACGGGTGAATGTCCCTTGCGCCCTGCTGTGCCCGACTTTCTTGGCAAACTCGGCGTTGTGCTGCTCGAACAGTTTCAGCAAAGTTTCCTGCTTGACGCCGATACCGAGATAGGCGTCTTTGAGTTTGGCGGCGGTAACATAACCGTCCGTCTGCATCAACTCTTGATAGCGGCGGTTTACCTCCACACGGATTTTATCTACCGCAAGGTTGATTCTCTGCGCTTCGACGCTCTTGCCCGAAGCACGGCTGTTCTTCACGTCCCACAAGCGTGGGGGAACGTCCATCTTGCAACTGAACTGTTTAATTTCGCCGTCCACCGTGATACGGCACATCAGAGGCAGGTTGCCGTTCGGCTTCTCGCTGCCTTTCTTCACGTAAAATAAGACCTTGAATGTACTTCGCATAACTCACTCCTTTTTTTGGTTACAAAATTAGTTTACAGTGAGTTACCGACAGCTATGCAAATCTACGCAAAACGCAGAAACAAAACCTTTTAGCAAGAAATTTGCACCCGTTACGGGAGTAACGAGGTGGTAACTGAACTTCTGCACCGTTTGGCTTCGAGGTGGTATTTCGTTGGCTCTGCCCCATAGAAAAACAAAGCGTAACGAACGCTCTATCAGCTAATTCGCTACGCTTTGCCCAAATTTACTTTTTCGCTATGTGTTTATTTTAAGAATGTGACTGCCCTGAATCAAATCCCCCAAGTTTTCAGACTGAGCCCTATCCATCCCAGGATTCCGTTATGCTCCGAAAAACATTGGATCAGAAAAATAAAAAAAGAGATAAATCTTCTGATTTACCTCTTTTTTTGCTCTTCCTCTTGGACTTGAACCAAGGACCCTCTGATTAACAGTCAGATGCTCTAACCGACTGAGCTAAGGAAGAATGTTTGCAATCAAGATTTTCAACTTTGCTCTTCCTCTTGGACTTGAACCAAGGACCCTCTGATTAACAGTCAGATGCTCTAACCGACTGAGCTAAGGAAGAATGTTTTTCTCAATTGCGATGCAAAAGTACTAGGTTTTTTTGAAATATGCAATATCTTTGCAAAAAAAATATTAGGAATGGACAAAATAATAGGATTGGGCAACGCCCTGGTAGACGTACTCGCAACCCTGAAGGATGATACTCTTTTGGATGAAATGGGTTTACCCAAAGGAAGCATGCAGCTCATCGATGACGCTAAGTTACAGCAGATTAACACAAAATTTTCACAGATGAAAACCCACTTGGCAACAGGCGGATCGGCAGGAAATGCCATCCTCGGACTGGCTTGTTTGGGTGCTGGAACAGGATTTATCGGAAAAGTGGGAAATGATAATTATGGAGAATTTTTTCGTGAAAATCTGCAGAAAAATAAGATTGAAGACAAATTATTGACCTCGGACCGACTACCTTCCGGTGTGGCATCCACTTTTATTTCACCGGATGGGGAGCGCACTTTCGGAACCTATCTGGGAGCAGCCGCTTCTTTGAGAGCGGAAGAACTGACGCTGGATATGTTTAAAGGTTACGCGTACCTATTTATAGAAGGCTACCTCGTTCAGGATCATGAAATGATTCTTCATGCCATTGAACTGGCTAAAGAAGCAGGTTTGCAGATTTGTCTGGATATGGCTAGTTATAATATTGTGGCCAATGATTTGGAGTTCTTCTCTTTATTAATAAACAAATATGTCGACATCGTCTTTGCAAACGAAGAAGAAGCGAAAGCCTTTACCGGCAAGGAGCCGGAGGAAGCTTTGGGAGTGATTGCCAAGAAATGCAGTATTGCTATTGTAAAAGTCGGAGCAAGCGGTTCTTATATCCGCAAAGGAACAGAGGAAATAAAGGTTTCGGCCATTCCGGTTCAGAAAGTGGTGGATACTACCGGTGCCGGTGACTATTTTGCTTCCGGATTCTTATATGGATTGACCTGTGGATACTCGTTGGATAAATGTGCAAAAATAGGTTCTATTCTCTCGGGAAATGTTATTCAGGTAATCGGAACAACGATGCCACAGGAACGCTGGGATGAAATTAAGTTAAATATTAACAGGATTCTGGCAGAATAACAAAGGATTAAGCTACTTTTACGACTCATTTAGATTAAAAAGAGGTATGAAAAAATTGCTGAACAGGCGAATAGCTATTGTTGCAGTAGCGGTGATAGCCACAGTTGCTTTCTTTAGTTTCAAGAGCGGAGATGATCGTAATTTCCAGATTGCAAAGAATCTGGATATATTTAACGCGATTGTGAAAGAACTGGATATGTTCTATGTAGATACCATTGATCCGAATAAAACGATTCGGGAAGGGATCGATAATATGCTTTACACCTTGGACCCTTATACGGAATATTATCCGGAAGAAGATCAGAGTGAGTTGGAGCAGATGATTAAAGGATCATTCGGTGGTATAGGTTCTTACATTGCTTATAATACGAAACTAAAGCGTTCGATGATTTCTGAACCTTTTGAGGGAACACCTGCTGCCAAAGCCGGGCTGAAAGCGGGAGATATCCTGATGGAGATTGACGGAAAAGACCTTGCCGGTAAGAATAATGCGGAAGTTAGCCAGATGTTGCGTGGGCAGGCAGGGACCAGTTTTAAGTTGAAGATTGAGCGTCCGAATGTGAAAGGCGGACGTACGCCGATGGAGTTCACAATTGTGCGTGAGTCTATTCAGAATCCGGCAATACCTTATACTGCCGTATTGGATAACAATATAGGTTACATCGGCCTTAGTACTTTTTCCGGCAATCCTTCCAAAGAATTTAAGAAAGCGTTTTTGGATTT
The DNA here is from genome assembly GCF_003603455.1 of Bacteroides sp. AM37-9. NCBI lineage: Bacteria > Pseudomonadati > Bacteroidota > Bacteroidia > Bacteroidales > Bacteroidaceae > Bacteroides > Bacteroides sp. AM37-9. The sequence goes on along the minus strand of NZ_QTNF01000003.1, from coordinate 30,456 downwards.
GAAGAAACAGGGAGCCACTTCATTGGTGATAGACCTTCGTAGTAATGGTGGTGGATTGTTGGATGAAGCAGTAGAAATTGCGAATTATTTCTTGCCGCGTGGAAAAGTGATTGTGACGACCAAAGGAAAAATCAAACAGGCCAGTAACACTTATAAAACGTTGCGTGAACCGTTGGATTTGGATATTCCGATTGCCGTACTGGTAAATAGCGGAACGGCTTCTGCTTCTGAAATCTTATCAGGTTCTTTGCAGGATCTCGACCGTGCTGTGATCGTTGGTAACCGTACTTTTGGAAAAGGGTTGGTACAGACCACCCGTCCTTTGCCTTATGGCGGAATGATGAAAGTGACTACCTCCAAATATTATATTCCGAGCGGCCGTTGCGTGCAGGCTATTGATTACAAGCATCGCAATGAAGACGGAAGTGTCGGCACTATTCCCGACAGTTTAACTAAGGTATTCCATACGGCTGCCGGACGTGAAGTCCGTGACGGAGGTGGTGTAATGCCGGATATTACGATCAAACAAGAGAAATTACCGAATATCCTTTTCTATTTGGTACGTGATAATCTAATCTTCGATTATGCAACGCAGTATTGTTTGAAACATCCCACTATCGTTGCTCCGGAGAAGTTTGAGGTGACAGATGCTGATTATAATGATTTTAAAGCATTGGTGAAGAAAGCCGACTTCAAGTATGACCAACAGAGTGAGAAGATTCTGAAAACGTTGAAAGAAGCTGCCGAGTTTGAAGGATATATGGATGACGCTTCAGAGGAATTCAAAGCGCTAGAGAAGAAGTTGAACCATAATCTCGACCGTGACTTGGATTATTTCTCTACCGACATAAAGAAAATGATTGCTACTGAAATTATCAAGCGTTACTATTATCAACGTGGTAATATCATCCAGCAGTTGAAGGATGATGACGGTTTGAAAGAAGCGATGAAAATACTGAATGATCCGGTAAAATACAAAGAAATGCTTAGTGCCCCGGCTGCTAAGAAATAAAGAACTATTTTTCAAATATTGATAATATAGAAAACGCGGCTTTGTCATCGACAGGCCGCGTTTTCTGTATCTAATTGTAAATAGTCATATAAGTGTCATCCTCTGATACAGGTATTTGTAACCTCGACGGCACATTTATTGGCGAATCAAAGGGAGAGTGAAATAGAACCTGCTTCCCTGTCCCTCCTGGGAGCGCAGCCAGATACGTCCTTCCATTTTTTCTACTAACATTCTGCAAAGAGTCAGCCCCAATCCGGTTCCCTGAACAAAATCGTTGACTTTTCCAAAGCGGCGGAAAATAGTGGCAACTCTTTCTGCCGGAATACCGATGCCGCTATCTTTCACGTAGAACTCTACAAAATCCTCTTTTTCCCGATACCCGAAATGAATTTCTCCTTTGGGGGTAAACTTCGTGGCGTTACTAAGCAAGTTACTTATAATTTGTATAATACGATTCCAGTCACCGGAGGCATACATGTCCGCATCTACATCATCTAAAATAAGTTTGACTCCGTTTTGCGTCTTATGGCAAAACTGTTGCTCCAGTTGCAGACAGATATCTGTTAACTTGATCGGACAGATGTTGAATTTTAAAGAGTCGGCCTCCAGTGAGGACAGATCCAGAATATCGTTGAATAGATTCAGTAACATTTCCGAATTTCGTTCGATGATTTCCGCATATTGATTCTTCTCTTCCGTAGATGTTGCGTAAGTGATTAGTTTGGAGAATCCGACAATCGCATTGAGCGGAGTGCGTATTTCATGGCTCATGTTTGCAAGAAAAGCAGACTTCAGCCGGTCCGACTCTTCTGCCTTGACTCTGGCGGCCTTCAGCTCTTTCTGTTGTTGCGCGTTCGTCTGTTCTGCCTCCCATTGTTGGGATATATCACGGCACATACACAACAGATATTCATTATCCAAAGGAAAGATGCGGTTTTCGTAGTGATGTAAAACACCGTCCAACATCAGGTCATGTCTGGCTGTGGAACTTTCTCCCGTGAGGATTACTTTATCCATATTCTTGCGGACACTCTCATAAGCTTCTTCCGGCAGAATATCTTTTACGTTAGTGGTGGTGATATTACTGGCATTGATACCTTCTACGTGGTTGGTTGCCGGCGAAGAAGCAAGCTCTATAATATTGGCATCATGGTCGAAGACGGTGAGCATATCGGGGAGGGCATCCAATATCCGGGTGCTGTATTTATCGCGAAAACGTTCTTGGGAAGGAGGCGAAGAATGAGAGGAAAGAAAATCCACCTTCTCCTTTAATTGTTCGATTATTTTTAAAAGTTCCTCCTTCGTTTTGCCCTCGTAATGTCTCATAGAAGATTTATTGTTATTCATTAGAATATTGTAGAATTTGTTTTATCTGTTGCAAATATAAGACAATATTCCGAGACGCGGATTGTCTCCCAAGTTATTATAATATAAAAAAAACGGATAGCTTTTGCCCTACTAATCAGAATGTTCTATCTTTGCACCAATTATATATAAATGATTTACAATATGTCTACAGAATTATTCTCTACTCTGCCCTATAAGGTGGCAGATATTACGCTTGCTGATTTCGGACGCAAGGAAATCGATTTGGCAGAAAAAGAAATGCCCGGCCTGATGGCTCTTCGCGAAAAGTATGGAGAATCCAAACCGTTAAAAGGTGCCCGCATTATGGGATCGTTGCACATGACCATTCAGACGGCTGTGCTGATTGAAACGTTAGTGGCTTTAGGAGCTGAAGTACGTTGGTGCTCTTGTAATATATATTCAACGCAGGATCATGCGGCGGCTGCAATTGCTGCTACGGGTGTGCCTGTGTTTGCATGGAAGGGGGAGACTCTTGCTGATTATTGGTGGTGTACATTACAGGCATTGAGCTTTGCCGGTGGTAAAGGACCGAATGTGATTGTAGATGATGGCGGTGACGCTACGATGATGATTCACGTAGGTTATGATGCGGAGAATAATGCTGCCGTATTGGATAAAGAAGTACATGCAGAGGATGAAATAGAACTGAATGCAATCTTGAAGAAAGTGTTGGCGGAAGACAGTACTCGCTGGCATCGTGTAGCGGAAGAAGTGCGTGGCGTGTCTGAAGAAACTACGACAGGCGTACACCGTTTGTATCAGATGCAGGAAGAAGGCAAACTGTTGTTCCCGGCATTCAATGTGAATGATTCGGTCACAAAATCTAAGTTTGACAACCTGTATGGCTGCCGCGAATCGCTGGCTGACGGTATCAAGCGTGCAACGGATGTGATGATTGCCGGAAAAGTGGTGGTAGTATGTGGTTATGGTGATGTGGGTAAAGGCTGTTCTCATTCTATGCGTTCTTACGGAGCGCGGGTGCTCGTGACGGAAGTAGATCCGATCTGTGCATTGCAGGCTGCCATGGAAGGCTTTGAAGTGGTGACTATGGAAGAAGCTTGCATGGAAGGCAATATTTTTGTGACTACTACAGGTAATATCGATATTATCCGTATCGACCACATGGAGAAAATGAAAGATCAGTCTATCGTTTGCAACATTGGTCATTTCGATAATGAAATTCAGGTAGATGCCTTGAAACATTATCCGGGCATCAAATGTGTGAACATCAAACCACAAGTAGACCGTTATTATTTCCCGGATGGCCACAGCATCATTTTGCTTGCTGACGGTCGTTTGGTAAATTTGGGATGTGCAACCGGTCATCCGTCATTTGTGATGAGTAATTCATTTACCAATCAGACATTGGCACAGATGGAACTGTTTAACAAGAAATATGATATCAATGTATATCGCTTGCCGAAGCATCTGGATGAAGAAGTTGCCCGCCTGCATCTTGAAAAGATCGGCGTGAAATTGACTAAGTTGACTCCTGAACAGGCTGCCTATATTGGTGTGTCAGTGGACGGACCTTATAAAGCAGATCATTATAGATACTAATTAGATTTACGATTTGACGATTTACTATTTGCGATTGATAAATGTGGGAGATCGGTATTCTACCGTTATCAATTGTAAATATTGGATTGTCAGATCGTAATTTATTTTATATTCAAACTTCAATCGTAAATAGTAAATCGTGTCATTGTAAATGAAAAAGTTTCTTCCCGACTTAATAGCCATTCTGGCTTTTATCATTCTTTCTTTCGCCTATTTTTTTCCGGCTGATATTGAAGGTCGTATCTTGTTTCAGCATGACACGGCTGCCGGAGTCGGCGCGGGACAAGAATCGAAAGAGTATCTCGAACGTACCGGAGAACGTACGCGCTGGACGAATTCGATTTTTGGAGGTATGCCTACCTATCAGATGTCTCCGAGTTACGACTCGACAACGTCCCTGAAAGGGGTGGAGAAGGTTTATCGCCTCTTTCTCCCGGATTATGTAGTGCTGACTTTTATTATGATGCTCGGATTCTATATCCTTTTGCGGGCCTTCGGAATATCGGCCTGGCTGGCAGGATTGGGCGGAGTGATATGGGCATTTTCTTCCTATTTCTTCATTCTGATACCGGCAGGGCACATTTGGAAGTTTGTGACGTTGGCTTATATTCCACCTACGATTGCGGGTGTCGTTCTGGCTTACCGGAAGAAATACTTGTTGGGCGGAATTATTACAGCGTTGTTTATCGCCCTTCAGATTCAGTCGAATCACATTCAGATGAGCTATTATTTCATGTTTGTGATCCTGTTTTTCGTGGGAGCGTACTTTGAAGATGCTTATAAAAAGAAAGAACTGCCCCATTTCTTCAAGGCCAGCGCAATTTTGGCATTGGCTGCCGTGGTAGGAGTTTGCATCAATATCTCCAATCTGTATCATACTTATGAATATAGTAAGGAGACGATGCGCGGCAAGAGCGAATTGAAGCAGGAGGGTGCTGCAGCCAGCCAGACAAGTAGCGGGTTGGACCGCGACTACATAACCAACTGGAGTTATGGTATTGGCGAGACATTGACATTGCTGGTTCCGAACGTAAAAGGAGGAGGGTCAGGGTCTACGATGTCGCAAAGCGAAGCTGCTATGGCAAAGGCCAATCCAATGTATAGTGGTATTTATTCGCAGTTGCCGCAATATTTCGGTGAGCAACCGTGGACAGCCGGTCCTGTATATGTCGGGGCATTTGTGATGTTCCTGTTCGTATTGGGTTGTTTCATAGTGAAAGGTCCTCTGAAATGGGCATTGCTAGGAGCTACTATCTTCTCGATTCTGCTTTCATGGGGAAAGAATTTTATGGGACTGACGGACTTCTTTATCGATTACGTCCCGATGTACAATAAGTTCCGTGCTGTATCTTCCATTCTGGTGATTGCTGAATTTACCATTCCTTTGTTGGCGATTTTTGCTTTGAAAGAGATTTTGAGCAAACCGGATACGCTGAAGTTGAAAGAGAACCGTGGAGGGGTGATTGCCACTTTGGTACTGACTGCTGGTGTTGCGTTGATTTTAGCTGTTGCTCCGGGTGCTTTCTTCTCCGGTTTTATTACGACACAAGAGATGGCTGCTTTGAAACAAGCACTTCCAGCCGAACATTTGGCTCCGTTTGTGGCAAACCTGACTGAAATGCGTGAAGCTATTATTGCTTCGGACGCATGGCGCAGTTTCTTTATTATAATGATTGGTTGCCTGTTTTTATTCTTATATCAACAGCGGAAGTTGAAAGCTTCTTTCACATTGGCTGGTATTGCGCTTTTATGTTTGATAGATATGTGGAGCATTAATAAACGCTATTTGAATGACGAACAGTTTGTGCCGAAATCCAAACAGACAGAAGCGTTTGTTAAAACACAGGCGGATGAGATGATCCTTCAGGATACTACTTTAAATTATCGTGTGTTGAACTTTATAGGCTTCCCCGGTAATACGTTTAATGAAAACAACACGGCATACTGGCATAAGAGTGTCGGTGGTTATCATGCAGCGAAGCTCCGTCGCTATCAGGAAATGATCGATCATCATATCGTGCCCGAAATGCAGGAAACCTATCAGGCGGTGGCTACTGCCGGCGGACAGATGGACAGTGTAGACGCTTCCAAATTCCGTGTACTGAATATGCTGAATACAAAATACTTCATTTTTCCTGCCGGCGAGCAAGGGCAGGCTGTTCCTGTGGTAAATCCTTATGCATACGGCAATGCATGGTTCGTAGATAAGGTGCAGTATGTAAATAATGCAAATGAAGAAATCGACGCTTTGAATGATATTTTTCCAACGGAAACAGCCGTAGTGGATGTGAAGTTTAAAGAACAATTGAAAGGTGTGACAGAAGGATATAAAGATTCTCTATCTACCATCCAGTTGACTAGTTACGAGCCGAATCGTCTGGTTTACAAGGCTTCCACTCCTAAAGACGGAGTTGTTGTCTTCTCCGAAATATATTATCCGGGATGGCAGGCGACTATTGACGGCCAGCCCGTCGATATTGCCCGTGCAGATTATATCTTGCGTGCGATAAATGTACCGGCAGGGGAACATACCATCGAAATGTGGTTTGATCCACAAAGCATACAGGTTACAGAAAGTATTGCTTATGCGGCACTGACTTTGTTGTTGATCGGAGTTATAATCTTTGCGTTGATGCAGCGCAGCAAGATAGCGAAGAAGCCTTAAGCGAAATGTAATAGTCATTAACCTTCATAATGTATTGTAAGGTTATAAAATAAGGGCGGCACTCCTCCTCACAAAGAGCGCCGCCCTTATTTTACATTCACTAAAAAAATATGAAAAAACAAACGCTGTTCATAGAAACATATTAAGTGTGATGTTTTATGAGAGTAGTTGTTTATTGTTTGTTCATTGAAAAAGGAAAATATGAATATAAACAAATAGTTTGTGGATAGTCTTATTATACTGTAAGCTACTAAATTTGTAGCCAATAATAGAGCATTATGTTATGAAAAGACTACTATTCATTTTTTCCTTTTTTTTCTTGTTCGTGTTACGTGGGAACACACAGGAGGTAGAGATTCTGACATTAGAGGATTGTCTCCGCATTGGTATTGACAATAACTTGTCGTTAGAAGGGAAACGTAAAGAAATACAAAAAAGTAAATATGGCGTATCTGAAAACCGTTCGAAGTTGCTGCCGCAAATTAATGCGATAGCCGGTTATAATAACAATTTTGATCCTCCGGTGTCAGTCACAGACGGTTCATCTTACGGAGTTCCCTATAATATAACGAAAACATTGCAACATTCTGCTAATGCAGGACTGGAAATGCAGATGCCGCTTTTTAATCAGACTCTTTATACTTCTATGTCCATAGCTAAAGTGATGGAAGAAATCAGCCGTCTGTCTTATGGAAAAGCTAGGGAAGATGTTATTCTTCAAATCAGTAAGATGTATTATCTCGGACAGGTCACGGCCGAACAAATCATGCTGATAAAAGCAAATATCACCCGTCTGGAAGAATTGAGAGATATTACACAGGCTTTCTTCGATAATGGAATGTCTATGGAAGTCGATCTGAAAAGAGTCAATATCAATTTGGAAAATCTGAAGGTGCAATATGACAATGCACAAGCAATGATGAAACAGCAATTGAATATGCTGAAATACATTATGGATTATCCGGCTGAAAAGGAAATCGCGCTGACACCGGTAAATACCGATAGCATTACTACGGTAGCCTTGACCGGCTTGTCGGAAAATATCTATGAACTTCAACTCTCACAATCGCAAGTGCAACTGGCGGAACGACAAAAGAAGATCATTACTAATGGATATATCCCTTCTCTTAGTCTGACAGGCAGCTGGCGATATGCTGCATATACGGATAAAGGTTATCATTGGTTCCACTCCGGTCCGTCCAATCAATGGTTTCGTTCCTATGGAGTGGGGCTAACCTTGCGTATTCCGATTTTCGACGGACTGGATAAAACTTATAAAATAAAGAAGGCGATGATCGATATAGAGAATAAAAGACTGGCATGGGAAGATGCCCGGAAGAATCTGCAAACTCAATATCTGAATGCTGTGAACGACCTGATGAACAATCAGCGTAACTTTAAGAAACAGAAGGATAACTACTTGCTTGCCGAAGATGTGTACGCAGTCACTTCCGATCGTTACCGGGAAGGCATTGCTTCCATGACGGAAGTGCTGCAAGATGAAATGCAGATGAGTGAAGCTCAAAACAACTATATCAGCGCACATTATAACTATCGGGTGACTAACCTGATGCTGCTTAAACTGACCGGACAAATAGAATCATTAGTCAAATAATACGCAAATAACAATCATAAATATGGAAACAATGGAAAATAACCTTCCTTCCGCTACTCATCAGGAGAAAGCAAAAAAAATGAAGAAACTTCGTCGCTGGCAGATTGCTATCAGCCTTCTCGGAGTGGCTATTATTGTTTGGGGAGTGATTGAAGTGATCTGCCTTTTTTTGAATTATAGCCAGACGGAGACTAGTAACGATGCACAAATAGAACAATATGTGTCTCCTATCAATCTACGTGCTTCAGGTTACATTGACAAAATCTACTTTACAGAACATCAGGAGGTACATAAAGGAGATACTTTGCTGGTACTGGATGATCGTGAATATAAAATTCGCGTAATGGAGGCTGAAGCTGCCTTGAAAGATGCGCAAGCCGGTGCGACCGTCATCAATGCAACACTCAATACTACGCAGACAACAGCATCTGTTTATGATGCGTCTATTGCCGAGATTGAAGTACGTTTGGCGAAACTGGAAAAAGACCGGAAACGATATGAGAACCTCGTGAAACGAAATGCGGCTACTCCTATCCAACTTGAACAGATTGTCACTGATTATGAAGCTACGCATAAGAAACTGGAAGCTACGAAAAGGCAGAAAAAAGCAGCTCTTTCCGGTGTAGATGAAGTGTCCTACCGTCGCATGAATACCGAAGCGGCTATTCAAAGAGCAACAGCTGCGCTCGAAATGGCCCGGTTGAATCTTTCCTATACGGTTGTAATAGCTCCTTGTGACGGAAAACTCGGCCGTCGCTCATTAGAGGAAGGACAGTTTATTTCGGCAGGGCAGACCATCACCTATATTCTTCCTGATACCCAGAAATGGATCGTTGCCAATTATAAGGAGACACAAATCGAGAACCTGCATATCGGACAGGAAGTATTTGTCACAGTAGATGCCATTAGCGATAAAGAGTTTAAAGGCAAAGTCACCTCTATATCAGGAGCTACCGGCTCCAAATATTCATTAGTGCCGACCGATAACTCCGCAGGCAACTTTGTGAAGATCCAACAGCGCATCCCCGTACGCATCGACTTTACCGATTTATCGAAAGAAGACAACGAACGATTAGCAGCAGGCATGATGGTAGTGGTGAAAGCCAAACTCTAACTACCGTGCACCTATAATTCATAAATCATAATTCATAAATCAAAAATTAATGCCCTCTTATCCTAAAAATTATCCTTTCTATAGCTGGATGCCCAAGCCGTTGGGTATTATCATTCTGTTATTTTTCTTTCTGCCGATTCTTACGGTAGGCGGGGTTTATTCGGTGAATAGCACCGAAATGATGAGCGGGCTTGGCATTATATCCGAGCATATCCAGTTTGCCAACTTTGTTACTTCTATTGGTATGGCAGCCTTTGCTCCTTTCCTATATCAGTTGGTGTGTGTGCGGCGGGAGAAGATGATGTGTATTGTCGGGTTTGCGTTCATGTATATATTCAGTTATATCTGTGCAAAGACAGACAGCGTTTTTCTGTTGGCGCTTTGTAGTCTTCTGACGGGTTTCTTGCGTATGGTACTGATGATGGTCAATCTGTTCACACTTATTTGGTATGCGGGTGGAATGGAAGCTACCCGCAATATTACTCCGGGGTTGGAGCCGAAAGATACTGCCGGTTGGAATAAATTGGACATTGAAAGATGTGTGAGTCAGCCGGCTGTTTATCTGTTTTTTATGATTCTAGGACAGTCGGGCACAGCATTGACGGCTTGGCTGTCCTTTGAATATGAGTGGAAATATGTGTATTACTTTATGATGGGGATTCTCCTGATCTCTATTTTGCTCTTGTTTATTACCATGCCGAATTATAAGTTTCCCGGAAGGTTTCCTATTAATTTCCGTAAGTTCGGCAATGTCACTGCATTTTGCATCTCGCTGACTTGTCTCACGTATGTGCTGGTTTATGGAAAAGTACTCGACTGGTATGATGACGAATCTATTCGTTGGGCGACAGCTGTAAGTATTCTGTTTGCGGGAATTTTTCTATATATGGATGTAACGCGCCGGTCGCCTTATGTTTTGCTGGATGCGTTCAAACTGCGTACTATACGTATGGGAGCATTACTTTACTTATTATTGATGGTGATAAACTCCAGTGCTATGTTTGTCAATGTGTTTGCAGGAGTGGGGATGCATCTCGATAATCTGCAAAATGCTTCATTAGGTAATTGGTGTATGGTAGGTTATGCTATTGGTGCCGTGATTGCTATGGTGTTGGGAGGTAAAGGGTTACATTTTAAGTATCTGTTTGCGATGGGATTCTTCTTCCTGTCTTTATCAGCTGTTTTCATGTATTTCGAGGTACAAACGGCAGGAGTTTACGAGCGTCTGAAATATGCAGTTATCATCCGTGCCACAGGCATGATGATTCTGTATGCGCTGACGGCTGCTTATGCCAATCAACGTATGCCTTTTAAATATCTTTCCACCTGGATCTGTATTATGCTTACTGTGCGTATGGTTGTGGGACCGAGTATCGGCGGAGCAATTTATACAAATGTTTTGCAGGAGCGGCAACAACACTATATAACCCGTTATGCGCAAAATGTGGACCTGCTTAATCCGGATGCTTCCACTTCCTTCCTTGGTACGGTACAAGGTATGAAATATCAGGGAAAGAGTGAGACGGAAGCCCGTAACATGGCTGCTATATCTACCAAAGGGCGTATTCAGGTGCAGGCCACGCTCTCTGCACTCAAAGAGATGGCGGGATGGACAATTTATGGTGGGTTAATTTGTATGATATTTGTGCTCGTTGTTCCTTATCCTAAACGAAAATTGCTAACTTAGCGTCGTTTTTGATAATGATCTGTTAATATATTGGTATGATGGATAGCGGACAAGATCGTTTATTGCAGTTTGATCGCGATTTATTAAGTGGGAAAAATATATGTAGCTCTGAAGGGATATTTGTAAATTTTCCACCCTCACTGAAGAAACCTTTCCAAATGAAAGGGCTGGGGCTGATTATTTGCCGCCAGGGTAATTTCCAGTTTTCGCTTAATCAGAAAAAGCATTTCGCAGGAGCAGGCGAAAGTTTGTTTATTCCCGAAGACGGCGAGTTTCAGGTTTTGCAAGAGTCGGAAGACATGGAGGTACGGATTTTGATTTATCAGATAGAACCGATCCGGGATATTATGGGGAATCTGGTTGTTTCCATGTATATGTATTCCCGCCTTACTCCCGAAGAACCTTCTTGTGTCTGGTCTACTGGTGAGGAAGAAGAGATCGTAAAGTATATGTCCTTATTGGACAATGTGTTACAGTCGGAAGAAAATTCATTTAAACTTTATGAGCAGAAATTACTTCTACTTGCATTGACGTACAGGATTTGTTCTATTTATAATCGCAAACTCGTCAATGACGGGCGGGAAGTGGGAGGACGCAAAAATGAAGTCTTTATTCACTTGATCCAGTTAATCGAAAAATATTATATGCAGGAACGGGGTGTTGAGTTTTATGCGGATAAATTGTGCTTGTCTCCTAAATATCTTTCTGCCGTTTCTAAAAGTATCTGCGGATATACCGTGCAGGAACTTGTATTCAAAGCTATCATTCGTAAGAGCATCTCATTGCTTAAAAATACGCAGAAAGATATTCAGGAGATTTCAAATGCCTTCGGCTTCCCCAATGCTTCTTATTTCGGTACGTTCTTTAAGAAGCAGGTTGGGGTTTCACCGCAGCAATATCGGAAGAATCTTTAAACGTTTATTCTTTTTCGCCGTAGGCAAGATCGCCCGCATCGCCCAGTCCCGGAACAATGTAAGAATGTTCGTTGAGTTCGGGATCGATGGCTGCGCACCAGATTGTTGTCTTGTCTTTCGGAAATACATTCTTTATATGATCGATAGCCTTTTGGCTGGCGATAATCGAAGCAACATGAATTTCAGCAGGGTGTCCTTTCGTCAGCATTGCCTGGTAACTAAGTTCCATACTCCCCCCAGTTGCCAGCATAGGATCGGTGATAATCAGCGTTTTGTCATCAATGCGGGGAGAAGCGATATATTCTATGTGTATATCGAATTTTAGCGTATCTTTATATTTACGATAAGCGGAAACAAACGCATTCTCCGCCCTGTCGAAATAGCTAAGGAAACCTTGATGGAAAGGCAGACCAGCACGCAGGATCGTACTGATTACTAAATTGTTGTCCGGTGTACTGACCGGAGCGATTCCCAGTGGTGTCTGGATGTTCTTTACCGAGTATTTAAACTCTTTACTCATTTCATAAGCCATGATTTCTCCGATCCGTTCGATGTTACGGCGGAAACGCAGGCGGTCGTTCTGAACTTCTACATTTCTAATTTCGGATATGTACTGGTTTAGAATCGAATTAGTTTGGCCAAAATCAATTACTTTCATATTATATTTTAATCAAATTTTAATCTCATTTTCATAGTATTGATAACATACTGGCTTGCAAAGTAAACGATAATCTTTCAAATTGCAATATTCAGTTTGCAGATATTGTTAGGAATTTATAAAAGAGTTTCAATTAGGGAAAAATTTCTCTAATACCTTCTTCCTTTCCAAAGAAAGTATTACTTTTGTAGCCGGATTTACAAGGGGGTATCCAAAGCTCCCCATGTTAAGGTGAAAAGAGATAGAAAACAAAATACCAATTTTAATTAATTCAAAGAAAATGGCAAATTTAGATTTAAGCAAGTACGGCATCACAGGTGTGACTGAGATTTTGCACAATCCGTCTTATGATGTTTTGTTCGCTGAGGAAACAAAACCGAGTCTGGAAGGCTTTGAAAAAGGTCAAGTTACTGAATTAGGCGCTGTGAATGTAATGACAGGTATCTACACCGGTCGTTCTCCTAAAGATAAATTCTTCGTTAAGAATGAAGCTTCTGCTGATTCTGTATGGTGGACTTCCGAAGAATATAAAAACGATAACAAACCATGTACTGAAGAAGCTTGGGCTGACTTGAAAGCTAAAGCTGTAAAACAACTTTCCGGCAAACGTTTGTTCGTTGTTGATACTTTCTGTGGTGCTAACGAAGCTACTCGTATGAAAGTACGTTTCATCATGGAAGTAGCTTGGCAGGCTCATTTCGTAACTAACATGTTCATTCGCCCGACTGCTGAAGAACTTGCTAACTACGGAGAACCTGATTTCGTATGTTTCAACGCTTCTAAAGCAAAAGTTGACAACTACAAAGAACTGGGCTTGAACTCTGAAACTGCTACAGTATTCAACCTGAAGACTAAAGAACAAGTAATCCTGAATACTTGGTACGGTGGTGAAATGAAGAAAGGTATGTTCTCTATCATGAACTACATGAACCCGCTTCGTGGTATCGCTTCTATGCACTGCTCTGCTAACACTGATATGGAAGGAACTAGCTCTGCTATCTTCTTCGGATTGTCTGGTACAGGTAAGACTACTTTGTCTACTGACCCGAAACGTAAATTGATCGGTGACGACGAACACGGATGGGATAACGAAGGTGTATTCAACTACGAAGGTGGTTGCTACGCTAAGGTTATCAACTTGGATAAAGAAAGCGAACCAGATATCTACAATGCTATCAAACGTGACGCTTTACTTGAAAACGTAACTGTTGACGCTAACGGTAAGATTGATTTCACTGACAAGAGCGTGACTGAAAACACTCGTGTTTCTTATCCTATCTATCACATCGAAAACATCGTTAAACCGGTTTCTAAAGGTCCTCACGCAAAACAAGTTATCTTCTTGTCGGCTGATGCGTTCGGTGTATTGCCTCCAGTATCTATCCTGAACCCGGAACAGGCTCAATACTACTTCTTATCTGGATTTACAGCTAAATTAGCTGGTACAGAACGTGGTATCACTGAACCGACTCCGACATTCTCTGCTTGCTTCGGTGCTGCTTTCTTGTCATTGCACCCGACTAAATATGCAGAAGAACTGGTTAAGAAGATGGAGATGACTGGTGCTAAAGCATACTTGGTTAACACTGGATGGAATGGTTCTGGTAAACGTATCTCTATCAAAGATACTCGTGGTATTATCGACGCTATCCTTGACGGTTCTATCGACAAAGCTCCTACTAAGGTTATTCCTTTCTTCGATTTTGTTGTTCCTACAGAACTTCCGGGTGTTGATCCGAAGATCCTTGACCCACGCGACACTTACGAATGTGCTTGCAAATGGGAAGAAAAAGCTAAAGATTTGGCTGGACGTTTCATCAAGAACTTCGCTAAATTTACTGGTAACGAAGCTGGTAAGGCTTTGGTTGCTGCTGGTCCGAAACTCTAATTGGAGAATCAGATATAATATGGAAGGCGGTTCGATTTCGAACCGCCTTTTTTATTGCTATACTGTGTCTTTCTATGAAAAGGAATACTGTCTGCTTAGTTTTTTTTCCTATATTTGTCAAAACGAGACTATTTACTTTTAAAGACAGCTATGACGTATCTGGATACAGACAAACAGACCTATGCGGATTTAAGCATAACGGAGACTGCAAACAATGAGCAGTTTCTTTTCTCTTTGTTTTCTAGAACAGAGACGAAAGAAGGAAAGTCATTGATGATGAACTGGATTATGTATCCGTTAAGTGATTTGGATATGATCCGCAAAAGGCAGGAGGCTGTTGCGTGGGATGCTTTACCTGAACTTCTTTTGAATGAAGAAGAATTGGATTTTATTGAATATTATCTGGCTTATCGCGACCAGATCAGGGAAGCACACGTCTTACTGTCATGTGCTACTGTCATAGATCGCCTGTTGAGATATGATTCAACCCGTTATGTTATTTGTCGGGGAGTGAAATTGGTAATACATTTGCTGCATTGTTTGGAGAGATGGGCGAAAGAATTGGATGAGGATGCCCCACAATTGATGAAGGAGTCAGCCCGTATGGTGAATGATATTTTGTCCGGAAGTGAATTAGGTGAAGTCTTGGAACAGACTTCTGGCGAAGAAAGGCGGCTATCTAATTATACGATAGATAAATACGATTATCTATTTCGCTGTACCCGTTTGTTGTCTTTGAAAGAGTTATTATCAGTTTTGTATTTATTGGATGTCTGCCGGACAGCTCATCGGGTAGCGAAAGAGAAAAATTTCTGTTGTACACCGAAAGTGGTGGAAACAATGGATTTTTCGGTTGAGGATGTAGTTCATCCTTTTGTGAAAAATGTACGGGAGAATAACTGGGTGATGTCCCGGGGAAATATCAGTATTTTTACGGGTTCTAACATGGCGGGAAAGTCAACCACTTTAAAAGCACTGACTTTGGCTGTCTGGCTGGCGCATTGCGGACTGCCTGTCCCGGTGAAGTCAATGGTTTGTCCTCTTTACGAAGGTATTTATACTTCTATTAATTTGCCGGACTCTTTGCGTGACGGGCGAAGCCATTTCATGGCAGAGGTACTTCGTATAAAAGAAGTGATGCAAAAAGCGCTTACAGGAAAACGTTGTTTGGTCGTCTTGGATGAAATGTTTCGCGGAACTAACGCTAAGGATGCTTTTGAGGCTTCTCTTGCAGTCAATGAATTATTGAAAAGATTCTCTTGTTGCCATTTCCTTATATCAACTCATATCCTGGAGTATGCGAAAGCATTTGAAAAAGATCCTGCCTGTTGTTTTTATTATATGGAAGCGGAAATTATTGACGATGCATTTGTTTGTCATCATCGGCTATTGCAGGGGATTTCGGAGGCTAGGGTAGGATATTGGGTCGTGAAAAAACTACTGGCCGGTTTGATATAGTTTCACCTTATTATTGTGCCCATTAAGACGGTATTTTATTTTTATTAAAGGCATATTTTGATTACTTTTGTACAAACTATATACGAGAGAATAATCTTGAATAATAATGCGACAACCATGAAGAAACTCTATTTCTTTCTTATCTACTCCTTGTTTTTTGTCTCCGGACTTTACGCAGGTGAAACTGATTATACCCAAGGACTTTCCATCTGGTTTGATACTCCCAATACTTTGCAGGGGTATGCCGTGTGGTATGGGGGAAGACCGGAACTGTGGAAAGGTGGTGATAAACCGGAAACAGCAGGAAATGCAGGTCATAATCCGGATCCTGCTTGGGAATCGCAATCATTACCGATAGGGAATGGTAGTTTAGGTGCGAATATCATGGGGTCGGTGGAAGCTGAACGTATTACCTTTAACGAAAAAACGCTTTGGCGTGGCGGCCCGAATACGGCGAAAGGGGCGGACTATTATTGGAATGTCAATAAACAGTCGGCTCATCTTTTGGATGAAATACGTCAGGCATTTATGGAAGGAAATCAGGAAAAGGCTGAAATGCTGACACGTCAAAACTTCAACAGTGAGGTGTCTTATGATGCTGACGGAGAAACACCTTTCCGTTTCGGCAGTTTTACTACCATGGGAGAGTTTTATGTAGAAACAGGATTGAATATTATAGGAATGAGTGACTATAAACGTATTCTTTCTTTGGACTCTGCAATGGCAGTTGTTCAGTTTAAAAAGGATTATGTGGCTTATCAGCGCAATTATTTCATTTCTTATCCTGCCAATGTGATGGTGATGCGTTTCAGTGCGGATCAACCGGGTAAACAAAACTTGGTTTTTAGTTATGCGCCTAATCCGGTGTCTACCGGGAATATGGCTTCTGACAGTAATAAAGGGTTAGTGTATTCCGCATCTCTGGACAATAACGGAATGAAATATGTCGTTCGTATTCAGGCAGAAACAAAAGGCGGAACCTTGTCTAATGCAGATGGAAAACTGACGGTGAAAGGTGCGGATGAAGTTGTGTTTTATATTACGGCTGATACTGATTATAAACCTAACTTTGATCCGGATTTTAAAGATCCGAAGACGTATGTGGGTGTCAAGCCGGAAGAAACAACCAAGGAATGGATGAATAACGCAGTGTCACAGGGGTATACTGCTTTGTTTAGTCAGCATTACAATGATTATGCTGCTTTGTTCAACCGGGTTAAATTGAACCTGAATCCGGCGATCAAGGGAAGAAATCTGCCGACTCCCCAGCGCTTGAAAAACTACCGGGCAGGACAGCCGGATTATGATCTGGAAGAATTATATTTTCAATTCGGCCGCTATCTGTTGATTTCAAGTTCCCGTCCGGGCAATATGCCGGCGAATTTGCAGGGTATCTGGCATAATAATGTCGATGGACCGTGGCGTGTGGACTATCATAATAATATCAATATTCAGATGAATTATTGGCCAGCTTGCTCCACCAACCTGAATGAATGTATGCTTCCATTGGTCGATTTCATTCGTACGCTGGTAAAACCAGGTGAAAAGACCGCGAAATCTTATTTCGGTGCCAGAGGATGGACGGCATCTATTTCTGGCAATATATTCGGATTTACCACTCCGTTGGAAAGTCAGGATATGTCGTGGAACTTCAATCCTATGGCAGGTCCCTGGTTGGCTACTCATATTTGGGAGTATTATGATTATACAAGAGATCTGAAATTCCTGAAAGAAACGGGGTATGAGTTGATAAAAAGTAGTGCGGACTTTGCTGTCGATTATTTGTGGCATAAACCGGATGGAACATATACGGCTGCTCCATCTACTTCGCCGGAGCATGGCCCTATCGATCAGGGTGCTACCTTTGTACATGCCGTTGTACGTGAGATTTTGCTGGATGCAATCGAGGCGAGTAAAGTGTTGGGCGTAGATAAGAAAGAACGTAAGCAGTGGGAGCATGTGCTTGCCAATCTCGTTCCTTATAAAATAGGGCGGTATGGTCAGTTGATGGAATGGTCGGTAGATATTGATGATCCGAAAGACGAGCATCGGCATGTGAATCATTTGTTCGGACTGCATCCTGGGCATACGGTTTCTCCGGTCACCACTCCCGAACTGGCGAAAGCCGCTAAAGTAGTACTGGTGCATCGTGGTGACGGGGCTACCGGTTGGAGCATGGGCTGGAAGTTGAATCAATGGGCGCGTTTGCATGATGGTAATCATGCTTATACCTTGTTTGGCAATTTGTTGAAGAACGGTACGCTGGATAATTTGTGGGATACACATTCGCCTTTCCAGATTGACGGAAACTTTGGCGGAACAGCCGGTATTACCGAGATGTTGCTTCAAAGTCATATGGGTTTTATTCAGTTGCTGCCTGCTTTGCCGGATGCATGGAAGGAAGGCTCTGTCAGTGGTATCTGTGCAAAGGGGAATTTTGAAGTGGCTATGGTTTGGGAGAATAATCAGCTGAAAGAAGCTGTGGTTCATTCCAATGCGGGAGGAAACTGTGTGATAAAGTATGCTGATAAGACTCTTTCTTTTAAAACAGTGAAGGGGCGTAGCTATCGGGTTGAATATGATGTGACTAAAGGACTTATTAGACAGTAAATAGAAAATATCGGAAAATTAGAAAGTAGGAATGGTATTAGAGTATTTGAAATTGTTCGTGACGTTTGCGAAGATTGGAATGTTTACTATTGGTGGCGGTTATGCCATGATTCCGTTAATTGAACGGGAGATCGTTGCCAAACAGTGGATGAGTAAGGAAGAATTCATGGAGATGTTTGCCTTGACGCAGTCACTACCGGGTGTATTTGCTGTGAATATTTCTATTTTTGTAGGATATAAGTTGTATAAAGTGGGCGGGAGCCTGGTATGTGCTTTGGCTACGATTCTTCCCTCCTTTGTTATTATGATGCTGATAGCCATGTTTTTTGCACGGTTTCAAGATAATGAGGTGATGATTCGCATCTTTAATGGAATACGTCCTGCCGTGGTAGCGTTGATTTTGTTTCCTTGTATTTCTGCTGTAAGAGCTCTGAAACTGAAATACCTTCAGTTGGTTGCTCCTGCCATAGCTACTCTTTTGATTTGGCAGTTTGGACTGTCTCCTATTTATATTGTATTGGCAGGAATTCTGGGAGGATTGGTATATACATTGTGGTTGAAAGAAAAAATAATGAATAAAGAGGTATGATATATTTGCAGTTACTTTGGGTGTATCTTAAAATAGGTATGTTCGGTTTTGGAGGTGGATATGCGATGCTTTCCCTTATTCAACATGAGATAGTGGATATTCATCATTGGCTGACTCCCCAACAGTTTACGGATGTGGTGGCGATTTCGCAAATGACTCCGGGGCCGATTGGTATCAATAGTGCTACTTATGTAGGGTATGCGGTAACGCAAAGCGTGTGGGGAGCGGTGCTAGCTACGGTAGCGGTTTGTTTACCTTCTTTTATTCTGGTGTTGCTCATTTCTTATTTCTTTGCGAAGTGTAAGGATAACAAGTATATTAAGGCGGCTATGTCCGGACTGCTACCTATGTCGGTTGCTCTGATTGCTTCGGCTGCATTACTTATGATGAATAGAGAAAATTTTATGGACTATAAAAGTATCGGTATTTTTGCGGCAGCCTTTTTGGTTACATGGAAATGGAATCTTCACCCTATCCTGTTGATTTGTCTGGCGGGTGTGGTAGGATTGTTGTTGTATTAGTAATACGTGCCATACTGCAGAAAAAAATAAAATCCCGGTAAAACACTGCGTTTCACCGGGATTTCTATTATAATATAATGAAAGAATGGTTAGTTCTTGTTGGCACGTTTACGTTCGATTTCGTCCAAAATCACTTTACGCATACGCATTGCCTTTGGAGTAACTTCTACATATTCGTCTTCCTTAATATATTCCAGTGCCTCTTCAAGTGAGAACTGGATAGGCGGAATCAGACGTACTTTGTCATCCGAACCGGAAGCACGCATATTCGTCAGCTTCTTCGATTTGGTTACGTTGATAACCAAGTCGTTGTCGTGAGAGTGCTCGCCTACTACTTGTCCTGCATAGACTTCGTCCTGCGGGAAAATAAAGAACTTACCGCGATCCTGTAATTTGTCGATGGCGTAAGCAAAAGCTGTTCCGCTTTCCATAGCAATCATAGAACCATTGGTACGACGTTCAATTTCTCCTTTGTGCGGCTGATATTCTTTGAAACGGTGTGCCATAATGGCTTCACCGGCAGAAGCCGTCAGTACATTGGTACGCAAACCGATGATACCGCGTGAAGGCATATTGAATTCAAGATTGATGCGTTCGCCTGTATTTTCCATCTTTACCATTTCACCTTTACGGCGGGTAACCATATCAATAATCTTGCTGGAATATTCTTCCGGTACGTTGATGGTCAACTCTTCAATCGGTTCGCATTTCACACCGTCGATTTCTCTGAAGATAACCTGTGGCTGACCTACCTGCAATTCATATCCCTCGCGGCGCATTGTTTCAATCAATACAGAAAGGTGGAGTACACCACGGCCGGAAACAATCCATTTACCGTCTTCTTCACTCTTTCTTACGCGGAGGGCCAGGTTCTTGTCGAGTTCCTTCATCAGACGGTCGTGGATGTGGCGTGAAGTCACAAACTTACCATCCTTACCGAAGAAAGGAGAATCGTTGATAGCAAACAACATACTCATGGTCGGTTCGTCAATTGCGATGGGTGGCAGTGCTTCCGGACTTTCGAAATCACAAACTGTATCTCCAATCTCGAATC
Source organism: Bacteroides sp. AM37-9 (assembly GCF_003603455.1). Taxonomy (NCBI): domain Bacteria; kingdom Pseudomonadati; phylum Bacteroidota; class Bacteroidia; order Bacteroidales; family Bacteroidaceae; genus Bacteroides; species Bacteroides sp. AM37-9. Next base: position 9,743 of record NZ_QTNF01000003.1, on the reverse strand, counting down.
CGTCAATACCTACCAGCGCGCAGATGTCACCGGAAGAAACCTCATTTGTTTTCACACGGCCTAAACCTTCGAAAACATGGAGTTCTTTAATTTTGCTCTTGAACATATCGCCGTTACGTTTCACAAGCGTTATATTCATACCTTCTTTTAATGTACCACGATGTACGCGACCTACGGCAATACGACCGGTATAAGAAGAATAATCCAGAGAAGTAATCAACATCTGGGGAGTACCTTCCAACTGTTGCGGTGCCGGAATGTTTTCGACGATACAATCCAGTAGCGGAGTGATGCTGTCAGTTTGTTGTTGCCAGTCGGTGCTCATCCAGTTGTTTTTGGCGGAACCGTAAATCACGGGGAAGTCCAACTGATCTTCCGTTGCGTTCAAGCTGAACATCAAGTCGAAAACCATCTCGTAAACTTCTTCCGGGCGGCAGTTAGGTTTATCTACCTTATTAACTACCACAATGGGTTTCAAACCGATTTCGAGCGCTTTTTGCAGTACGAAACGAGTCTGTGGCATCGGACCTTCGAAGGCATCTACCAACAGAATACAGCCATCGGCCATATTCAATACACGTTCTACTTCACCACCGAAGTCGCTGTGTCCCGGAGTATCAATAATATTAATTTTTGTACCGTTGTAATTGATGGATACGTTTTTGGAGAGAATCGTTATACCACGTTCACGTTCCAAATCGTTGTTATCCAGGATAAGTTCACCACTATTTTGGTTGCTGCGGAATAAATTTCCGGCCAATAGCATCTTGTCAACCAGCGTTGTTTTCCCATGGTCAACATGGGCAATGATTGCAATGTTTCGAATATTTTGCATATAATACCTATTATTTGGCTGCAAAGGTACGAAAATAGGATTAGAAATATGCGCAATGATAGCAATTTTTTCTTGTAAATCGTTGTGTGATATAAAGATAATGCCTATCTTTGCACGCTCAAAAGAATAATTTATCAATTAAAATTCTAAGAATTATGTATTTAGACGCTGCTAAAAAGCAAGAAATCTTCGGAAAGTACGGAAAGTCTAACACTGACACCGGCTCAGCTGAGGCCCAAGTGGCATTGTTTTCCTACCGTATTTCTCACCTGACTGAGCACATGAAGCTCAACAGAAAAGATTATAGTACTGAAAGAGCGTTAACAATGTTGGTAGGTAAGCGTCGTCGCTTACTCGACTACCTGAAAGCAAGAGATATCGAAAGATATCGTGCTATTGTTAAAGAGCTCGGTTTGCGTAAGTAATCTACTTGTCGCGAAAAGATTTAAAGCCGTTCCTCATGATAGAGGAACGGCTTTTTTTTAGTTTCTTCTTTTTCTTCCTGATAGTCGTATTTTCTTCGGTTATAATTGTGTTCATCTAAAGATTTTGCTATTTTTGCAGCTTAATTATTATAATTTATCACCTTTGATAACTAAAATGCTTTCAAAATGGATACAAGTAAGATTGTTGGCGAGAAAATTAAAGCCCTCCGCGAAGATAAATCAATAAGCATAGAAGAGTTGGCGCAACGTTCAGGTTTGGCTATCGAACAGGTTGAACGTATTGAGAATAACATTGATATACCTTCTCTCGCACCGCTGATTAAGATTGCGCGTGTGTTGGGAGTACGTCTGGGTACTTTCCTTGATGATCAGGATGAAGTCGGACCGGTCGTATGCCGTAAGAAAGAAGCCAAAGATGCGATCAGTTTTTCCAATAATGCGATTCACTCTCGCAAACACATGGAATATCACTCGTTGTCCAAGTCAAAGGCGGACCGTCACATGGAACCGTTTATTATCGATGTGATGCCGACGCAAGATACTGACTTCGTGCTTTCTTCTCATGAAGGAGAAGAGTTTATCATGGTTATGGAAGGTATCATGGAAATCAGCTATGGCAAGAACACCTATCTGCTGGAAGAGGGTGATAGTATTTATTATGATTCCATTGTTCCTCATCATGTACATGCTTATGAGGGACAGGCTGCAAAAATCCTGGCAGTAGTTTACACACCGATTTAATGAAATAGTAGGAACCAAGACTTAAGTATAATTACATGCAATTATTTGATCGTACTTTGGGGCAGTGGCTGGAACACTGGGCTGAAGAGACTCCCGATAAGGAATATATCGTATATTCCGACCGAAATCTCCGTTTTACCTGGAGTCAGTTGAACCGTCGTGTGGATGATATGGCAAAAGGGCTTATTGCCATTGGTGTGGAACGTGGTACTCATGTGGGTATCTGGGCGGCTAATGTTCCCGATTGGTTGACATTGCTATATGCCTGCGCGAAGATTGGTGCGGTATATGTTACAGTGAATACGAACTACAAGCAATCGGAATTGGAGTATCTTTGCCAGAACTCGGATATGCATACGCTTTGTATTGTGAATGGTGAGAAGGATAGTGATTTTGTGCAGATGACATACACGATGCTTCCTGAATTGAAGACTTGTGAGCGTGGACATTTAAAGAGCGAACGCTTTCCATATATGCGAAATGTAGTATATGTAGGTCAGGAAAAACATCGTGGTATGTATAATACAACGGAGATCCTGCTGTTGGGAGATAATGTGGAAGATGACCGTTTGAACGAACTAAAAAGCAAAGTGGATTGTCACGATGTGGTAAATATGCAATATACGTCGGGCACTACCGGTTTTCCGAAAGGGGTGATGCTGACACATTATAATATCGCCAATAATGGATTTCTGACGGGGGAACACATGAAGTTCACGGCAGATGACAAACTTTGTTGTTGCGTTCCGTTGTTCCATTGTTTTGGGGTAGTATTGGCTACCATGAACTGTCTGACTCATGGTTGTACACAAGTGATGGTAGAACGTTTCGACCCGTTGGTTGTGCTGGCCTCTATTCATAAAGAACGTTGTACGGCTCTTTATGGTGTGCCGACTATGTTTATCGCCGAGTTGCATCATCCGATGTTCGATCTCTTTGATATGTCTTGTCTTCGTACAGGTATTATGGCGGGTTCGCTGTGTCCTGTCGAACTAATGAAGCAGGTAGAAGAGAAAATGTATATGAAGGTGACTAGTGTCTACGGATTGACAGAAGCCGCTCCCGGTATGACGGCCACCCGTATTGATGATCCGTTCGATGTACGTTGTAATACGGTAGGACATGATTTCGAATTTACGGAGGTGAAAGTGATTGATCCTGAAACAGGTGAAGAATGTCCGGTTGGGGTACAAGGTGAAATGTGTAACCGTGGTTATAATACCATGAAAGGATATTATAAGAATCCGGAAGCAACGGCGGAAGTGCTTGATGAAAACAACTTCTTGCATTCCGGCGACTTGGGTATTAAGGATGAAGATGGAAATTATCGGATTACCGGACGTATCAAAGATATGATTATTCGTGGTGGCGAGAATATTTATCCGCGCGAAATAGAAGAGTTTCTTTATAAGCTTGACGGAGTGAAAGATGTTCAAGTAGCTGGTATTCCTTCTAAAAAGTATGGTGAGGCAGTCGGAGCATTTATTATTTTGCAGGAAGGAGTACAAATGCAGGAAGCCGATGTACGTGATTTCTGCAGAAATAAGATATCCCGTTATAAGATTCCGAAATATATTTTCTTTGTGAATGAATTCCCGATGACGGGTAGTGGAAAGATTCAGAAGTTCAGATTGAAAGATCTGGGACTGCAACTTTGCAAGGAGCAGGGAATAGAGATTATTTAGAGACTCATGATTATTTAAAGACACACAAAGTTTTTCGATTATAAACAGTGAACGGTGAACTCTCTGCAATCAATTATGCGGTTTGTTCACCGTTCACTATTTGTATGGTCTTATCCGGTTTTGGCTCCGGCGTCAGGTTGCGTGTTATTAAATGAAATCATCGCCCAGTTGCATTTGGGCGTCGTTTACATATTTACGGATGGCATGTTCTTCATCTTTGCGGCAAATCAAAAGAACGTTGTCCGATTCGGCTATCAGAAATCCTTCCAGTCCATCGATAACGGCCAGTTTGCCTTTCGGAAGTACTACCATATTATCTTTACTATTATATATAAGTGAATGGCACTTCAGCGTAACATTGCCTTCCGGGTCTCTTTCCGATAAATCATAAAGTGATCCCCAAGTTCCAAGATCGGACCAGCCAAAATCTCCTAATGATACATACACATTATCCGCTTTCTCCATAATGCCGAAGTCGATGGATACATTAGGACATGCTGGGAAGTTTTCTTCGATGAATGCTTTCTCCTTGTCGGTGGCATAAATATCTTTTCCCGGTGCCAGTTTGGAAGCTAATTCAGGCAGTAAATCTTCACTTGCTTTGATGATTGTATTTACATTCCACATAAATAGGCCGGAATTCCAATAAAATTCTCCGCTCTCTACGAATACTTTAGCTAATTCCAGTTCCGGTTTCTCTGTGAATGTTTTTACTTTATAGAAGTTTTCTCCTGCGGGTTCGTCTATTTGTATATATCCGTACCCTGTTTCCGGGCGATTGGGTTTAATACCTAATGTCAGTAGCTTTTCCGAGCGTGAAACAAAATCAAGTCCTTTTTCGATAGCGGCAAGAAACTCATCCTCTTTTAATATTAAATGGTCTGAAGGAGCGACTACGATATTGGCGTTCGGGTTCAGTGCCCGGATGTGGTAAGCGGCCCATGCTATACACGGAGCGGTATTTCGTCTTGCGGGTTCCAGCAGAATCTGTTCTTCGTTCACTTCGGGCAATTGTTCCTTCACTAAGTCCGCATACATTGCATTGGTAACGATGAAAATATTTTCTGTTGGGATAACCTTTTGGAATCGGTCGAAAGTCTGTTGTAAAAGTGAACGGCCCGTTCCGAAGAAATCTAAGAATTGTTTGGGCAATGTTTTGCGGCTAAACGGCCAGAAGCGGCTTCCAATGCCGCCACCCATAATCACGCAATAATTATCCTGGTTTGTCATGATAGTGACTCTATTTTAAAGTTTCTGCTAATGTACGGTTTATTCTCTGAATAGAGAAGTGTTTAAGATATGTTTTATTATTTTTTTCTCCTTTTTTTTGCCAAACTATTGTGGAATCAAAATAATGTCGTATCTTTGCACCGCAATTGAGAAATCAAGTATGCGCCCAGATGGCGGAATCGGTAGACGCGCTGGTCTCAAACACCAGTGGATTCACTTCCATCCCGGTTCGACCCCGGGTCTGGGTACAAATAAACCCTGATAATCGACTGATTATCAGGGTTTTCTCTTTCTGTAAGGCGTACTAAATGTGTACTGAGCGACAAAAACAAGAATAGAGTGTACTTTTGTGGTTTTCATCCTTTCATCTTTATGATTTCTTAACTCTTATGCGTTCTTTTCTGTCTTATTATTGCTGATGTTTTCTCGGAAAATGCGATTTCCACCTTATATTTGTATCTGAGAACAAATTTATATAAGGTACAGTTATGGAAAATCATATAGAAACCAATTTCAGAGAGATACAGAAGATATTAGATAGTTGCGTATCGCATGGCTATAAAACTAAGGTTGATGCACTATTTTTAAAGCGTGAATATCTGACACAGGCTCAGCTAAAGGATTATTTGCGACAGGAAATTTTCCGTGTTACCGAAAATATAGTAGCCATTCAGCAAAAATACCGTGTCGTGCGTGATATTGTACAGGATATGGATGTTCCCGATTTTTTGTGGGAAAGCGGTTATTTTGAGGACTTAAACTCTAATGAGAGGAAAAAGTACATCGTTTTCCGCTGTTCTGATTTTGATATGGACGCATATTTGCATGAACCGTCTTGCTATGATGAACGACTTCCCTATTTTTCCATCATTGTTAGCCTTGTGGTACTTTCTAAGTATTTGTACTTTCTGCAAGAACAGGAAAGCAAATACTATACAGATTCTATTGCCCCCCAAGAACAAGTCTTGCCAAAAGAAAAAGATGAAAGTGTAGAAACCACTCCAGCCAAAATTGTGGGTAAAAGCAATCCCTTCAAATCCACTTTGAAAGCCAATGAAATCAAACTTCTGACTGAATGTGTGAACGAAGCGAATATGTTTACTACTACTGTCAGCACCAAAATACTTACCGATTTTTTCAACTGTAAGTTGGACGGTGTATTGAAAGTTAATAATACCCGTCTGTTGGCTTACCTAATGATGCAACTCAGCTGTTATAACTACATCGTTTATGAGTGGCAGTCAGTTATAGCAAACAACAAGTTGATATTGAAGAAGATAAAAGGAGAACCGCTTACACGTACTGACTTGTCGAGTGCGACAGACCAGGCGAAGAACATCTATCCGAAAGGATATGAAATCATAGACAAATACATCAAACAACTGCAAAAAGGTTGAGCATAGATTGAACGCTCAAACAAAGGTCAATTAGACTTCATTTTCAACCTCTTAACTTTGCCCCCGTTAACACAAAAGACGAGGGTGCGCACCTTCATATTGTTTCACCTAAATTCCCAAACGATATGGAAAAAGACTTGGAGTTAAGAGTTTCCGAACTCGAAAAGATGTTGTTCCTTTCAAAGAATGTGCTTAGCTTCGATGAAGCGAGCAGGTTCTTGAACCTTTCTAAAAGTTACCTGTACAAGCTGACTTCGGGTAACTTGATACCCCATTACAAGCCGCAGGGCAAAATGCTTTACTTTGAAAAAACTGAACTGGAAGCATGGTTGCGTCAGAACCCGGTGAAGACGCAGGCGCAGATAGAGCAGGAAGCGCAGAAGTATATCCTTAACCGTCCTCTAAAGAAATAATGGCTATGGAAAACAAGAAGAAAGAGGAAATCGGACAAGGCACAGCCATGACGAAAGAAGATTTTGCAGCCCTTTGGAAAACCATTCGTCTAAAGGTGACGGACACTTATGAAGTACCGCCCGAAATTCTTTGGGTGAACGGTTCTACTATCGGCACATTGGGCAATTTCAGCGCATCCACAGGCAAAGCCAAGAGCAAAAAGACATTCAACATTTCCGCCATTGTTGCGGCTGCATTGAAGAATGACGAGGTTCTAAAGTATTCGGCATATCTGCCACCGAACAAGCGCAAAATTCTCTATGTTGATACCGAGCAGAGCAAGTACCATTGCCATAAGGTCATGGAACGCATTTTGCGCCTTGCCGGACTGCCGACCGATAAGGATGTGGATGATTTTGTTTTCATTGTGTTAAGGGAGCAGACCCCCGACAAACGTAAGCAGATAATTGGCTATATGTTGGAGAATATGCCCGATGTGGGGTTGCTCATCATTGACGGAATCCGTGATTTGATGTACGACATCAACAGTCCGAGCGAATCGACCGACCTAATCAACCTTTTGATGCGCTGGTCAAGTGGGTATAACCTGCATATTCACACCGTACTGCATTTGAACAAGGGGGATGATAACACAAGAGGACATATTGGTACAGAGCTGAACAACAAAGCTGAAACCGTCCTGCAAATCACGAAAAGCACGCAGGACGGCAATATAAGCGAAGTAAAGGCGATGCATATACGTGACCGTGAGTTTGACCCGTTCGCATTTCGCATCAATGACAACGCTTTGCCCGAAGTCATGGACGGTTATGTATTCCAACAACCCAAGCAAGACAGGAACTTTCCGCTTACAGAGCTGATGGAACAGCAGCACCGGGAAGCATTGGAGAACGGTTTCGGCAAGCAGGTTGTACAAGGCTATTCCAATGTGATAGCGGCATTGAAACAAGGTTACGCAAGTATAGGTTACGAGCGTGGACGCAATGTCCTTGTGTCGCTTAACAAGTTCCTTGTGAACAAGCGCATGATTGTGAAAGAGGGTAAGGGCTATCGCTACAATCCCGATTTTCATTATTAAAAGTCGGTTTGGTTTAGTCCGGGTGTATATATAAACGGAACGGACTGTCTGTTTCCCGGTATCGACAGCAGGCAGGTTTAGTATGGTACGGGTATATATATGACGGACTAAACAGGACTGGCGCACTTTTCAACGATTTTTTAATCCCCAAAAAGAAAATATTATGAACATCGAAGATGTGAAACAAATATCCATTGCAGATTATCTGCATAGTTTAGGTTATTCGCCTGTCAAGCGGCAGGGTAACGGTTTATGGTACAAATCACCGTTAAGAGAGGAACACGAAGCGTCCTTTAAGGTGAATACAGACCGCAATCTTTGGTATGATTTTGGCGCAGGAAAAGGCGGCAACATCATCGCCTTGGCAAAGGAACTTTATTTTTCCGACAGTCTTCCCTACCTTTTAAAGAGGATAGAAGAGCAGACCCCGAATGTTCGCCCAGTCAGTTTTTCTTTTCCCCAGTGTAGGACAGAACCAAGTTTCCAACATTTGGAAGTCCGGGACTTAACTCATCCGGCATTGCTCCGTTATTTGCAGGGACGGGGTATCAATATTGAGCTGGCAAAAAGAGAATGTAAGGAACTTCATTTTACCAATAACGGGAAGCCGTTCTTTGCTATCGGGTTCCCGAACATGGCAGGAGGTTACGAGGTTCGCAATTCCTTTTTCAAAGGCTGCATTGCCCCGAAAGACATCACCCATATACGGCAGCAGGGAGAGCCGAGAGAGAAGTGTCTGGTATTCGAGGGATTCATGGACTACCTCTCTTTCCTTACACTCCGGATGAAGAACTGTCCGACCATGCCTGACCTTGACAGGCAGGACTATGTTATTCTTAACTCGACTGTCAATGTGCCGAAAGCCATTGACGTGCTATCCCCGTATGAACGCATCCACTGTATGCTTGACAATGATGAGACAGGGTATAAGGCAACACGGGCTATCGAATTGGAATACTCCTACCGTGTGCGTGACTTCTCACACAATTACAGAGGGTATTCGGACTTGAACGATTACCTGTGCGGCAGGAAGCAGGAACAGAAAAACGCAGCCAGCCAAGTACAGGAAATAAAGCAGAAAATCGGACAATGTGCCGTCCAAAAACAAAAGAGAGGCAGGGGCATTTAATCCGGCAGGATTGCCAGCGGTTGGCGGTTTCATAGGGAGAGCAAGGTTATGTTTCGGTAAACCGAAACTACCTTGCTTTGCTCACCGCAAAGAAAATTTCTCCCGTTGGTCGCAATTTTTAAGACACCATTCAAACGTAAAAAACCATGACGAGTATAAAGGACAAGCCGGGGGGACGTCCGGCAAAGAAACGGATAGAGAAGCAGCAACGGGTTGTCAGTACGAAACTGACCGAGTTGCAGTATTACGCCATCAGAAAGCGAGCCGGGGAAGCCGGGTTGTGTGTCAGTGAGTATGTAAGGCAGGCGGTTGTTTCGGCAGAGGTCATACCCCGGTTGAACAGGCAGGATGCGGACACCATCCGCAAACTGGCAGGGGAAGCCAACAACATCAACCAGTTGGCGCACCGGGCGAATGCCGGAGGTTTCGCACTGGTGGCGGTGGAACTGGTGAAGCTCAAAAACAGAATTATTGAAATCATAAACCATTTGTCGGATGATTGGAAAAATAAAAAAGGGAAGCGGTTTTAAGGGCTGTGTGAACTATGTGCTTGGCAAGGAACAGGCGGTTTTGCTTCATGCGGACGGGGTTCTGACTGAAAGCCGGGGCGATATAATCCGCAGCTTCTGTATGCAGACCGGGATGAATCCCGATTTGAAGAAGCCAGTCGGACATATTGCGTTAAGTTATTCGGCAGTGGATGCGCCCAAATTGACAGACGGAAAGATGGTACAGCTTGCGCAGGAGTATATGCGTGAAATGAAAATCACCGATACGCAGTATATCAT